>CBDAFG010000131.1:0-5439 GCA_965195205.1 uncultured Pelolinea sp. | reverse complement strand
TCTGCAAATTCTGGATCATCAAAAAAACTCTTTAAAAGATTCTTTAAATGATAATTTTCGATAGAATCAATCTTTGAAAAAATCTTCTGCATCAGTTCATCTAAATTTTCTTTTGATTGGGGTAAATAATCTGAATAATCTAAATCCAGGGGGGCAGTTTCGGTAAGAGAAGAAATTGTTGCCTGAAGGGTTCCGTTACTTTTCTTTTTAGAAATATGCCCCTGAACACGCGCGAATACAATCTTGCTTAATTTCTCCACTCTATCATTAGAAACATCCCAATTTATGGCTTCAATTTCCCCGGTCTTATCGGCAATTTTAAAGAACATATCGATAGTTTTTTTATCCCGCCTTACTTTAAACTCTTTATTTTTTAACAAAAATACATCATTAATCTGGGTATTTAAACTTAAATCGGCTACCATCTGTTTTTTAATCAAAACACTTCACTCCTTTTTAAAAATTTTGAGGTATTTATCGTTGATTATAAATATTCGTTATATTTTTAATTAAAATTAAATTTGTTTTATTATATAATATTTTATTCTCTTTAGGAAATCTTTTAGTTACAAGGTTATAAATACCTTTAAAGATTAGACTTTTAAAATAACAAAAAGCATAATTTAGTGAATCAGTTCTTTTAAAAATATTAGAAAATACCAAAGAGATACATAATACTATTACCAATCTTGATCAGCAGAACAGAGAATATTATTCCCTTCGTTTCTCAGAAGTGCAGAAAGAACTCTCCGTGATGAAGGTGGGGTTGGGGAAAATTGAATAGAAATAAAAATACAACAAGAAAGGGCAAGCTATAGAGAAAGTTATCTTCCTTAGCCTGCCCTTTTTCTGTCCTCAAACCATATTTTAAAAAATAGGGACAACACATCCTATTTTATAAATGATGAAATAAACAAAGTTATGATTTTGTGAACCCTCTCATTTTCGCAGCCTTTCCAGATTGATCTGTCCATTGATTGTTGTAATTACGTCGGGGCATATCTCTTTATAGAAATCACTCTGTGAGGTTTCGGTTTTGTTGATATTTGCCGTTATGATATCCCGGCCATCTTTACCACGGGTATATGTGCCTTTCATCTCAATAGCCATTGGAAAAGCTATAGGTAGTTCAATAGTGTTTGTTCCGCTTTCGTTTTTATCATCTGTTTCAAGGCAAACATCGTCGCCTTTGTACTCCCAGGTCATTTTAACAAGATCCTTTTCCGTGATGTCAAAAACAATCTCGATACGGATGCGGATAGGGATGGTGTTATTGTCTTGATTTCCCTGAACCATGCCGACCATTTGGCCTTTCAGTTTTTGTATGGCAGCCATATCATTATTTTGTGCTGCCTCCTGCATCTGCTTTTGCAGATCCTGCATAGCCTCCTTGTTAAGTTCCATATCCTTCGTAATAAGGAGGTTTATATTCTCTTTTTTGATTTGCCGATCGACCTGACCTGACCAGGTTTCATGTCTTGTGTTCCAACTTCCGGGAGATATCCACTTTTGACTGAAACACCATGTTTTCACTGCGCGGCCGGCCGTGAAATGATCTTCATTGAACAGGCAGTACATTTCACCTGAAGCATCGACAATCAAATTGGTCCCACCTATTGCCGGATTTAGGGCAAGGTCGAAATCATCCATGCTTATAGTCAGATTGACTTTTTGCGTTATTTCGTCATTTGCTCTTACTTCACGCCGGCCAAGTTCGCTGGTTTGTTCCTCTGCATTGCATTGGAAACTGCGGTTAACCTCCAGGCTCAGTGAGCCGTTCCAGGCAAAATGCATAATGCGCAGATCACAGGAGGCGATTTTTTCGTGAGGGCTGGTTTCCCGCAACAATGATTTTTCTGTAGGTTTAGTTTCGCAGGAATTATAAACAGTAATCTTGTCAGTGTTGGTTTCATCATTCTTTGGAGCCCGGTAGCGTACTGTGATAGGTTGCTTATCAAGGAGAAAGACACGGTATTCAGACCCGGCTGCACATTTGGATCCGTTGATTATTTCTCCCTCATTGGCACGAACAAGTATGCGGTTAGATTTCTGTGACGGTTGTTGCGAAGCATCGCGAAAATCGGAAAGGTCAATTTTAATCTCCTGCCCTTCCCCCACCTCTTCTTTTTCCGGTTTAATTTGGCATTGGATAGGGTGTGATGGTATAATATCAAATGTTTTAGAACTTAACTTCTTTTTGGCTGGGGTGCCGGGCAATGGCCGTCTGGGGCCACCCCAATAACAGGAATTGAAAACCGTAAGGGTTTCCTTCTCTTTCTGGCATAATCTGGGTGCTTTATATTTTAATATCACACTTTCTTCTTCTCCAACCAGCACAACCCATTGCTTTTCTTCTATTCCGTTTTCAGTGGCGTTTGTTATCTCTCCCTGCTCAAGGCTTATCACCAGACGCTGCCAGGGGCGGGAGGGACGCCCCTTGTCATCAGTAAGGTTTGTTAGCCGGATAGTGACTTCCTCTCCGGTTGAAACCGTCTCCTTGTCCATCTTCACAACGCAGTTCATTGGGTTACGTTCATAATCGTAAATCAGTTTATCGATACTGGGGGATATGCTGGCTCCGAGATCTCTAACAGCGTTCGGAGTTGTTTGACCTTGTAAGGTTGTTGGATAGCCATTTGCGCGTCCGTTCCAGACAGTATGTCCTTCCCAGACTTTTTCATTGAACTGAGTGTTAATTAATCGAATGTCGATAGAGTAATCTCCAAGGGCCTGTGCACTTTCGTAGTCAGGCACTCCTGCATAACCTTCTTGCCAATACCCTGCAATTATAGTGTCGACTTTATCTAAGGACAATTCGGCAAAGAAAACATAGTCCAATTCACCAAATTTTTCAAAATGTTCAATATCTTCAGTTGAAGGTGGGGCTCCCATAACGGTAGCTATTGCATTTATCATTTCTTCAGTCATTTCTCTCCCATGAGGGTCAAGCCACCCAAGTTTGATAGGACAGTTGAAACGATGTCTTGACCAATCCATTCCACTTAAGAAAATTGCCTCCAGAAAATTAGATGTGTTCCATTCCTGCTCAGCCGGCATCTCTACCGGTGCAAACATAATTTCTCTTTCACAGCAAAAATCTTCTTCCTGTGCCTGACAAACAGGGCTGGCAAGAAAAAAAATGAGCGTTAAACTAAATATTATTACTGTTTTCATAATACAATTCCTTTACAGTATCTACAGTATTTTAAGTAACCGTTTTATACCACACACCATTAGCGCCTATTACATTTCCATGGTAGTGTAACCGCTTGGTATTTTAAAACTATCTGCATTTGGCGTCCATGGTTCACTATCTCTCAATTCCATTAAAGAGTTGTCTGATCCATCTATGTGATTGATCATCTTCATTGGAAATTTATACTTATCGGATGTCCATATAATAAACATCTTCTGGGTTACCTTTCCGTACTCGTCACCTGATATATTCCACAATTCCGATTTGTTGCATACAATATCATGTGAAGTTGTGAAGACCCCAATGTTCTTACCAATGTTCTTATTATCAGACAGGATTTCCACCTGCTAAATATCACGACCTAAGCCTGGTTGCACGAAGAACCGTCCCTCTGACATCTATAAAATTTTGTATCGCCTTGTAATTATTAGTATTTTAAAATATTTCCAAGTACCGCACCTAAGTAAAAACAAGTGGACATTTCATTTGTCATGTTTTATCGGCAGAAAACCTTTCTTGTTTATTGCAAAAATTTAACTAATTATGCCAAACAAAACGTCTACTTGTCCTATTCAGTTCTGGTTAATATCATAGTATATCCTTCAGATTTATCATCCGAAAAATCTGAAGGATAATTCCTATCAGGAGAACTATGAATTTCTATCTTGTCACTGGTCAACACTCTTAAGATGCTAAAAAGGGTGACCCACTCAGAGCCTTCTTGTCCACATTGACCCAAGCAGATATCAATGGTGCATGGTGTGATATTTTGATCTATCTTATACTCTCCTTTTCTACCCACTCCTGTACCATCGTGCAATTTTTCATTCATCTCATAATGACCATTCACCTCAAAAATAATAGATCCTGTCGATACTCGTTGGTTTTCTGCAATATTCCATTTACCAATGATGATTTGAGATATATCATTTATAACATTTTCATGCTGCGGCACACTTTGAGTGTCCAATTTGACCAGTTCCACACGCCGATTCTGGGCCTTCCCGGTAGCAGTTGTGTTGGGTGCGACTGGCATGGACTCACCATAGCCTTTTGTAAAAAGTCGAGAGGAAGAAATACCTGCGGAAACTAGATATAACTTAACTGATTCCGCGCGCTGCTGGGAAAGAATTTGATTGTGGTCGGTAGATCCGTCTGAGTCGGTGTGTCCTTCAATAATCAACTGCATGGCCTGTTCAGACTTGAGCATGGCGACGATTTTATCCAGGGTTGGCTTAGATTCATCTCGAATGATATCTGAATTAAAATCAAAGTTAATTCCGTAAAGTCTTACCCTCCCGAATTCTAAAAGTTCCTTGGTCATTTGTTCCTGTACCCCACCTGCCCAATGAGGACAGCCGCCAACATCTTGAGATATTCTCGTTCCGTTCCATATTCCGCCTGGTGAATCTTCCTTTCCTTCATACCACCAAAGACCAAAAAACTTTTCTCCATCGGAAGTGAATACCATGATAGCCGGACCTTTCTGACCCGGTTCAATCCAGGTAAATTTCATGATACGGTCTTCAATTCCCCCGTTTAATATACCTTCATCATATTCGTAACAGCCGGTCACTGATGTTCCCTCCTGTCGGAGATGAAAGTCATTATAGTTAGTCTCATAGGTTCCGGAAACATCGGCTAAGGGTGTCTTGGTCAATTGTTTTCCGAAGGCACGAAAATCCATGAGCTCTGTATATTCGCTCGAACCGTGATTATTTTGAATGGTCAGCCGAAGCCACTTTCCGGATTTATCAACTGTCACCGGAAAACTCTGATTGTCCTCACGGTCAACCAGCGACACGCTTGCGATTTTCGTAAACCCTTCTTTAAGACCATTATCCGAAAGTTCAACAATAATATCCTTTGCGCCACGCCCCTTTGCGTCTGCATGGCCTGTATCAAACTCCAAGCGCTCAAGCACACTTTTCTCGGCAAGTTCAATAACTAACACATTATCCAAAATCTTGCCCTTGGAACAACACCAGCCGGTTTTCGGATTTTCGTCCATAATCCAAATACTGCCCCATCCGGAGCTGTATTCGGGGGCTTTCTCTACAAGTAATGCCCCGGAAGAGAAAGAGACGAGCGACTGATCAGTTTTGGCCGACTTCTCGGCGTCACTCTTTGTGTTATCTCCCCCGGGTGCCTTTTCAATAACAACCTTGCTATATCCTGGAGGAATTTCGAAAAGGTCCGGATCAACAGGACCTTTCTTGATATTTTTCAGGGCCAGCGTTGCA
>CBDAFG010000130.1:0-6785 GCA_965195205.1 uncultured Pelolinea sp. | reverse complement strand
ACCGGGAATACGTGCAATAACTGAAATTCATCGAATAGGTCGAAGGGAAGGGTATGCATCTGTAATAACTATACCGATAGGTGATGAAACTATAGGGCTATTGATAATTGTTTCAGAAAATGAATTGATTTTTACCCAATATCAAGAAGAATTGGGGTTATTCATTACTTGGATAAATCAGTTTGTAAATTTTTTGAATGTGCTTGATAAAAAACAACAGGAAAATCAAAGATTGTTGGAAAATAATCTCATCTATTCAGTTTTCTTTCAACAATCCAATGATTGTTTAGTGTTAATCAATGACCAGCATAAGATAATGAGTATTAATGAGAAGTTTTTAAAGGTCATGAAGTATTCTGCATATGAGCTTATTGGTCAAAATCTGTTTGATATTATTCAAACTGATGACGTTAAGCGTTTGCTGGTAAAGGAAAAGAAGAATCCTGTTGAAATTATTTATCCTTTAATTGTCTGTGACCGCGATGGTAAAAGTATTCCGATGGAAATGAAAGTAATTGAATCTAAATTAGAAAAAGGAAAATCTAATTTGATCATTCTGTCAGATCAATCTTCCGTGATTAAGGCCAAGGAAACAATTAGAAAAATAGAAAACCAGGCTGCACTTGGTGAAGTGATTGCCGATTTCGCGCATGAAGTACGCAACCCTATTAATAATATCTCTACCGGACTTCAATTAGTGCGAAAAAGGATAGGGAGTGAAGATGTAAATTTGCAGGTTATTGACCGTATGCAGTCAGACTGCATCAAAATGAATGATCTGATGGAATCAATCCTTTCATTTTCTCGCCAAAACACATCGAACTTTAAGCCTTTTGATTGTTGTGACTTATTAGAAAGAATTAATAGAAGATTTCAAAATAAATATCAAAAAAACAAGATAGTGTCGCATTTTATATGTAAACTACAGGATAGCATAGTTTTTGGGGCTATCCGATCTGTTGATCAAGTATTTACGAATATAATTAACAATGCTGTAGATGCTATGGCGGACAAGGGAGGAGAACTCTCAATTCAAATAGATAAAAAGAAGGATTCCCCAGATTTCCTCGAAATAAAAATAGCAGATACTGGCCGTGGAATACCTGAAGAAATAATAAGCAAAATGTTTGAGCCATTTGTTTCTGGCAGGGAAAAGGGAACCGGGTTGGGATTAGCAATTACAAAAAGGATCATTGATGCTCATGGTGGAATGATAGAGGTTGAATCTTATACGAGCGGTACCATATTTACTATTGCACTTAAATTTGCAGCTAAGGAGAACAATTAGGTGAGTTACACAATATTAATTATTGACGATGCGGAAAATGCCCGCAAGAATATTTCGGAATATCTAGAAGCAAGTGGCTACGAAGTTCTCGAGGCAGGATCAATTAAAGAAGGGAAAAAATTTCTAAAGCAAGGAAATGCTGACATTGTTATTCTTGATGTTAATTTGCCGGATGGTTTAGGTACCGATTTGCTAATAGAAATCAACTCACAACCTGTTAGATTGCCAGTAATTCTAATTACCGGATATGGGGATATTGAAATGGCAGTGGAAGCTATGAAAAATGGGGCTCATGATTTCATAACAAAGCCTATTGTGGACCTAGAAAATCTTAACGCATCCATAAGCCGAGCTGCTGAAATGATCCAAATGCGACGAGAACTAAATCACCTACGGAAATCTCAATATCAAACTGATGGTTTCATTGTTGGTTCTACAGAAGAAATGAAATTAATCGTAGACCAAGCTCAACGTGCCGCAAGTGCATCTGTATCTGTTTTAATAACGGGAGAAACGGGAAGCGGTAAAGAGATATTGGCGCTCTTTATTCACCAATCAGGCCCAAGGAAGCAAAAACCGTTCATGGCAATTAATTGTGCTGCAATACAGCCAACAGTTATTGAATCTGAATTGTTTGGATACGAAGCAGGAGCCTTTACTGGAGCTGAAAAACGGAAACATGGACTTATGGAAATCGCAGATGGGGGAACTTTGTTTTTGGACGAGATTTCTTCAATGCCAACTGACATTCAGGCAAAATTACTTCGAGCAATAGAAGGACGCAATTTTCGGCGGGTAGGTGGATTAACTCAAGTCAAAGTGGACGTACAGATTATTGCAGCCTCTAATCGAGATATTAAGAAAATGATCAAGGATGGGGAATTTAGAGAAGATCTTTATTATCGGTTAAAAGTTGTTGACTTACATCTTCCGGCTCTTGTTGATCGGAAAAACGATATACCTGAACTAGTAGGATTCTTTATAAGAAAGTTTAACCTAAAAATGGGGATGAATGTAATTGACGTAGAACAAGAAGCAATAAAAGTATTAATAAAATATGGATGGCCTGGAAATATAAGAGAATTAAGCAACGCTATTGAAAGGGCAATGCTGTTTTGCGATGGGGAAATAATTAAAAAGAACGACCTTCCGATGGATATAATGAATTGGAAAAAGTAAGCTGAATCTGGTGGCACATTAATTGCAACATATTTTCATATGGAAACTATTACGGAGGAAATATGTTTGAATTAACGGCTAATGATTTTGTATTAACACTTGCGGGGATTGTTTTATTCCTTGGGGTGATTTCATTTATTGTTGGACTTTTTATACTTGCTTTTAAAATCACCACGGGAGACTTTTCGAAGATATCAAGCCAATCAGCAAAATTGATGGGCAAAGGATTAACTGATGATGTCTCAGATCTGATGGGTAATGCGTCATCATTGTTAGAGTCATTGACGCAAATGTCAAAAACTAGGGCAGGGGTTGGAATGTTCCTGGTCATCGTATCGTTCGTGCTTTTTATTGTCGCGTATTATTTGGTATCCAGAATCATATAAAAAATAGAAATGAATCAGGCATTCAATCCGGTATTTGCATTTAAAAAATTGATGGGGGAAGAAAACGCTAATAACGTTATTTCGCGATTGGTATGCCACCCAATAATATGGGAATTGTTTTCGAATAAAAACAAATTTTTACGTTTAGCAGATATATTTGGCAGCGATGTTGATAAATGGACTCTTGAGAACATTTGTTTAAATACTGCAGGAATCAAAGAATCAAATTCTCTTTCAATAAATCACGAAGATAATTGGAATTCATTAGATACAGAAGATCAACTTATAGATATTTATAAATCAGCAATGCAAATTAAAGGCCAAAAACAGGCTCTTAAAACATGGGGCGTGATTTTTGAAGAATTGAGGCTAAGTGAAATTGAAGAAGATGAGATTTTCGGGAAATGGGGGGTGGTTTTTGAGATTATCACGAATGATGGACTAGAAAGAAAAGAGCTTGAGAATGCTTTGGTGCAAAATAATTCAAGCAAAATACATCTTCTCTCGTTTCTAATTCATTGTTCAACAGATCAGGACCATATTGATGACATTCTTGTAAGGAATATTAATCTATTAATAGATCATCCGAACATATTAAGGGAATTGATTTTTAAACTTAACAATTTTGGCGAGCATAAAAAAGCAAAAATATTGGTTAAAAAGTATTTAGATCATCCTGATGTTCTGAAAAAAGAAATTAGATGTGACAATTCAACTTTATTGCACGCTGATAAACTCGAGGAACTAAAATATCTAAGTGAATTACGCATTTTATCTTCATTTGTGGAGGATGAAGAGAAATGCCAATTCTATAAAGATTTGGCTGAAAAATTATTTATCCAATCATCGAATATTAACCCTGTGAAATTATATGCACAGGAAATGGGAATCGATAATAAGGATCTCTATTCGTTAGATAATTACATATCTATTGAAAAACAAGGCGATAAGGCACATTCTTTTGATGACCCAAATCTAAAAAATATCTTTAACGCATTTAACCTAATGAATTCGAATGAGGATGCAGCTAGAGAAATTTGCAAGCGATTTATCAGTGACTCAAATAAACGAGGTATAGAAAATGTAATTAATTCTCCTGAAGTCGGCTATTTGATAGATCCTATAGATATCGCAAAAATGTTTATTAAATTGCGGTTGGAAAAAGATGCTGTTCTTCTATTAGAAGAAATCCTGATTTCACGATCAGGAAACAGCCAAATCATAAAAATTTTAGCTCATTATTCCAGAATATTTGGTGATCATCGACGAGCAGTTAAATATTACTCAATATTATTTACAAAAAGCAATATGCTTAGAGAATAGAAAATTCAATTTTGTAAAAGTTTGCAATATTTAGGTTTGTGGCAGAATGTCTTCATTGTTCAAAAAACAATAAATAAACTCAATAATAATGACAAATTAGAATTTGCAATTTCAGCATTGAGAGCTGAAAAGAAGGCAGAGTTTCAAGACGAAATCGAAGGGATATTATCAAATTCTCCAAATAATAAAACAGCTCAAACGTTAAAAGCGTTATTTCAACAAAGAAATAACGAAAAATTATTTTCAGATCCTTTAGTTGCAAATGTAATAAATCAACCGAATAAGGATATAAGAACAATAAAATTTATTGAAGAATACCTAAGGAAAAATGAGGATGCTGAAAAACTACAGCTATTTTTAAATGATCTACCCACCAAGTATCAAAAACATCCTGAAATAGCATTAATAAATGCCAAAGTAAAAAGATCTTTAGGGAAAAACCAAGAGAATAAAGAAATCTTGCGTCGCCTTTCTGTAACAACAGGGGAAATTAAGCAAGTGGTTATGGAAGAGATTCTTTATGAGTTGATCGATAATAATATGTTTGAGGAAGCGGAAATAATTTTACAAACATATGAAGACAAATGGGTTTTGTCACCTAAGATTGGTCAAGCAAAAGCCAAGGTTTCTATTGAGGCAGGGAAATTTACAAAAGCTGAAAGAATCGTATCTTCGCTTGTAGCTAGAGAAATTATTAGTGAGGAGATAATTATCGCGTATGGTTGCATATTATTAAAGACTTCACTTGCGGAATTTCCTTACTACAGAAAAACTAATGAGTTATCCGATCAAGAAATAAATAGGTTTCGAGAATTAATCCGTTCGTTAAGAATTAATAATCCTTCTCTGTTATTACGAATGATGATTATTGAAATAGGGGGAGGAGAAAAAGAGAACGAATATTTTAGCTTAATATCAGAAAAATCATTTAGTAATACAAAAGAGAGCTGGAGAATTCCTTATGCGTTGGGAAATTTGTATTTTAGAAGAAATAATTTCGATCAAGCTATTATTTTTCTCAATAAAGCTAAAAAACTTGAACCCACTCATACAGTAATTCTGGATCTGTTAATTCAATCATATAGCCGATTAAAACTTCCAACCGAAGCGGTTGAGCTAATAAAACAACAAATTGTCGATAACAACCTCACTTTAAGAAAAATCCTGAAATATACAGATGTCCTATATGAAAAAAGCGAATTTATTTCATTGCTTGATTCTGAAGAAGAGGATGAAAAATTCAACCTCATGTTTTCCATTGCGAAAGCAAAGTCTTTAATATTAAAAAGACGATATAAAGATGCCAAAAATTGTTTGGCAAAAATAGAAAAGAAAAAAAGCTTTGACCCAGATAATCTGCTTATTCTTGCACAATATTATATTAATTGCGGGTCTTCTTTATCAGCAAAGAGAGTAGTGGAAAAATACTTATCACAGAAAGAAGATTTATCCCAAAACAACATCATAGAATCTACATCAATTTATTATCAATTAAACGATTATGAAAAAGCATTGCATCTGATTGATGTATCTAAAAAACGAGCAGCTTTTTTGTCTTTCATAAAAGCTGATGTTCTATTAAAGCAAAAAGAAAACGTTTTAGCTGGGGAAACATTTAACGAAGCTATCCACCTGATTGAAAATGATCCAGAGACCGCCGCAATTCAATTTGAGAATTTCGATATATTGATTCCGGATAATTGGAAGAGGGATATTTCAGATCAATATATTATGGCAATTCTGTTAAAAATCCAGGATGGTCAACTAACGAATGCGTTTGATTTCGCAACGCATAGTATTGATCAATTTTCAACGAATCAACCTCTTAAGGAATTAACTTTTAAACTGGCGTACATATTAGACAATATAGCATACGTGGATGAATATATTGAAAAGAATCCAGTAGATAACGATAATTTTGATAAAGAGGGAATATTAATTTTAGCGGATAATGCGTTAGAAAACAAAGAAGAAGTGAAGGCGGCGAAAATAATTGCTGAATTCAATAATGGAGATAATGTAAATAATCACCTGGCGGTAATTCAAGCAAGATTACTTAATAGAAATGGCAATCAACAAGAAGCACGAGACATTTACCTCACTATATTGAATCGAATTCAATCGGAAAGTTTGCCGCGCGAAATAAGTTCAATGAAAGATATTAATAAAATACTTCATTATCTTGGT
Organism: uncultured Pelolinea sp.; assembly: GCA_965195205.1. Taxonomy (GTDB): domain Bacteria; phylum Chloroflexota; class Anaerolineae; order Anaerolineales; family Anaerolineaceae; genus Pelolinea. The sequence goes on along the minus strand of CBDAFG010000130.1, from coordinate 422 downwards.
GTTTGTGGAGCTGCTTATGAATTAGATGATCTATCAACTGCGATTGATATTTGCAGAAAACTAATATATGCCTTTGGATTAACCACTCGGTTTGCGAAAATATTTTTAAAAATCCTAACAACGATGCTTGAGAGAAATAGATTAAATGATGAGTTACTTATAAAAAACCACAATTTTAGAATTATTGAAGACGATTTAGAAATATTAGAAGAAATAAGGAAGAATGAAAAGCTAGAATGTGAAAGCCTTAAGGAATGGATCGACAGGTCCATGGCCGTTCTTTATAATGAAAACACTTACCATGAAGAGGTAATACAATTGTCTCCAAATGAAGAAAATGTTGGTGCAATAATTTTTTCATTAATATCGTTGGGAAAAACAACCAAAGTTGATAATGTATTAGCATTGATGGCTAACAATCA
>CBDAFG010000129.1:0-2832 GCA_965195205.1 uncultured Pelolinea sp. | reverse complement strand
TGGTTGGACCAATATTGGATAATATCGCCAAAGATTTTGATGGAAAATTAGTTGTTGCAAAAGTGAACACTGATGAGAATCAGGAATGGGCAGGAAGGTATGGAGTACAAGGTATTCCTACAATGTTGTTTGTTTTTGGTGGAAAGATATTACATCGACAGGTTGGCGCTGTTCCTGAAGGAATGTTGCGAGATTCATTAGAGCAATTTCTAGAAACAGCCAGTGAACAAAAAGTAGAATAATTTAGTCATCAAGGCGTTAGATTTGTTTGACTAACGCCTTTTATATTTAAACTCTTCGAATATTTGCGCCAAGGTGTGAAAGCTTCTCGTCAATGCGCTCGTACCCACGATCTATTTGACCAACATTGCGAATCGAGGAAATTCCATCTGCCGATAAGGTTGCCAGAAGAAGCGCCATACCAGCACGTATATCAGGCCCTTCCATCTTTTCGCCATATAAATGATTCGGGCCCTGAATAATACATCTATGTGGATCACATAATACGATCTGAGCGCCCATCCCGACGAGTTTATCCGTGAAGAACATCCGGCTTGGATACATCCAGTCATGAAAAAGGACGGTTCCTTTTGATTGCGTCGCGACAACAATTGCAATACTCATCAAGTCAGTGGGGAATGCGGGCCATGGCATCACGCTGATTTCTGGAATTGCGTTACCGAGATCTGGTTCAATGATCAAACGCTGCTCTTGTGGGACAAAAATATCGTCTTTCCCTCTTATTTCCCAATCTACGCCTAGTCTGTGAAATACCTGACGTATCATATCCAAGTTAGCATTACCAGCGTTCTTGATCGTGATTGATCCTTTAGAAACGACAGCGGCTCCAATAAAGCTTACGACCTCCAGGTAATCTGAACCAATTTTGAAATCTCCGCCATGCAATTTGTCAACTCCACTTATATTAAGTGTGTTTGAGCCGATATTAGTTATTTTCGCTCCCAAAGAATTTAAGAAATTACAGAGATCCTGGACATGTGGTTCAGAAGCAGCATTACGAATTATGGTTGTTCCTTTAGCCATAACCGCAGCCATAATTGTATTTTCTGTTGCTGTTACACTAGCTTCATCCAAAAGGATGTTTGCTCCTAGTAATTTATCAACATGAAATGAAAAATAGCGATTGTATTCCACTTGGGCACCTAATGCGCTCAAAGAAAGAATGTGAGTGTCTACCCTTCTCCGCCCAATTACATCACCTCCAGGAGGGGGCAGTTTTATTCTCCCTTCACGTGCCAACATTGGCCCAGCGAGTAAAATAGACGCACGAATATCTTTGCAAAGGTTGGGGTCAAGTTTGGCGGGATGGAGTTCTTTTGCTTGTATTTCCCACGTATGTGGATCAATGCAGTGAATCGAGACTCCTAAACTTTCTAACAAGGCACGCATAGTTCTGACATCTTTTATGTCTGGCAAATTTCTAAGGGTAATTTTTTCGTCAGTTAATATGCAGGCTGCTAGAATTGGAAGAGCTGCGTTCTTATTACCTGATGGAATAACTTCCCCAGATAATGGATGTCCGCCTTCAATTATGAATTTTTCCAAGATAACTCCAATTTATTTTAATAAAATTAATATGTTTTTGTCACTTTTAATAGTCCTTCAGGTTCATCACTATCATACCCTTTTTCAATGGCCAATTGACGGGCAAATAATTGACCTGGAATGATTGATGTGATTGGTGATAACCATTCCGGGATACCATTTGGAATTTTGAAAGTTACTTTGCCACGCTTAATAATTTCATGATTGTCAGTGATTATAATAAGTTCTGCGCCTAAATCAATTAGTTTGCTTGTGAAATCAACAATATGGTTGAACATTTTTCCAGTAGGGGCAACAACGAAAATAGGAAAGCCCTGGTTTACTGCAGCGATAGGGCCATGGTTAAAATCTGCAGAAGAGTATGGTACTGATATCACACGTGTTAACTCCTTGATTTTTAATGATATCTCATATGCGGTAGAGTAATTAAATCCCCTTCCTATGATTACACAATGCTCCATATATCGATAGCGGCATGTCTGATCAATTCTATCGAGTGAATAATTAAGTGTTTCCGCGATTTTACCGGGGATTTTATTAAGATCTTCCAATCTTGATTTATCCTCACTGAGAAAACACGATAACAAAGCAAGGGCAGATAGTGAAGATGTATATGTCTTTGTTGCAGCGATCGCTTTCTCATCACCAGTATTCAAGTGAATGACAAAATCAGAAACATTAGCCAAAGGAGACGAATCATCATTAGTAATACACATTGTTGGGCGTCCCTGCTTACGGGCAGTTTCAAGAACTGAAACAATATCTGGTGATTGCCCAGATTGCGAAATCCCCATAACAAGTGCTCGATCTAAGGATGGTGGAGTTTCATAAATTGTAAATAAAGAGGGAGTAGCTAAAGCGACTTGGATGTTGTTGCATGAACCTAATAAATATTGAGCATACCGGGCTGCATTATCGGAAGTTCCTCTTGCAGCGATTAAAATATAATCAAATTTCCCTTTGAGATTAGCGCAGATTTCATTTACGTGTTCTGCTTCATTTTTGATAAGATTTTCGACTACGTCCGGCTGTTCTAAAATTTCTTTAATTAGAACTTTTTTCATCAAGTACTCCACAAAATATCCGATACGGTTTGATAAGATGTGTGTTAATAGTATCATCAAACGGTGCTGCACCCCAAAATTAGTACCACTCGCAAATGTGTGAAATCTCCTCAAAAACAGATAAGATAAGAAATGAGGAGCATAAGATGGCAAAAAGATATACAGCCCGATTCAAGTTTCAAGCAGCAATGGAAGTTCTCAC
>CBDAFG010000128.1:0-5865 GCA_965195205.1 uncultured Pelolinea sp. | reverse complement strand
TTATCTTCCTGCACTCCAAATAAAACCGTTTTTGGTAAGCTTCCCCCATTGAAAAAGTCTTTCTGGGAAGTGAACCGTCTTTAATCACAGAACGAAACAAGGAGTCTTTCCGCATAGCCGGCAAATATATTCCCGCATTTCCTGATTTTGTACCCAGGTTAAGAATTGTGTCGTCTCCATGAATATAATCTACTTCATTGATCTGATCATTTAAAATGAGGTTATCGATGCAATTCTGTATGCTTCCTACGGTTAACGAATGTTTCGGTTCCTTTATATTTATCAACCAGAAGTTGGATTTATCAAAAGCGCCAAATGCTTGGGTTTTGGTGTGGTTGTTGGAGACTGCAGAAACCAATGTTTTGAAGTCGGAAATTTTCTGAACATCTAATTTGTTGTTGAAATTGTTTTTCAACGAAAGAAACCAGTCTTTTTTTATACTTTTCAATAAACGGTGAATTGGTTCAAATACTATACCTTCGTCGTGGATGTTGACGATCTCTACGAGCGCATAACGAGCCGGGTGATTTTTTGGAACTTCATGTTTAATCTTATCCCAAACTGCTTTTGCTGTCGCTAATGAATGATTTCCGTCACCTACTGCAAAAAGTAATGGGGGTGCGTTTTCCTCAACACCATATTTGTTTGATTGATTTTCTGCCGATATTAATTTGTTTAGAGCTTGGATGACCTTGTCTTCAAGATTAGGAGAAGTGATATGGTAACCTGTCAGATGACCACTATTTTGCATGAGGTCAAAATCATATATAAGTTTTGTGTTGTTTAACGATTTCGTAATTGGCTCAATGACAGTCATTTCCGGATCATCGATCAATACTAGAATATGCGGAATTTCAAGCAGAGCATCCTGGCGAATTTTTATTCGGGGTGGTAAACGATCAATAATTGTGCCTTCTGTGGCTCTGATTAGTGACCCAGCACCATCAGTGAAATCATATTGTTCAAGATCAAGGGCGGCGATGAGTCCCTTTCTTAATGAATGATCAAAATATCGTTCGATATAGATCATGCCATCAATCATTTGGAAATAATTCATTTTGAGGTAATTTCCCATGAGTGAGTTGATTTTTGAAGAATGACTTTGCTCTTTTTCAGTGCCTAGATATGCTTCGGGAAGAATTAAATGGTATGTGGATGGCGATTGTCCGATTGTTTTTTCTACAAATTTCCAATATTCTGGCTGAGATGTGAATTGGTCGCATGCTACTACTGCCCATTTATTAAAATCTATTTGGTTATTCGGTATCAGTATCTCTGGTGACTGGATGCCAACACTCGAAAATATTTTCATAATTACGAAATTTCCTTTCCCATTACAGATATTCTATCAAACTATATTATAGAGTCAGTAATGAAATTCATAAAATAAATATACTTTCTTGATTTGTTATTTAAAGCTCCGATTTATACACCTTGACGGCATCTTGCATTTCTAATAAAATTTGATTTTGCGAATTTGGATTTCTTTTTAACATAAATGTATAATACTTCCAAACTCAAACAATTAATGTGGTTTACGGAAATAGCGGATCCTTTCACGCCCCTTATATTTCTGAGATCAAAGTAATTGAAATATAAATAATATGAAATAATCAGGAGAAGCGTTCATGGTACGTATTCGTTTAAGAAGAATAGGTTTTAGAAATCAGCCGAGTTACCGCATTGTTGCGGCTGAGAAGGAAAGTCCACGTGACGGCAAGTTCTTGGAGAATTTAGGGTCATATAATCCTCGAACTGACCCGTTTACATTAAAGGTTAATGAAGACCGTGTTTATCATTGGCTCAAGAATGGTGCACAGCCAAGTGAATCTGTAACGCAAATATTTAATTCTGTTGGATTGTTAGATAGATATAAAAGATTCAAAGATGGCGAACCGATTGAAAAAATATTAGAAGAAGCAAAAGCATACTATGAATCACGGATTGTTGACCCAAAAACCCGTGTCGAAAGATCCAGAGTTGAGACAAAACCCAAGGCTGAAGTAAAGCCTAAAGCCAAAGCAGAGCCTAAGGTTGAGGCAGAACCCAAAGCTGAAGCAGAACCTAAAGCAAAAGCAGAACCTAAAGCTGAAGCAGAACCCAAAGCAAAGGCAGAACCTAAAGCTGAAGCAGAACCTAAAGCAAAGGCAGAACCCAAAGCAAAGGCAGAACCTAAAGCAAAGGCAGAACCCAAAGCAAAGGCAGAACCCAAAGCAAAGGCAGAACCCAAAGCAAAGGCAGAACCTAAAGCTGAATAAGAAGTTAAAACTATAAAGGAGTCCACGTGAAAGATTTAATCGAATCTATCGCAAAGCAATTGGTGGATGATCCATCGCAAGTATCAGTATCTGAAATTGAGGAAGGCGGCCGCTATCGAATTGAATTAAAGGTGGCGAAGGAAGACATGGGCCGTGTTATCGGAAAAGGTGGACGGGTAGCTAATTCAATTCGCGTTCTTTTACGTGTTGCAGCTGCGCGCGAAGGGAAACGTGCAATTCTGGATATTGTAGAACCATAATTATATGCAAAATAAAAAAAATGAAGGACCGAATCAATCAGGCTTGCTAAATAACGGTAAGCCTGTTTTTTTGGCAGTTGCAAAAATTTATAAGCCGCATGGCCTGAATGGTGAAGTGTCGGCGGGATTGCTCACGGATTTTCCTGAACGACTAACTGAAGGAAAACAAGTGTATATTGGTGAAAACCATATTCCATCCATAATTAATACTATAAGAAGGATGGGTAAAAAATATTTAATATCCTTTGAAGGAAATTATTCAGTGGATTCTGTGGGCTCTTTTCGTAACCAGATAATGTATATTCGCGATAAGAATTTACCTGTCCTAACAGATAATGAATATTATCATCACGATCTTTTAGGTATGCGGGTTTTTTCATCAGAAGATCATGAGATTGGTTTTCTTGTGGAAATTATTTGCACTGGTGCAAACGATGTATATATTATCAAACCTGAAAACCAGGATGCAAAGGAAATCTTGATACCTGCAATAAAGTCTGTTGTAAAAAAAGTGGATGTCAAGAACAACAAAATGATTGTGAAGCTCCAAGAGTGGCGTTGATGGACGATCGGCGATATTGGATCGGATTTGACCAGATTCGTGGAATTGGCTCAGTAAGGACAAAAATGCTGCTGGATTATTTTGGTGATCTTTGCGAGGCATGGAAATCAGATTCGGCATCATTACGAAAAGCAGGATTGCCAGAAAAAGTTGTTAATGAGTTTGTGAAATTACGCCATGAAATTGATCTTCAAAAAGAATGGGATTTGATTCAGCAATTAGATATATCAGTAGTCACATTTGATCAAGACAATTATCCACGATTACTTCAATCCATAAAGCATCCTCCCCCTGTACTGTATATCAAAGGATCATTTACTGATGAAGATTATTGCTCTGTTGCTGTCGTTGGCACTCGCAGAAAGACATCATATGGCAAGCAAGTAGCAATCGAGCTCTCTCGGTTTTTAGCATCAAATGGGATAACTGTAGTAAGTGGTATGGCGCGTGGGATTGACACAATAGCCCATCAATCTGCATTAGATGCAGGGGGGAGGACTATTGCGGTTTTCGGGAGTGGATTAGATGTAATTTACCCTCCTGAGAACAGAGATCTATCAGAGAAAATAAGAAATCATGGTGTGCTGGTAAGCGAATTTTATCCGGGGACTCAGCCCGAGGCAGTTAATTTTCCACCGCGCAATCGAATAATTTCTGGTCTTTCAAAGGCAGTTGTGGTTGTGGAGGCCGATGAAAAGAGCGGAGCGTTAATTACAGCAAAATTTGCGGTGGAACAGTCAAGAGATGTTTTCGCAGTTCCTGGTTCAATATATGCGCCTCGGAGCCGAGGGACAAATAGATTGATTAGTGATGGTGCTGTCCCGCTTTTAAATTTCAATGAATTACTTCTGGCTTTGAATATGGAACAATTTGCAGAATTCCGATATGTGCAAAATGTTCTGCCAAAAAATGATTTAGAATTGTTGCTCTTGAATACTATCCGGGATGAACCTCTTCATATTGATGATATAAAATCAATCACAGGTTTATCAACAGATAAAGTCTCTGCGAGTTTAATAATGATGGAATTAAAGGGATTTGTACGAAAAGCAGGAAATATGATGTATCAATCTGTTTCTGATGAATCTGAAAATTATGAGGTATGATGGACACACATTTTTATGCGGTTATCATGGCTGGAGGTGGAGGAACAAGATTATGGCCACTTTCTCGAAGAGATACACCTAAGCAATTATTAAAGATTATTAAGGATAAATCTCTCTTTCGCATAGCTTTAGATCGATTGAGCGGGTTATTTAAATCTGATCATATTTTTATAGTAACTGTTGAAGATCAGCTTGCTAAGCTCAGAGAAGAAGCGCCAGAGTTGCCATTACATAATTACTTAATTGAACCGATGCCGAAGGGGACGGCGTCTGTTGTTGGGATGGCTGCGGCTTATTTGCAGAAAATTGACCCATATGCTGTAATGGCAGTTCTAACTGCAGACCATGTAATTGAAAATGTGCCGTATTTCCAGGATTTATTAATGCAAGCAAAAATTGCAGCAAGGAGAGGGCTTCTTGTCACATTGGGCATTGAACCAACATTTCCGGCCACTGGGTATGGATATATTGAGGTTGGAGAAAAAATCAGCGAATTAGATGGGTATAAAGTAAGGCAGTTTAAAGAAAAACCTGACTTGGATACGGCGAGAGAATATATCAATGCAGGTTCTTATTATTGGAATTCCGGGATGTTCATTTGGTCTGTTGATTCTATTTTAGGTGAGTTCAGTAAACAAATGCCTGAATTACATAAAAAATTGACGCAAATCCAGGCCCGCATTAAAGACAACTATCAGGTTGGTGAAATTGTTGATATCTGGGAAACGATTCAACCACAGACAATTGATTATGGTATTATGGAGGGCGCTTCAGATGTTGTTGTATTGCCCGCGCAGGGTTTGGATTGGAAAGATGTGGGAAGTTGGGATTCACTTTTTGAGATTTTAAAAGCGGATCAGAACGGAAATATCCAGTTTGCTCGCCATGTGATAAATGTGGATTCTACAGATATTCTCATCCATTCAACTGATAGAGAGAAGTTGGTAGCGGTTGTGGGAGTGAAGGATTTAGTAGTCATAGATCATAAAAACACTTTGCTGATATGTAGGAGAGGCGAAACTCAAAAGATTCGCCAGGTTATTAAGGAAATAAAGAAAAAGGGTTTAGATAATTATCATTAGGAGTTGTTTTGGAAGCTTATTGTGTTAAATGTAAAGAAAAACGGGAAATTCAAAATCCACAAGCGGGATTTAATTCTCGGTCAACACCAGTAACCATAGGTACATGTAAGATTTGCGGTACAAAACTTTATCGGATGGGTCGTACCGAGATGCATGAAGGATTGGTTGCTCCACCGCGTGTGAAAAAGGAGATCAAGAGAAAAGGCAAGCTAGTGATTGTAGAATCACCAGCAAAAGCTAGAACGGTTGGAAACTTTTTAGGGAAAGGATATACTGTTCGCGCGTCCGTAGGGCATGTAAGGGACCTTCTTCGTTCACAATTGTCAGTTGATGTGGAAAATAATTTCCATCCAAAATATAGGATCCCTAACGAGAAACGCGTAATTGTAAAAGAACTCAAAGCAGAAGCAATAAAAGCTGAAGAGATTTTCCTCGCAACTGACCCGGACAGGGAAGGTGAAGCAATTGCCTGGCATTTGATGGAAGCGGCAGAGCTGGATCAGGAGCGTGTAAAACGGGTTGTTTTTCATGAGATTACCAAACCAGCAGTTGAAGCGGCTTTTTCAAATACACGGACTATTGATTCTGATCTCGTTG
>CBDAFG010000127.1:0-15833 GCA_965195205.1 uncultured Pelolinea sp. | reverse complement strand
GCCAACCTTATACGGTCCAATATGGATATAGCCGTCACCGGCTGCTTCCACATCAAAGACCGCTTTGTCGGTTTCCACCTCAAGCACTTCCTGCCCCTGCTCGACCTGGTCACCATCCTTGACATGCCAGTTGATGATGGTAACCTGTTCAACAGTCTGGCCTAATTTTGGAATGAAAAGTTCTTCAGCCATCAGCTGACCACCTTTCTGCATGCTGCAACAATGCGCTGCACATTGGGGATTGCCAGATCTTCCAGGATCTCTGCCCGCGGCACAGGCACATTGGCGGCTGCCACACGCACCATGGGCGCGTCGAGATAGTCAAAAGCCTTGTCATTGACTACAGCCATGACCTCATTGATGAAACTTGAGTTCTCATATGCTTCCGTGACCCCAACGAAGCGCCCCGTCTTATGCACAGATTTGGTGATCGTGTCTGTATCAAGCGGCTTTAGGCTGCGCAGGTCGATCACCTCCACATCGATCCCTTCACCCTCCAGGATTATGGCTGCTTCCAGCGCGTGCAGCACCTGTCGTGAATACGTCACAAGGGTGATATCTTTTCCAGTGCGTTTGATATCCGCGACTCCTAACGGGATCGTATAATCGCCTTCTGGCACATGCCCCTTGGTTTTGTAGAGCATCTTATGTTCGATGAACATGACCGGATTATCGTCACGGATAGCCGTTTTAAGGAGCCCTTTCACGTCGTACGGGGTGGCAGGCATGACCACGTAGATACCAGGGAAATGGGTCCAAAGTGATTCTAGCGATTGTGAGTGGTGCGCTGCGATGGCCCGCCCCGCGCCGCCCTCAGTGCGGATCACCATCGGTACGCTGGTTTTGCCGCCGAACATATAGCGGTTCTTGGCGCCCTGGTTGGCTACCTGATCCATTATCAATGGAGTGAAATCTACGTACATGATCTCAGCCACCGGGCGCATTCCGGCCATGGCCGCTCCGACAGCTGCTCCGCCAATAGCCGCCTCGGAAATTGGAGTGTCGATAATGCGCCACTCACCAAACTCCTTGAATAAACCACGGCTGGCGCCATACGCGCCGCCATACAAACCCACGTCTTCCCCCATCAGGAAAACACGCTCATCCTTGATCATCTCTTCCCGCAGTGCTTCCTGGATAGCTTCTGCGTAGGAAATTACACGCATGCTGCTGTCCGCGCGCACCTTCTCTCGTAGGTTGGCCTCAGCTTCAATATCTTTGATCGTGAAATGGGATGGAGCAAACACGTCTGTTTCCAGCTCAGCAGGATCTGGCGGCGGGGACTGTTCACTGTAGTCCATGGCGGTTTTCAATTTTGCTTTGGCAGCCTTGTTTAAGCTGTCAAATTCATCATCAGAAAGCATCCCGACTGATTTCATGCTATCTTTGAGCACCTTGATCGGGTCGCGGTCCTTCCATTCCTTTTCCTCCTCTTTCGTGCGGTACATACGCGGGTCAGAATGGCTGTGGCCGTAATAGCGGTAGGTTTTAGCTTCGATTATGCTGGGCCCTTCACCCTTACGGGCGCGCTCCACTGCTTTCACAGACTCACCGCGCACTTTCAGCACATCCATGCCGTCAACGACCTTCCCGGGGATGTTGTATGCGCAGCCGCGGTCCGCCGCGTTTGGAAGTACGCTTGATTTTTTCCAGGGAACAGACATGGCGTACATGTTATTCTCAACCACGAATACGACCGGTAGTTTCCAAATACTAGCCATATTAAGGGATTCATGGAAAGTACCTGTATTGCAGGCCCCATCGCCAAAGAAACACAGCACGACCTTATCGGTATCCATTAGTTTTTGTGCCAGGGCTGCTCCAACTGCAACAGGGATGTTTCCACCGACAATCCCGGTTGCACCCAGGTTTCCGTGTTCAACATCTGCGATATGCATCGAGCCACCCTTACCTTTGCAATAGCCATCGGACTTTCCCAGCACTTCGGCCATCATCTTGTTGAAATGCATTTGCTTGTCATCTGTTGATTTAGCGGCGTTGTCGCCGTGCGCGTGGCCGTGGCCGTGCCCGCGGTGTGTGCTCGTGATCAGATCGTCATCTCGCAAAGCGCCAATTGCGCCTACCGCAACCGCTTCCTCGCCGGCATATAAGTGCGATGCGCCTTTCAGCACAGCTCGTCCCAATAAATTTGAGATGTTATTCTCAAACGCGCGGATCTCCATGGTCTGCCGCAGATACCCCATTAAATCTTCTTTAGTAAGTGCTTGCTCTTCGATCAATGCGGATACACGTTCAATGGTGGACACGTTTTTCTTCTTTGCCATTAGTTAAAATCTCCTTAAAAATGAATTTTTGTTAAAAAGGTTTACTGCCGCGCCGGCGGATGTAAATTTCATCCACTGCGCATCGTTCTGATAAACTCAATAAGTACATGACTGTGTGAGCAATATCTTCCGGTTGAATCAAAATAGCGGGATCGAGATCGGGGCGGGCGCTGCGAACCAGATCGGTGTCCACACCCCCTGGGTGAATCAAACTGGCGCGGATGCCATGAGTTTGTGCTTCTACTGCAAGTGACTTTGTCATTCCAACGACCGCGTGCTTGCTGGCAGTATAAGCACTCTGGTTAGGATAGCCCTTAAAACCGACCACACTGGAAATATTGATAATATATCCGCTTTTATTAGGAATCATACGCCGTAACCCTTCACGGCAGCATAGATAAGTGCCGCGTATGTTCACGTCCAGAAGTGTCTGCAGGTCTTCTGTGGAGAATTCGTGCATTTGACCGAATAATCCAATGCCCGCGTTATTGATAAGAATATCCAATTTATCGGCTTTCTTCTCGAGAAACGCGAATAATGCAAGGATTTCGGTTTCATTAACAAGGTCAAAAGGGTAAGGATATGCAGTGCCGCCGGATTGGTTGATCTCATCCGCGACTGTTTTGACCTGGGATTCTGTGCGTGCGGCTGCGATCACAGCAGCTCCATGCTGTGCGAGCAATAATGCGATTGAGCGCCCAATGCCGCGCCCGGCACCAGTGACTACGGCTGTTTTTCCAGATAGGTTTACTTGTTCCATTATTAATTTCACCAGAAGTTTCTGATATTTCAATCCAAGTTTAACCTGTTTAGACAGGTGCACAGGGTAATATAGCACATAATCAAAACATCGTCAATTTTTCAATTGTTGACAATATAGGTGCACTTTGTTAAAATATTTTTTACTTGTATATACAAGTATTCAAATGGAAATCTATGGATGACTGATTCTCAAATAAACCCAAAAAGAATTAATAAAGATCTACCGATTCCGTATTATTATCAGATCGTTCAAGCACTCAGAGAATCGATTGCTGATCTTGAAGAACCTGATGTGAACGAAAAAATCGCGCTTCCTTCTGAGCCTGAACTTAGCGATCTCTTCTCAGTAAATAGAGGTACGATCCGGCATGCTTTGCAAGTGTTGGAGCGAGAGGGGTTGATATGCCGAGAGAAAGGGAAGGGAACCTTTATCAGAAGGCGCAGAGTGGAGATGGACCTTTCCTATCTATGTTCGACTACTGAAGATATGAAAAGCAGAGGATGGAAACCGGGTACGGAAGTGATCAGTGTAGATAAGGTAAATCCACGCACGCATATCCGGGCCGGTCTAAACTTGCTTGAAGGCGACAAAATATGGGAAATATTTCGAATCCGATCTGCAAATGGAGAACCAATTAGCTTGCAAAGAGCTTTTTACCCGGAAGCATTAATGCCAGAATTGAATGAAAAAGATCTTGGTGGTTCGGTTTATGATATTTGGAAAAATATTTACGGCATTTACCCTCATGAGGGTGAACAAACGATTCGAACGCGACCTGCCACAAAGGAGGAAGCATCTTTATTGGCGATTGATGAATATGCTCCAATATTTGAGATCACTCGAATTACCTTTGATATTAATGGAACACCCTTTGAGTACTTGATCTCAATTTGGCGGGGAGACCGGTATGACTTTTTTGTGCGATTATCAAGTCGCTAGCGGCCATATCCTTTCTGAATTGTTTCTCTTTTCTTATTACGGAAATAACCGGAAAGTAATTTTCTTAATTTCCGTTTTCCTCATTAATTAATGAGAGATTGATATAGCTCAATTGTTTGGCTAGACGGTTCTGCACCAATCTCATCTAAGAGGATCGTACGGCATTTGTTGAATTGGCGTCGTACGGCAGATTTATTGCCCAGGGCGGCATATGCGTTCATGCAGATGCGGTGGAGCGGCTCATTATATGGGTCAAATTTAAGCGCTGAGTGGGAAATTCCCAAACATGCTTCAAATTCTTTATTGTCCAGATACAAAAAGGCGAGTTCTTCTGCCGCTTTTGTATACATCCCTAAATATCTTTCCCTGTCTGCAGCAGCCCATGTTTCATCCACACGGGGAAGATAGGTGCCCTTATACAAGGATACGGCTATTTCAAATGCCTTGATTTTTTGGTCAACACTTATTTTTTCAGACGCTTTTTTTATGGCCGCAATGAAATTCTGCACGTCATATTCATAATCAACAGCACGATTGAATAAATAATAATTATCCTGAAAATTCACGACATCCGACCCGATGGCATGGCGCATTCGATAGATGGCATTCTTGAACCGCAATTTTAATTCACTCGAAGAAGCGTCCGGCCAAAAAATCACACCAACTTCTTCTTTAGTTAACCCTTCGGGATGTGCAAGGAAGACCAGGAAGAGATCGCGTGATGTTTGCGTTTTCCAATCGGAAATTTTCAGAGCACGCTGGTTGATATTCACTTCGATTGATCCAAATGTGCGAATGATGATCTTTGCAGGTGCGAATGGAATAACGGACGCTTGTTTGCGAATTATCCGCCGGCTTTTCTGGGCCGACTTTTGGAATTGATCTGCTTCTTTTAATAATCTGCAGATTTTCACTCCAAGGTCTTTTTTTATGCTTAGAGGTTTGAGAAAATTCTTTATGTCATTAGCTACTGACATACTCGGTATATACCGCTGGGGTTCGGAGAGTTTCTCCAATATGTCGTCGAGAATCCGGCTCGATTTTTCCAAATCTCCTGTCTTGATGAAGGATAAGAAGAGATAAAATTGATTATGGACCGCATCTTCTATATGCCCTTCCTTTTTAAAGAAGTCTTCTGATATTAATAGATTCTCAATTGCCTTCCCGTAATTTTTTGTCCAAAAATCGATTATGCCTTGTTCAAGGCGGTATTTATTGATCTCATAAAGCGAACCGCTTTTTTTAGCAATTGTTTGAGCGCCCCGAATTTGCAGCTGTGCTTTCTGAAATTGATTTTTATTAGTACTTAATCTTGATTGAGCTGTTTTGAGATAGAAAAGAAGGAATTTATCTTCAATTATTAGTGCAATCTCAAGCGCTTTTTGGTATGCGTTTTCAGCTTCTTCAAGTGCACTTAGATCTCGATAAAGATCTCCAATGCTTGCGAGTGAGTATCCTTCCATGCGCCGATTGCCAGTGGTCTGAGAATAATGCATGGATTTTTCAAGGTTATAAAAGCTTTTTACAAAATCGCCTTTTGTGTGATGCAGAACGCCCAGGTTATTAAGGATGATTGGCTGCCAGGTGGAATCCCCAACGGACTGCCAATACGCTAATGAGCGCGTATATGCTTTTTCTGCTTCTGAAATTTGGCCCAGGGTCTCATGAATAGCACCAACTTCGATAAGAATTCGAGCTGTGTCTTCTTCCCTCTGGTTTTTTTCGCAGAGATGAATGGCTTCCTTAAGAATTATTAACCCCTCTTTTAAATTTCCTCTTTGATAAAAGATAATGCCTTTTGCGCGCAATGCTTCAGAATACAAATGATTCAATGAAGGCTTCTTTTTTGTTAACGAAATTGCTTCTTCCGCGTCACGCATGGCATTTTCATAATCCCCTAAAAGCTTCAAAGCCACGGATCTTCGGATGAGGTTATCTGCTAAAGACGGATTGTCTTGTTTACCATGCAGTAATTTGATGACACGATCAAGCAGTTCGCGTCCCTCCTGGACTTTTCCCTGGCTTACTGTAACGCTTGCGTGGATCGAGAGCAATTTGGGATTGTTATCATATAGATTCTTGGGGATGATCGAGATCCAGGAGGCAAGTTTTTTTATCTTTCCTTTTGAGATAAATTCTGAGCCAATACTGGCAACTAACTCCGCAATTGCTTCTTTATCTTCCAGACTATCATAGATCTCAAACACCTTTTCCCAGTTTCTTTTTTCCCTAAAATAACGGGCAAGTTCTAATTTGATCTTGTGTGCATCTGACGGTCGGGTTTTTTGGATTGCTGCTTGAAGGAAATCGCGAAACAAATGGTGATAACGCAGCCAAAGTGATTTCTCGCCAACCGGAATAACAAAAAGATTATTCTGGATAATATGATCCATAAGAGCATTCCAATCAGCTTTTTTGGATAACGCCTTTTCAATCACAACTCTGCATAAATCTTCGTTGAACTCTTCAAGCAGAGATGTGTTTAAAAGGAAATCTTGTATGTGTTGAGGTTGTTGATCTAATACTTGTTGGGCCAGGTATTCGTATAAACCTATCCCAGAAGTTCTGGTCACTTTTCGGGTTTCTCCCAGGCCCTTTTTTAAAGTTTGGGAGGTAAGCAGGAGCCCGGTTATCCACCCCTCTGTGTTAGCCGCCAGGTCTTTTGCCTGCTGCGAGGTGATCGGTTCATTAAATAGTTGATTGAATAATTTCAGGATCTCATCTGGTTGGAATGCCAGTTCTTCGACAGATAAACCGCCTACTTGGGAGCGCGCGACCATTAGCGGGAGGTCTGGAAGAGTCAATAATTTCCTGGAAGTAATTGCTACATGGCAGTTCTCATCTGCACGTTGAACAAAATCACTGAGGAATTGGTCAATCTTCGGGCTTGATTTGAGAAGATGGTAATCGTCTAAGACGATGATAAAGTGCTCGGTTATTTTTTCGAAAATATCATTGGTGATGGTTGTTATTAAGAAATCTAAATTAATCTGATCCGCTGGTGTGGTTTCTAGTAGTTTAATTGCATCTGACCCAAAATCGGGAAATTTCTGTTTGATTGAACAGACAAAATGGGATAGGAATCGGGTAAGGTCCTGGTCGATGGGTTCAAGGGCCAGCCAGCAAACTGGCCAATCAAATTGGTGAGCGAAGTCAACGAGCAGGGTGGTTTTTCCATACCCGGCGGGGGCAGCAACTATGATCAGGCGGAAATCGAAAAGATCACTTAGCAGCTCTAATAGACGCGGCCTGGTCAGGTAGTCTTTCCGCCGCTGCGGCGCGATTATTTTTGTCTGGGTGATGATTAAATTTTCAGCCATCTATCTTTTATTTTATCAGTATGCGATCAAACACATTGTTGGATAAACGATCAGCATAATTGTTCTGTAAATAAAATAGCAGCGGGACAATTATGATAGAATTTTGACGATTTATGAAAATTATCCATATAGTAGGCGCGAGGCCGCAATTTATTAAAGCAGCAATGATTTCCAGGGCTTGGAATTCATCTGATGGTGAGTATCTACTGCATACTGGTCAACACTATAGCGTTAAAATGTCACGGTTGTTTTTCGATGAATTGAAATTACGGAAACCGGATATAAATTTAGAGGTTGGCAGCAGCAACCACGCGAATCAGACCAGTAAAATGTTGACAGGAATTGATCAGTATTTGGAAGATATCCAACCTGACCATGTGATAATTTATGGGGATACAAACTCCACCCTGGCAGGCGCGCTGTCGGCGAGCAAACGGGGAATTCCTTTATCTCATGTGGAGGCAGGACTGCGGTCCTATAATCGCAACATGCCAGAAGAGATCAATCGCGTCGTGAGTGACCATTTATCCAATCTGCTTTTTTGCCCAACCGAGCAATCAGTAAGAAACCTTTCAACTGAAGGGATTATAGATAATGTGCATCTTGTCGGGGATGTGATGGCCGATGCCTTGTTTTTCTTCATTAAAATCGCGAATAAGCAGTCAAAAATCTTAGAATTGCTAGATCTTCAACCGAAAAAATATATTTTAGCAACTGCCCACCGAAGCGGAAATGTGGACGATAAGAAAAAATTATCACAGATCATAGACGGTTTGCGAGGAATTGACCAGGTCGTTGTGCTCCCCCTTCATCCTCGTACAAAAAAGATGGTGAAAGTTTTCAATCTTTCTTTCTCGGAGAATGTCAGAGTGGTCGACCCGGTTGGTTATCTCGATATGCTTATTTTGGAAGAAAACGCGGAATGCATTTTGACTGATTCTGGGGGAATACAAAAAGAGGCATATCTGCTTGGAGTACGGTGCATCACTATGCGCGAGGAAACGGAATGGGTGGAGACTGTGGATGCTGGATGGAACCTGTTGGTCGGGGCGGATCATGAGAAGATCACAAGAGGTTTTTATGACTTTTGTCCCAAAGAAAATAGGCCGCAAATCTATGGGAGCGGCGATGCTGCTGATAAAATAGTGAAGGTAATAAAATCATTCTGATCGGGAGGTAAACGTTGGCCCCTTTAATTCACGCAACTGCAGAGGTTGCTGATAACGCAGAAATTGGAGAGAATACCAGTATATGGCATCAATGCCAGGTACGCCCAAACGCAGTGATTGGTGAAAACTGCAATATTGGCAAGGGTGTATATATTGATGCGGATGTTCATATTGGGGATAACGTAAAGATTCAAAATTACGTTTCTGTATATCACGGAGTTACAATTGAAGATGGCGTTTTTGTTGGCCCGCATGCTTGCTTTACGAATGACATGCGGCCGCGCGCAATCAACGCTGACGGCTCACCAAAATCTGCCGATGATTGGGTGTTAAGCAAGACGCTGGTTAAGAAAGGGGCAGCGATCGGCGCGAATTCAACCATCCGATGTGGAATTACTGTGGGCGAATGGGCGATGATCGGGTCTGGCAGTGTGGTAACTCGCGATGTTCCAGATTACGGATTAGTGTTTGGCAATCCGGCACGCCTGCATGGTTTTATTTGCCCATGTGGTGAAAAATTGGAGAACTCAGGAGAACAAGAAGGTGCTGTCATGGCGAAGTGTCCTGCGTGCGGTTATTTAACAAAAATAAAAAAAGAAATTTGGAGTAATGCAATATGATACCTATGGCAAAACCAATTATTGGTGAGGAAGAAAAGAAAGCGGTTCTGGAAGTTTTAGATTCGGGGATCATAACTCAAGGACCGCGCGTAAAGGAATTTGAGAACGGTTTTGCGAAAATGTGCGGCGTTAAACATGCTATTGCGACCACATCTGGAACGACGGCACTTCATTTGGTGCTGCTGGCTTATGATATTGGACCTGGGGATGAAGTGATCACGTCTCCATTTACGTTCATCGCATCCGCGAATTCCATATTATTCGTTGGAGCAAAACCGGTTTTTGTAGATATTGATCCAAAAACTTTTAATATGAATGTGTCTCAGATCGAAGCAGCAATCACACCAAAAACGAAAGCCATTATGTCGGTGCAGTTATATGGTTTGTGTTGTGACATGGACGAAATTATGGCAATTGCAAAAAAGCATAACCTTGTTGTAATTGAGGATGCCTGCCAGGCTCATGGCTCTGAATTTAAAGGGAAAAAGGCTGGATCTTTCGGAACTGGCACGTTCTCCTTTTATCCAACCAAGAATATGACCAGCGCAGAAGGTGGGATGATCACAACGGATGACGATGTGGTGATGGAAAAATGCCGGGTGATTCGAAATCATGGAATGCGACGTCGTTATTACCACGATGAATTGGGATACAACTTCCGAATGACGGATGTACATGCTGCGATTGGAAATGCACAGCTTGCTAAATTAGAAATGCATAATAACAAGCGGAAAGCAAATGCGGATTATTATGATAAGCATCTAAAAGGCGTCACAGTACCATTTGTACCGGATGGATATACTCATGTGTACCATCAGTACACAATTCGAGTGCCTGAAGGGAAACGGGATGATTTGCGGGTGTTTTTGAAGGAAGAAGAAATCGGTTCTGAAATTTATTATCCGGTTCCAATCCATAAACAGGGTTTTTACATGGAGATGTTCGGTGATGATAAGACATATTCGGAAGCAGATTCTGCTGCGACTGAAGTCCTTTCAATCCCGGTTCACCCTTCATTATCTAAAAAGGACCTTGAAAAAGTGGCATCATCCATCAATGAATTTATGGCAAAAGGATAGAGCATGAAAGTAGCTGTAATTGGAGTAGGTTCAATGGGATATAACCATCTTCGTGTATATTCGGAGATGGGAGACGTAGAGGTAGTTGGCGCTTCTGATCTGAACAGTGAACGCCTGCAATTGGTCGAGGATCGCTTTTTTGTTAACACATACACGAGTTATGAGGATCTCTTTGAAAAAGAAAAACCAGAAGCTGTCTCGATCACGGTGCCTACCGCAGAACACGAGAAAGTTGCAACCTACGCACTTGAGAAAGGTGCCCATGTCCTTGTTGAGAAACCGATTGCCGCAACTATTGAAGAAGGCAAGCGCTTAATTGCGCTGGCAAATAAATTAGATCGCCAGTTGATGGTTGGGCATATCATTCGATTTAACCCGGCTATGCAGTCCTTAAAAACTCGTTTAGAAAATGGCGACCTGGGAAAGATTTTCCAAATATTTTGCCGACGGGCCGGTCCTTTCCCCGCGCGGATTCGAGATGTAGGCGTTGTTGTTGACCTGGCCCCACATGATGTGGATATTATGAGGTTTCTGACTGGAATGAACCCAATGCGTGTTTACGCTGAAACAGAACAGCAAATCCATACAGATCATGAAGATCTGTTATTTGGCCTGCTGCGGTTTCCAGATGGGATCACTGGCGCGTTAGAGATTAATTGGCTGACGCCCACAAAAATGCGTGAAACACTCGTGCTTGGCGAGAAAGGATTATTCCGGGTAGATGACCTGATGCAGGATCTTTATTTCTATGAAAATACTCAGGCAGTAGGTGAGTTGTGGTCACCATTCAGAGCCATCCGGGGCGTGAGTGAAGGCAGTATGACCAGATTCCCGATCAAACGGCAGGAGCCGCTGAAAGCTGAGCTGCTGGCGTTCATCAATGCGATCCGTGAGGGGCATGAGATGCCGGTTACTGGACAGGATGGTTTGGAGGCGTTACGGCTTTCGCTGGCGCTGGTCGAGTCTGGAAAAACGCACCAGGTCATTGAGGTATAAGCATGTTCATAGCCGCACTTCGCGATAAGATCGAGAACCGATCTGCTAAACTGGCTGTAATTGGGCTTGGATATGTTGGTCTGCCTGTGGCCGCTCTATTTTCTAAAAATGGATTTCAGGTTGTGGGAGTGGATGTCAAACAGGATCGGGTTGACCTGATCAATAAGGGCCGTTCACCGATTGAAGGTAAAGAGCCCGGGTTTGCTGAACTAATTCGCGAGGTTATCGAAAGTGGCACTTTTCACGCGACCACGGATTACCAGGAACTGAGTGACGCGGATATCGTTCTAATTGACGTTGAAACACCTGTCAACGCAGATCATGTTCCTGAATATCAGGCGCTGCGCTCTGCGGTGAAGTCTTTATCATCTGTGCTGAAGAAAGGCGCACTGGTTGTTGTGGAGTCTACGGTGATGCCTGGAACAATCAGGGATGTGGTTCTGCCGATCATTGAGGAAGAAACCGGAATGGTGTGCAATACAGATTTTTATTTAGGCAACTGCCCTGAGCGCGTGATGCCGGGAAAATTACTTCATAATCTTCGAAAAATGAGCCGTGTGGTGGGAGGGGGAACGCAAGAAACAGCCGTGCTAATGGCGGACTTATACAGCATTGTGGTAGAAGCAGAGGTGGATACGGCGGATTGGATCACCGCAGAGATCGTTAAAACTGCGGAAAACACGTATCGTGATGTCCAGATCGCATTCGCGAATGAGGTGGCATTGATTTGCGAAGCGTTAGGAGCGGACGTATGGCGTGTGCGGGAATTGGTACGGAAATCTCCGGGCAGGGAAATGCTTCTTCCTGGAGCAGGCGTTGGCGGACACTGCATTCCGAAAGACCCCTGGCTGCTTGCCAGCAGTGTACGGGAGAGTAATATCCCTGTGCGTTTGATACCTTCAGCTCGTGAGATCAATTCTGGAATGCCTGAACACGTATTCAATGTGCTTAAGAATCGGATGGAAGATTTTGACGGTAAGCGTATTTTGATCCTGGGATACGCATATCTAAGTGATTCAGATGATGCGCGCAACTCCCCTAGTGAAGAGCTGGTTAAATTGATCAATGGTACGGGCGCGAGCATTGTCATTCATGATCCGTTTATAAAGAAATATACAGGTGATGTGGTTGAGAAAGCTAAGGATTGTGATGCTGTGGTTTTGATGACTGCCCATTCTGAGTATGCGTCTATTGACCTGAAGCAGTTGAAGCGAGTTATGCGAACGCCGTTTATTTTTGATGGCCGTAATGTGTTAGATAAGGCAAATGTACTTAATTTGGGCTTTGAGCTTGTCCGGCTGGGTGATACGAGCAGAGGGAGAGAATAAATGATTTGGATCATGCTGCCCGCGTATAATGAACAGACTGATTTACCCAAGCTGCTGGAGAAACTTGAAAAAGCTCTTGTTAACAGCGACTACCGCCTGGTAGTTGTGAATGACGGCAGTACGGACCGAACTGATGAGATTCTCAATGCGTATAAGGAACGATTAAACCTCGATGTGGTTTTGCATCCGATCAATCGTGGGCTTGGCGAAACTGAGCGGGATGGTTTTGAATATATCGCATGGAAAGCGGATCGGGATGATGTGATCGTGCGCGTTGAAGGGGATGACACGCATGAGCCTAAATATATTTTTGATCTGATCGACAAATTAAATGAAGGATACGATGTGGTCAATACATCCCGTTTTCAACCTGGCGGCGGGCAATTAGGAGTAAGCTTCTACCATGCGTTCATCAGCAAATCCGCGAATATTTTTATGCGTGTCCTGCTGAGTATTCATGGCGTAAGCGATTATTCTTGCGGCTACCGCGCGTATCGAGCAGCGGTCATCCAAGACGCACTGGCTATTTTTGGGAATAATATGATTCAGCTGCGTGGATTGGGATTTACATCCACCCTGGAGGTCATTGTGAAGCTGAACGTAATGGGCTGTAAATTTACAGAAGTGCCCTTTATACTCCGATATGACCAGAAAAAGGGCGGGAGCAAGATGGTTGGCAGCATAACTATGCTGGGATATTTCATTATGGTGCTTTTATACTGGTGGCCACTTGGCGGGTGGCGCAGACGTTTTAAGGGATTAGATACATTGTACGCACAGGACCCAGCCCAAGCTGTGGAGCAGTATAAATTGGGCGGACCGAAAAGGAAAGGCGGGTCTTCTGGTTTGAATCTTTAGATTACCAAAATCAGAGTCATTTCCTGCTTTGTCCTCAGGAATGACCAGATTTCTTCACAGTTATGCAAAAAAGCCGCTTTAGCGGTTTTTTTGTCGATATCAATGACATTGATCATTTTTATAGACCTGATCGGTTATTGCTGCCATGATGAGATCAACGGATTTGTATTTCCTTCTGATATTCTGCGTTCCTTTATTTATGCAAGCAGTCCGGTCTGGAACCTAACCGGGGAACTCCTTTTTCTGTGGTTTGCATAAAAGAATATTCTCAACAAGGTGAACGACGGTTTTTTATTGGTTAAGCGCTGCCGTATTTAGCTCGATGGTTCACAGCAGACAGTGTGGTGATCATTTGCTCTTGTAAAAGTGGCGAAACTCACTGTGAAAAATGATGTTTTTATACCCTGCTTGACACATATATTCCCACATGGTATTATTGCTCCTCAAGTTGATGCGGGGTAGAGCAGCGGTAGCTCGTCGGGCTCATAACCCGGAGGTCCTTGGTTCGAATCCAAGCCCCGCTACCTTTTTATATCAAATGCGCCTGAAAAGGTGCTTTTTTTACGCGATTTTAGGAATAGAACCAATAACCCTGGGGGCTTGAGCCTGACAGGGTTTTTTTATAAAAGAAATATTTTCTTTGATTTACCGCGATTCTTTAAAATATATCGGGGAATCAGCAACTGACTCTTAATCAGGAAGTTGGATATTCTAATTCTCGAGTAATTTATATCCCTCCTTAAATATCTTCAAGCAGGCATCCACCACATCAGGGTCAAGCAGCGTTCCCTTATCCTTCTTGATCTGCTTGAGGGCTTTTTCAATGCCCAGCGCCGGGCGGTAGGGGCGGTGGGAGGACATGGCTTCGACCACATCTGACACAGCCAAAATCCTGGCTTCTAACAGTATTTCTTCACCCTTGAGACCCTGCGGATAACCGGAGCCGTCTATCTTCTCATGATGCTGCAAAACCATCTGAGCTATCGGCCAGGGGAACTCAATCTCTTTCAGCAGATTATAGCCAACCTGGGGATGGGTCTTGATCAGACTGAATTCAAGCTCACTCAACTGGCCCGGTTTGCTGAGAATTTCAGCGGGCACCTGTATTTTGCCCAGATCATGAACGATGCCGGCCATCCGAACACCTATAATTTGTTCACTATTAAGTTTCATCTCTCTTGCTATGGAAGCAGCCAGATCAGCCACGCGTGTCTGGTGCCCGGCGGTATAGGGATCACGCGCTTCAACAGTCGCCGCGATGGTGTGGATGGTACCCTCCACGGTTGTCCTTAAATTTTGTAATAATCCGATCTTGTTCCAGGCAGAAGACAGCTGGTCAGCGAAGGCAGTGACAGCCGGAATATCTGCCTGGGTCAGATTCTTTGAGCCTACTGCGAATAACCCAATAACTGTATCTCCAATTTCCAGAGGAGCACAGATGCTTATAGTTGTCTTTAGTGATTGTGGAATTAGAGTTGCTGCCTTTTTAAATTGTTTGGATAAAATCTGTTTTAATAACTCAAGTGTGTTATCGAAAATGAGGGTCTTTTTCTCTCGGATTACTTGACTAAATACGTCTATCGAATCAATCGGTAACCAGTAATCTTTTGTTTGAAACCCCAGCATCTTTTCTAAAGCTATGAGTGTTTTTGACTCAATACCTAAAAAGCGAGTTGATAACTTACTGCGAGTATCATCAATCGGAAATAGCACTGCAGTGAATCCAAGCTTATCAAGCTCTTTTGAAACCGCATTAAAAATCTCCTCCTGTGTCTGGGATGTTCCCATGGCAACCGCAGCATCGTTGAGCGTGTTCAGCAGCTGCTGCACCCGCATCCGATTGGTGATATCTTCTCCGGAACTCAACGACCCAGTTCTGTGCTTCACATCCGCTTCCCATTCCCATAAAGGTATGCTGTGCCAGCCGATGATGCGTTCTTTTCCCGACTTTGTTAAGACGGTATTTTCAAAATGTTTCCCCTGCCCAGCCCCCCCAGCCATAAAATCATTAGATGATTTTTTCCTCTGCTTTCTGTCTGATTCAGGTACACACGTGTCAAACCAATTTTTTCCGATAAGTTCTTCTGATTTGTATCCAAGAATTTCGGCACCTTTTTGGTTCATGAGAGTTATTTCACCCTCTATATTGAGTGCCATGATCATCACTTCCGCGATATCCAGATATTTTTGGGCCTTCTCCTTCTCCTGATTCAGCGCTTGCTCAGCCTGCATACGCTGAATGGCGATGGAAGCCTGTTCAATAAACAGCTTGATTATTTCTGCGCTCTCTAACTCAATACCCTTGGGAAGAAAGATGGTCGCATTTCCAAACAACCTCTCATTTTGAACAAAACCAATTGTATATATTTTGTTCAGGCGATATAGTTTCTCAATGGCACGACATGCGGGTTTCGGAACTGTCCCAAGAAATAATCCGTATAGTCCTTCTTTATAATCATGTAATTTTCCGTCAGCA
>CBDAFG010000126.1:0-102294 GCA_965195205.1 uncultured Pelolinea sp. | reverse complement strand
CTTTAGATTGCTGTTCTTAATTCAATGTAAATTCCTCCCAGGAACTTAGTGGTGTCAAAATAAGCCCATGTAGAAGGGGAGCGAACTCCCCGCCCACTAGAGATCATTTGGATGCCGGCTTTTTTCAGTTGTTCTACTTTTTGATCGAAATTCTTTTCGGAGAAGCGTATATGATGCAAACCGGGTCCATGGGTTTCCAGAAAATCCGCAAAGATGCTCTTGCCCTCCATAGGTTGAATCACTTCAAGTTGCAGGTTGCCCAATTGGGTAAAAGCTATCCTTAATTTGAATTGGGCTGGCTTACCATAATAAGTAGATTCAGGGTCCGTGCCAGGTTTTGGCCAATCGACTATATCAAAATTTTCTGTACCTAACAAGAGCTTGAACTGCTCAATGGTGGAATTCAAGTTTTTCACCACGATTCCTACCTGATCCGCATTCGATATATTAATAGGTAATATTTCACTGCTCATTTGCTTCCTTTCGAAAAGAGGTATGTGCTAAATTGCCAGATTCTTGATAAAACAATCATCCCTGCCGTACCCAGCAAGGATGATCTAAGAGCCGCACCCAGTAAGGATGATCTAAGAATGAGGTTATTTTGTTGCCAAAATATCTTTAGCAACCTGCATGATTTCTTCAAGAGTTTCATCTTCGCCAAAACCAGAGAGCAGTGATACACCCATTATTACGGGTACATCAATCTTTCCGGGTAATTTGGTGGTGCTGACTACAAAATCAACGTCACCTCGATTCACAAGTGATTCTACTGAGGGAGGCAGGGTTCCATTAATTGCTATGTCAACATCCAAAGATGATAAATGTTCTCTAATTCTTTGGTCGAACATTGAGCAAGTGACTACACCAGAACCGCAAACAGTAAGGATATTAATTTTTTTCTTTGCCATTAAGTTTTCTCCAATTATTAATTTTAATATTGAATTATAACATTGCCTAAAATCGAGCTTTTAAATGGGCAAGGTAAATATTGTTATAACAAAAACTCCTTGATAATATCAGTTAACTCTTTTTTATTTTTAGAATACTTGATCTTTTCCATTACTTCCTTGCTCTTAAAAACAACCATCATTTTTCTTAGCCAGGCTACCTGATCTTTCGGATCATTAAGTGCTAAAAGAAAGATGATCTCTGCTTTTACAAAACGGTCAGGTGCTCCCATATCCCGAAATTCAATTGGGTTTTTGAGAGTACCTACTGCAAGTGCACTTTGATTTACAAATTCTCGTTCCGTATGGCACATTGCAATTGGGATAACAGTAGGCAAACCTGTCGGGAATTTTTTCTCCCGTTTGATTACATTTTCATAATAATCGTCGGTCACATAATCCAATGCTTTTAGCTTATCAGCTAAAATTTTTATTGCTACTTCTTTGGAAGATGCATCTAAATTGATTTCCATCAGTTCTTCGCTGACAATAACTTTTTCCATGGGTAGTACATTCCTTATTAATTGGCATATAAAGGGGCCCATAGTTTAGATTATGAGCCCCGATTTTTTGCGTAACTAGAATTTCCTACGACTCAATAACATCCAATGCAGCTTGTGTTTCCATAAAGTCTTGAACCTTGACTTTGTTTTTCTTCCATAGGAAATAAACGGGGAAGTAGATAGCAAGCAAAACAGCGACACCAACCCATTTGTAGTTCATAATGGGCAGGTAAATTAGGCCGCCCATGATGGGTTTATTGGCTATCATGCCAGAGGTTACCATCATTCCTTCCTGTAGAGGTTCAGCAGCAAATTGTGAATACACCTGGGTGAAGAATGGAGCAGTGATAGTGCAGATGTATAACCCAATTGAGAACCAAATTGAACTCAGGAGCACGGTTTTGAAAATATTGCCATTGGTTGCTGCAACAATGGGTTGGATGATGAAAGCGATGGCAATTAGGTCAACCAGGATAAGAGTTTGGTTACCAGGCAGTACCACGCATAGTAATAGCATAATAGGGATCAGTATGATGCCGGAAATCAGAGTGGCAGGTTCGCCGTAACCAGTGGCGTCATTGATACCGATGTACATTTCATCACCAACTTTGGCACCCTTGAGGTTGCGCTTGCGGGCAGCTTCAGTTATGGGCATGAAGGCGCCAGCAAAGATATTGGCAACGCGTGGGAAGATTGCCATGATGGCTGAGGTGGAAATAGCGATGGTGGCAATATTGCCCCAAGCTGCTAAGGTTCCAATATCGCTTAGGTGGCCAAGGACACCAATCAATAAGCCGAGGATCAAACCAAGAATAATGGGTTCACCGAGGAAACCAATACGTTTTCGGATATCTTCAGGGCGCCAGCGAATTTTGTAAGCACCCAATTTATTTAATACCCAGTTACCTGCTACTGCAAACGGTGTTGCAGGTGAAATGTGCGGGGCAGGGACCACGCAATTGGGATAACCATAATAGGTTGCCCAGCGCTTGGAATTCATTTCAACAAAGATAGCGTTGTAAAGTACTTGAATGAACATACAAGCCATGGCAAGCCAGATGTCGTTTGTGGCAACGTAGACCAAAGAACCCCAGAACATGTAGGAATAGTTATTCCACAGGTCGCCAGGCATGAAAACATTAGTCCATTTAGTGAGGAATAAAACGACCTGGAAGAGCAAGCCAAAGCCCAAGAACATCATTCCTGCGCGGGTTGCATAGGCGATCACGGAAGTTGCCTGCCAGCCGATGTCAACAATCGGCAGGTCAAACCCCGTCGTTTCTACCAATGCATTCACTGCGGGGACAATGATCGGTATGTATGAGTTGATCAACCATGCAAAACCGGTTAGACCAATACCTGCGTAGATTGCAGAGAAGAATGCCTTCTTTGAGTCAACGCCGAGAGTTAAACTAATCACATAAATGATTACAGGCACAAACACAGCTGAGCCAAAAGTGGCAAAAACCTCACTGGTTGCCTGCATAATAGTATCTAAATTCATTATTTTCTCCATATTATTAGTGTGCTTTTATTTCAAATGTTTTTTGGATATTCAATTAGTATATTTTTGTGAGGCACCTCCTTTCGAATAAATATATAAAGGGGCATTTCTTTAATCAGACCCATAAGTTTGTAAGAAAAACAATTGTCACGCCCCGAAGAAAAAAAGGGAGTCATTGCACAGGTTATTAGTAAAAAAATTAATGCAACAAGTAATGTTAGCCAAATGCGATAATATCACTTTAAATAGAAAATTTCAATGAAAATTGGCATTTAATTGAGCAACGTTCACATTTGTGAAATAAATCGTCGGAAATAGAAATTATGAGGATAAAAAAGATAATTTTCTTGGATTAGAAAAATAAATAAGAGCAGTTTGTTATTGTTTTTGGTCTTTAATCTTGGAGAGTTCAATAATGTAGTCAATAGCTTTTTGCTGCTGGCTGTTCGCAATAATAGTGTGACCATTAAGTTTTAGGAAGGCGCCTACCCATTCGGGTGTGAAGTGGATGCGTTTTTTCACATAGTCGGGTTTAGCCGGCATGGGAAATAGTTCAGTTTTATGTGGGACAAATTTGGCGTTGGCTTTTACATAGGTTTTAAATTTTGGGTATAGTATTTGGTAATACTGTTCAACCGTGAGATTCTTATTCTTTTTCTTCGCTGCCTCAATGTTTTCCAGGACGAGTTGAGTTGTTGCGTTTTTGATGTTATTTAACTGTGAACGGCCCCATAAGAACAAAATAAGCCAGATAGAAAAAATTACCACACTAACGGTTGGGGAAATTTCCGGGAATGACATTAATTAATCTCCTTTTGTACTTAAATCTTTTTTTATTGTAAAAAATTATTGCAGGTATTTTTGGAAAAATTCATAAGCAAAAATTATAACAGGTAAATTACCTGGAAAATTTATTGTTTCAAATATTAAAAAATCACCCCCAGTGAGGAATTGTTGGGTTGAAATGAATGGCAATAATAACAAAAACAACAATGATGCGAGAATTTTCAGATTACGAGATCCCGAAGAGTTTGGTCAATTATAAGTGTTATAAGCAGGTTGAGATGCGATCTATATAAAAGCGAATAATAAAGTGCCTTGGAGTGTCGGGTAAAAAAGATCATCGAGATTATGTGTAAAAAGCCTTATATTTCCTTAATTGTATGAAGTATTACAGTTAAAAGTAACATATAAGGGAGGGTGTTGAAATAGTCACATTAATGAGCAAATGCAACATGTTTTTAGGTAAAAACCACCATTTACGGCAGCAAAATGAGGTTTTTTTCTTCATAAAACTTGTTTTTCAACACCCTCCATTATGATATTGACTTTCTAATAAAAATCATATAAAATACAATAACAATATTACAACAATGAACAATTGTGCATTAATTCTGATTATAAAAAGAGACCTTATTCTAAGTAATTCAAACAAAAAATATACTTCGAGAAGGAGAAATTAATTAGTGGCGCTTAATTATTCTATTGTGATTTTAGCTTTGGCTTTTGGGTTGGCATTTCAGCTCTTGTTAACCGGATGGCAAACCAAACGTTTTTTTACCCGCTTGAAGGAAATTCGTAAGAGCGGCTTGACCTCCATTGGGTTGGAGGGGGGGATTTGGACTGGAAAAACCTATGCGGTTTTAGTCATTGACGATGACAAAAAAATTCTGCACGCAGAAAAAATGACTGGAATGACTATCTTCGCAAAATTAAAATCCGTGTCGGCCTTGGAGGGTTTGCATTCTGATGATCTCCTCGATGAGACTCGAACTTTTCCCCTGAGAAAGAAATTGATGAAAGCGTTTCAAAATGCTGCGAGAGAGTTTAATAAAGAAGATGGCGAAGCAAGTTCTACAATTGAAAAACACAAGATAAAAAGTGTAACGATGAAAGGTGATAATAATTCCTAGCGATTTTTGGATGTTTATATTAATTAAATGAAGAGGAGGTGTTTATAAGAATAATGATAGAACGCAGTTGTATGTATATTTAGCAAAAATAATAGTAACACAACCTTATAGGAGGTCGTAATAATGGAAGCTCTTGCAAAAGCTGCTGAATGGTTCATTGGCCTGTTCCAACAGGGCGGCAGCGTATTCGCTAGTCTAGTAGTCGGCATTGTTCCACTGTTAGTCGTATTAATGACTTTCGTGAATGCTTTGATTGCTATGATTGGCCCAGAAAAAATTGAGGGTGTCGGTAAGGCAGCCGCTAAAGAGGGTTTGTTGTACTACCCGGTTCGTTATGTAGTTCTACCATTCCTTTCGGTTTTCTTCCTTACTAACCCGATGGCCTACACAATGGGAAGATTCTTACCCGAGAAGTATAAGCCAGCTTTTTATGATGCGGCAGTGTCTTATGTACACCCACCGTTAGGGATTTTCCCACATATCAACCCCGGAGAAATCTTCGTGTGGGCTGGGATTGCTAATGGTGTAGAGCAAGCTGGCTATAACGTCGCAGAACTTGCTATCCGCTATCTGTTAATTGGCCTTGTTGTCATCCTAATGCGTGGTATTGTGACTGAACGTATCACAGCCGCCATGTGGAAGACCAAGGAAGCGAAATAGGCGGAGGAAAAATAATGGAAAAAATAAATTCATTTTTAGCAAATATGGGTCGCTCTGTTGGTAAAGTAGTTGGCTCTTTGTATCAAGCTGGTCGTGATTCAATTGATCAGGTTATGACCAATGTGTTGCCTTTCATGGCTTTTATTTCACTGATCATTGGTATCATCTTGGCCACCGGTATCGGCGATTGGATTGCAAACACTCTTTCCCCCTTGGCTTCCAGCTTAACGGGCCTGGTTGTGTTATCCCTCGTCATTGCCCTGCCAGTACTTTCACCCCTGCTTGGGCCTGGTGCTGTGATTGCCTCAATTATTGGTACTCTGCTGGGAACTCAGTTTGCCAATGGTTCAATTCCTGCCCAATGGGCACTTCCGGCGTTGTTTGCTATCAACCCACAGGTTGGTTGCGACTTTATTCCGGTTGGTTTGGCGTTGGGAGAAGCGGAGCCTGAGACTGTTGAAGTTGGTGTGCCAGCCGTTCTGTTCTCACGGTTTATTACTGGACCCATTTCCGTTGTCCTGGCTTATTTTGCCAGTATCGGAATGTACAGCTAATAAATAGTTCTTAATGCATAGGGGCAGCTGAAACAGTAAGCTGCTCCTATGTGTATAAAAAAGCAAACAGGCATTATAAAAAATTATATAATCATGGCAATTAGCAATGTTGGAGGAAGTGAATTATGGCAGACTATAAGAAATTAGTAATTGAAGCAGGACCAGGCGGATGGGGCGGACCATTAACAATTGAGCCAAAACCCGGCCGCGATATTATTGCTTCAATAACTGGCGGAGGTATCCACCCAGTAGCGCAGAAAATCGCAGATCTGACCGGTGGGACCGCCAAAGATGGATTCCGAAGCGGCGTAGCTTTTGACGAGATTGCCTGTGCGGTAATCGATTGCGGTGGCACTGCGCGTGTGGGTGTTTATCCTATGAAGAAAGTTCCCACTGTGGATATATATGCTACCAAACCAGCAGGGCCGCTTTTCCGCTTCATCACACCAGAATTATTCGTATCAGGCGTGAGAGTTCAAGACCTGGAAGAAGATAAGTAATATAGAGCGGATCTTGGCAGGCTTATTTTAAAATTTTGCATCGAGCATCGAGCTAACTAACAATTAAATAAATACTTTATTACTTAATACTCAGATTCAT
Source organism: uncultured Pelolinea sp. (assembly GCA_965195205.1). Lineage (GTDB taxonomy): Bacteria > Chloroflexota > Anaerolineae > Anaerolineales > Anaerolineaceae > Pelolinea. Next base: position 95,613 of record CBDAFG010000126.1, on the reverse strand, counting down.
AATTGGTTCTGAGGGAATTGTGGTGCAGTTAATTAAAGGAGAATCGATTGATAAAATATGCGGCAACAGTCACTAATATAGGTCCGTTAGTCGAAGAATTCACCAACGCGGGTATATTGGTTTTCTTTGGTGAGGATGCTCCGCCTGAATTAGTGGAATTTTCTATCATCCATGATGGCAGAGAATTAATAAAAGATTTGGTATCTGGCGATGTGGTTTTTATTGACGATCATGAATTCAGAGTGCTGGCTGTTGGAGAAGTGGCAAATTCAAATTTCAGAAATCTGGGTCATTTAATCGTCAAATTTAACGGTAAAGACAAAGTTGAGTTACCTGGCGATGTGTGTGTTGAAAGCAAACCGATTCCACCAATTAAGATTGGAACGATTCTAAAAATAACTGGCGATTAGTTTAAACAAGTATCAAATACGAGGTAAACATGGCAACTCTAAAAGAGCGTTTGATAGAACGAGAGAACAAAGAAGGATCATTCCGGGTAGGTTTAGTTGGTGCTGGGCAAATGGGCACAGGGCTTATATCCCAGATTGAAAAAATGCATGGTTTAAAGGTGATGGCGGTCGCGGATATTTTGGCTACTCAAGCTATGGATGCATTCAAAGAAGCTGGTGTTGATTCCGCAACTGTTCATTGGATAGAAGATGATTTGGTTAAAGCAGATCAACTTATAAAATCTGGACAGCGTGTGGCAACCCATTCATCTGAGTTTCTGGTCAATATTCCTGGATTGGATGCGATTGTGGAAAGCACTGGAATACCAAACGTGGGTGCGATTGTCTGTAATCAAACCATTGAAGCTGGAAAGCCAATGATCAATATGAACGTTGAAACAGATGCTACTATTGGCCATTATCTTACAAAGAAAGCGCTTGATAAAGGCACCATATATTCTCTGGTAGCAGGTGATGAGCCCGGATCGATAAAAGAAATTTATGATTTTGCAGATGCGCTGGGTTTCGAGATTGTTGCCATCGGTAAAGGAAAGAATAATCCTCTTGACCGATCTGCAACTCCAGACACTTTAAAACAAAGAGCAATGGATAAAAAGATGAGTGTGAAAATGCTTTGCTCTTTTGTGGATGGAACTAAAACTATGGTCGAGATGACTGCTGTTGGAAATGCGACCGGTTTTGCTCCTGAAATTCGTGGTGGGTATGGCCCTAACTGTAAGGTTGAGGATTTGCCCAAGATGTTTGTCCCTAAGTCCGCAGGTGGAATTTTTGAAAATAGAGGGGCGGTGGATTATGCCGTTGGACCAGCACCAGGTGTTTTTGTTATCATCACCACTGACCAGCCGAAGATCAAGAAAGATCTTAATTATCTCGGTTTAAGTGGGCACGGCGATTTTTGGTGTTTATACCGCCCCTACCATCTTGCTAACCTTGAGACACCAATTACTATTGCCCATGTGATGTTGGATAATGCCGAAACGCTTAACGCGAAATGTGCTCCAGTTGCGGAGACGATTACTGTAGCAAAGAAAGACCTCAACCCGGGAGATATAATTGATACGCTGGGGGGGTATACTGTCTATGGCATGATTGACAAAGCAAGTGTTGCCAGAGAACAAAATTTGGTTCCACTGGGCTTGGTCATCGGTGGAAAAATGGTTAATCCGGTAAAAAAAGGAGAGGCAATCTCCTATGATGACATCGAATTGAATGAGGACCAGCTGATAGTCAAGCTGCGTCGGGAGCAAGACAAGATGGTTTTTGGTTCATGAATTGATATATGGAACAAATTAATAAATTTTTAGTTAGGTATGTTAAAAACATAAGCTTATTGAGTACCAGAAAAACCAAAACAATTAATTCAGTAATATCGAAAAATATTCAAGAAGAAATTGAACAATCTCTGAATGCGATCGCATTCAGAGATTATGTTATCAGGGATCTATTTGAAATCAGCGTAAGGCAATCCGTGAACCATTTTGTTGCTTTAAATAAAAATTCATGGAATCAATTTCAGGAGCAAATTAATCTAGATGTATTTTCAATCCACTCAAATTGGTCGTTGGAAGAAGGAAAACAATCAGCTGACCTGGTTATGCATAAGAGAATTTACCAGAACACTGAAGCAAACGCTATTGTCGTTTGTCATCCATTGATAATATATGAATTGCTTCTTAAGGAAATTGAATTTCAGAATGCGACTTGTCTTCCTAACTCGAAAATCTTCGATAAGTTCATTGTGCTGCCGGAGGACCAATTAGAAACTCTTGATAAGTTAACAAGACTCATGTTTTCATTTGAAAAAGGGTTGATATCCTGGGGAAAAAATTTATTTGAAGTGATCAATCAAATTGAATTGCTGATTTTTTGTGCGAAGCTGGCAATCATTAATAATGATGCAGTTGACAAGACATCTTAAAACCTGAAAACATAAGAATCAAGTATAGGGAAGTTATTTCTGTTTTGTATCTTGTTTAATATCAGGGGGGTATATTTTTTCAGGTTCTTTTCTTCCATCGGGGCGTTCAATTAATTCAAAAGTAATCCCAAAATCATCTTCGGAATCTAGATATGCGTAATGCCCATCACCATTGAGCCCAAACCCGGACCCATCCTGAATGATTTTGTAACCCATTTCTTCAGCCTGTTGGATGGTTGATTGCATGTCTTTCACTAAAACACCAAGATGTTGAACGCCATACCCCTTTTCTTCTACAAAATCTTTGTAAATTGAGTTTCCTTCTTTAACCTCAATTAGTTCAATTCGCATAGGTCCAAAATAAGAAAGGGCGATCCGCATGGAATAATCTGCGTCTTTACCCATATAGGTCATTTTCTTTACAAAGGGTTTTTCGTATGTGTAAAAATGCCAGGGGCCAATCCCAAAGATTTTCCAATAATTTTCAACTGTTTTATCCAGATCTTTTACGACGAGTGCGATCTGGGCAATTCCGCCCTTTAGAAAGCTCAATTTATTATTCAAGGTTTTATTTCCTAATCGATAAGCAATTTTTCGCCAGTTAGATGGTCGGTGATCAGGTGATTGATAAATTTTCCCCGCAGTGCAGCTCGGATAATATCCACTTTGTCCGGTCCCCCCGCAAGCCCTATTACTTGCTTGGTGTTCTTTAGTTCTTCAAGGGAAATACCGATAACGCGATCGTTGATTTCTGATTGGACGATGTTGCCGTCTTTATCTAAGAACCGCAGTGCAATATCTCCAACCGCACCTTTTTCAAGGAGCATTTTTAACTCTCCTTCAGTTAAAATTGTGCCGTCCCGCATTATCACTGATTCCGGTGTTGGAGCTCCCAAACCTAAAAAGACAATATCAAGTTTTTTGAAAAGAGCATAAACCTCTTTAACATATGATTCCGAAAGAACAGCTTGCTTGACTGAAGCATGATCCAGGATGCCGGGCAAATTGAGAAGATGTAATTTGGATCCGATCTGTGCAACCATGCGCCTGAGGATATAGGTGGCGTGTGCTTCTGATTCGGGTAGTCCTAAACCGCCGAGCACCTGAATTAATTCCGATTTTCGATAGTCCATGTTTGGTATGGAGTCTGCCATTGCGCGGAGTGTTGTTCCCCAGGATATACCGATTATGCTCGGGTCAGTTACAGCCCTTACGAAATAATCAGCAGCAGCAATACCAATTTCAGTAGAAACGGCGATCTGTGACTGTGGATCGCTAACCTCCACAATATATACTTCATCTACTCCATATTTATTTTCAAGCGCGTTTTCAAAATCGGTGTGAATTCCAGGAATTCCGCTTATTGTGATTTTAACAATGCCAAAATCTTTTGCCTGCGTCAGCAGGCGGGAAACTTTTGGGCGAGATATCTTTAACCTTCCGCTAATTTCCTTTTGGGTGAGGTTATTGTCATAATACAATTTACTGACTTTTTGCAGGAGTCGATAATCTACAAATTGTTTTCGCGCCATAATGTTTCCTTGGATATAGGTATGTACAAATGTTCAATAGTGAAATTATGTCATTATTGATTATATACTAGTATTTTATTATTGGTCCAACTCTTTGAAATAGATAAAATACCTTAATTAAAGGAGGCGAATACTTTCTTGATGAAAAAGCCAGGGAAATAGGCTGACTCTACCGAAATGATGGTAGCGCCAGAAGTGAGGTATAGGGTGTAGGGAGGTACTCTCACATCTTAATAAGGGAATGTTCTTGTCTTGTGTTCGCATTTAATTATTAATCTTGACAAACTCAAGAAAATATTTATAATTGAAAACAGTTATCATTATCAATAAAGAATTATTATGGGAAATAAAAACTCAGAATCTCTTGTTAATATTTGGCTGCAAAGATTAAAGGGAAATGGCCACCGAATCACTCGCCAAAGGCGTGTTATTGTGGAGGTTTTGTTAAGTGTTGAACGCGCTTTAAAACCAATCGAGGTATATGACCTGGGCAGAAGATCTTTCCCAAATTTGGGACTGGTAACAGTTTACCGGGCCTTAGAGAATCTGGAAGAACTTGGGTTGTTGCAGAAAGTGCACCAGCCGCAGGGCTGCAATAAGTATATTAAATCCGCATTTGGTCATCAGCATTTATTGATTTGTACTTCCTGCAATAAAGCAGTCTATTTTGATGGTTTTAACCTCAAGCAGCAATTCAAAAAGGTTAGCAATGAATTAGGCTTTCGTATCGACGATCATTGGCTTCAGCTTTTTGGCATCTGCAGCCAATGTCAGTCAAAAGCCAAGATCCATTGAAAAAAGAATAAATATTCCTATCGGTTTTAGAGGAGAAAATTATGTTTGAACTTTCCAACACTTTCATTTATATCGCAAGTTTTGCCGCGGCTTCAGCTTTGATAAATAGTCTTGGAATTCTGGCTATTTTTAGAAATCGGGAATGGGCTGAAAAAGCAAAAACTTACTTCATGTGTTTTGCTGCGGGGATGTTGGTATCAACTCCTTTATTATTAACTTTGCCTACAGCTATTGGAAAAAACTTTTACGCGGGGTTCATGGCACTCTTTGGCTTTCTATTCATGTTTTTTAGTAATGAATTGATAAAACGCTATACACATAAAAAGACACTCGCTTTTGGCATAACTGCTGTTGAAGGGATAGGAATCCATTCTTTCATTGACGGCATCATATATACAGTAACCTTTAAGATATCAATACTGGTTGGCGTTCTTGCGGGAACTGGGTTGGTTGTGCATGAATTCGCTGAGGGTGTTATTACTTACCTTGTTTTGCTTAAGGGCGGCATGAAAGAGAAAACCGCTATGCTGTATGCTTTTTTAGTAGCAGGACTTACTACTCCTATAGGAGCATTTATAGCTTACCCTTTGATAAATAAACTAAGTGAATCAAGCCTGGGATTGATGCTCGGATTTGTCTCTGGAATATTATTATACGTGTCTGCTTCTCATCTGTTGCCTGAAGCAAAACAAGAGGAAAAAGAACATTCCAGCATTGCTTTTCTTTCTGGTGTGGGACTAGCAATGTTTATTGTGCTTTCAAAGTTGCTCTGAGATATTTTTTCTTTTTAGAGCAATTTAATGAATATTCCTGGAAGGTGAAATTATTTTTTATTAATTGTTATTTTTTGAATGAAAGTACATTTAAAAACTGAAAGACGATCTCCCAGGGTTTAAAAATTTTTCGTGCGTGGCTGGCCACTTGAATGCTGTAGGATTTCATTGTACACAAAAGAAATATGTTATTGTTGAGGAGCGTTTGTGTACAGCTTTGGTCTCTTGGGTACATACCGATTGTCTTATTAATATATGCTAAAGCATTATTGGTTAATGGATCCAACCACTTCCCAGGCTCAATGATTATAAGGTTTTAATATTTAAGTATAAAATAAGCAATAATAATGAATCACGAATGGAAAGAAATTAAACTATTGGCGGATGCTGACGAGACTATTTTGGAAGCATTTGACGAACGGGGATGGCCGGTTTCCTATGCGGGAGGAGAGCCAGTCTTGTGGGAAGGGGACGAATGTCAGGCAGTCTATTTCATCACTTCTGGGATGGCGGAGATTTACCGCACCGCGATTGATGGACGGGCGCACACGTTGCGTGTGCTGCATGCGGGAGACAGCTTTAACCTGGCGCCGGTTCTGATGAAAGAGGGAAAAAATCTAGCTAACGCACGTTGTTTGGTGCCGACAGATATATTGGTGCTGGGGCGTGAGGATTTGCAAATCATCCTTGCCAGGCACCCAGAATTTGCGGTGCGCATCCTGCAGGAAATGGCAGAACGTTTAGCAGGCATGACCGGTTTGGCAAGTAACCTGGCGCTGCTTACTGTACGGCAGCGAACAGCGGTTTTTCTGATGCGGGAAGCAGAAAACATTTTGATTAACGCAAGGCGGCGGTGGACGCAGGATGATATGGCGCGCCAGATTGGTACCGTGAGGGATGTGGTCGGGCGCACTCTAAGAGACTTTGAAGAAAAAGGGCTTATCCTGCGTGATCGGGGAAACATATCTTTGATAAATCGTGAAGGTCTGGAGCGGACAGCAGGTGGTTACGAATAAGACTTAAGTCATATCGGGATTGATAATATGTTGGTATCCTCATTCCCAGAAAGGAAAAACAAGCATGGCTGAACTGAACTTACCAGTGATCGACGTTACAAAATGCACTCTGTGCGGCATCTGTGTGGATGCCTGCCCGGAAGAAGTGCTGGCGATCAAAGCGAATACACTGGTATTTACTCATCCAGAACAGTGTACTTTGTGTGCTGAGTGTGAAACGGTGTGCACGGAAGGCGCTGTGGCATGCTATTACCAGATCAGCTGGGCTGATTAATCGGAGGATCAATTATGAGTGAATTTATCAATAATATAAGCCAAAAAAAAGACAAGATTAAAACCGCGCTCAAGCGCATTCATGATGGCGAGGCATATGAAGACGTTAAACAGGAATTCGCAGATGTGTTAGGTACCGCAACTGCCCAGGAAATATCTGAAATTGAGCAGACGCTGATTGAAGAAGGTATGCCGGTGGAAAACATCCAGTATCTATGTGATGTACACGTGGCGATGTTCCGTGAATCGCTTGACAAACAGCCGCCTCCAGAAATGATGTCTGGTCACCCGATATATACTTTTCGCGCGGAGAATGAACTGCTTGCGTTTGTGTTGAATGCCGCCAAGCAAACTCTGAATAAATTGAAAGAAGATCAATCTGAAGCATTGGCGCAGAAATTGAAAGGCAGCATAGAGAAGTTAAAGCAATTTGATATGCATTATCTGCGTAAGGAGAACATATTATTTCCATATTTGGAAAAAGTCAACTTCAGTGGACCTTCTTCTGTGATGTGGGGCATCCATGACGACATTCGCAAGGGGTGGAAGTCGGTCTTGGCGGAGATTGAATCGGGAAAAGATGTTAGCAATGAAAGCATGGATAAAATACAGCAGGAATTTGCTGAATTAGAAAATGCGATGCGGGAAATGGTCTATAAGGAAGAACGGATCCTGTTTCCCGCTGCGATCGAACGTCTGGCAGAAGAAAACTGGCTCGCGATCCATAGCCAGGAACCAGATTTTGGTTATAGTTATGTAACGCGCGGAACCGACTGGCCGATCGAAAGTGAGAAAAAAGAACCAGTTGACCAATTAAAAAAGGAAGAGAAAGAAGAGAGGAAAGAAACAATGACCCAATTTCCATTAACCACTGGTGATCTATCGATCTCACAGATTAATATGCTGCTGACCCATTTACCAGTTGATATTACCTATGTTGACGAGAATGACACAGTGCTGTTCTTCTCAGAAACAGCCGATCGAATTTTCAAACGCACTGCGGCAATCATTGGGCGCAAGGTGCAGAACTGCCATCCTCCCCAGAGCATGAACAAAGTGCAGAAGATCCTGGATGATTTCAAAGCGGGCACAAGGGATACGGCTGAATTCTGGATCCAGATGAATGGGATGTTTATTCATATCCGTTATTTCGCGCTGCACGATGCGAGCGGAAATTACAAAGGTACATTGGAAGTTTCACAGGACCTAACACCTCTGCGCGCATTAGAAGGCGAAAAACGCCTTTTGAATGATTAATACTCAATCAAATAAATGGAAAAAGGCAGGTTTTGAAAACCTGCCTTTTTTAGTCATTTAACCAATTTGTTATTCCTCTGCTGAAATCACGCCCATTTTTTATAATAACAGATCTTCCGATTTACCTTTATCGAAGTCGAGAATGATCTCGCCGTTGATATTGAAAGCAGGTGTGACCTGGGATCCAATTCCCCAGATTCGGACCTGACGTGCAGCGGCGAGGTTAACGGAAATGTCCACTTCAGAGAAGCTGATTTTGTGCTTCCTGAGCCAATCCCGCGCGAGGCGGCAGTCCGGACACCATGGAGTGCAGTACATAATGACCTTACCCTCGGGTATATCTTCTTCTTTATAAAGGTGCTTGATCTTCTTTTTCGCGTCAGGGATGATATTTTTTAATTCATTTAAAAGGACTTCATTATCCGGCTGATCGTTGATGTCGTGGATGTCAATATAGCGGATGATGCCGTCTTTATCGATGATAAAGATCGCTCGTTCACTATGTCCCTCTTCACGCAGGACGCCGTATTTTTCCGCGACAGCTCCATGCGGCCAAAAATCACTTAACAGAGGATAATTGATCTCTCAAAAACTTTTCGCCCATGCTGTTAAGCAGGGGATGTGATCCACGCTGATGCCCAGAACCTGGACATTTAATCCCGCGAATGTTTCACAAAGTGCTTCATACGACGGGATCTGGCCTGTTCAGACCGGGGTCCAGGCGAGAGGAAAGAAAACCAGAACGGTCGTTTTTCCGCGCAGGTCACTTAACGTGACGCCTTTGCCCAGGTGGCAGGGCAGCGTGAAATCTGGCGCTTGCATTCCGACATTTATTTTCATGCGATTCTCTTTTTGATTTGACAAACTGTTGTATTATTATATGGATAGATGATTATTAGATCCTATTAGAAAATTATATAAAACAAGGAATAGAAAATGTACAAAGTGGTTTTACTAAGACATGGTGAAAGCGTGTGGAATAAAAAGAACTTTTTCACAGGATGGACGGATGTGGACTTGACTGAAAAAGGGGTTGCGGAAGCGCATTCTGCAGCTAAACTTCTAAAGGAAGGAGGCTACACCTTTGATGTGGCTTTCACTTCTGTGCTCAAGCGCGCGATCCTAACATTATGGATTGTTATGGAAGATATGGATTTGACATGGATTCCAGTAGAACGTTCCTGGCGGCTGAATGAAAGAATGTACGGTGACCTGCAGGGATTCAATAAGGCGGAAATGGCAGAAAAGTTAGGATCAGAGCAGGTGCATATTTGGCGGCGCAGTTATGGCACACCACCGCCCGAGATGGCGCGTGATGATGACCGTCATCCCAGTAAGGACCGCCGCTACGCGGACATGCCGATTGACGAGGTGCCTGGCACGGAATGTCTGAAGGACACTGTCGAGCGATTCCTGCCGTATTGGATTGACGCGATCGTTCCGTCCATCAAGGCGGGAAAACGGGTTATTGTCGCCGCGCATGGCAATTCGCTGCGCGCGCTGGTGAAATATCTGGATAATGTCTCTGATGAGGAGATTCCAGGGCTGAACATCCCTACTGGCGTGCCGCTGGTGTATGAACTGGATGAAGATTTGCACCCCATCAAGCACTATTACCTGGGTGACCAGGATGCGGTCAATGCCGCTATCAATGTGGTAGCCAATCAGGCAAAAAAGAAATAAGATCACAAAGACATCCTCAATCAGGATGTCTTTGTATTTAAATTATAAAAATAAATTTCCATATCTGGATTCAGGAGAAATCATTCGATAGATACTTTATCAAATAGCGTAATTTTCAGATATTCTGCAGAAGATATAGGATTGGATTATGGCGTAAAATAGAGGCAGAATGAAAACAGTAAACGAGATCAAACAACGGATCGACCAGATCCGAAAAGAAATACCTGAGGATGTGAAGATTTTAGGCGCTTCCAAGACGCGCACATTAGAAGAAGTGCGCGCTGCGCAGGCGGCAGGGCTGTTTACTTTTGGGCATAACTATGTGCAGGAAGCGCGGGCGATGATCCCTCTGGCTGATTTCGACGCAAAATGGCATATGATCGGGCACCTGCAGCGTAATAAAGCGCGCTTGGCTGTAGATTTGTTTGATATGGTGGAAACGCTCGATTCCCTGCGCCTGGCGAAAGAATTGGAAAAACGCTGTGCGGAGATTGGAAAAAAAATGCCGGTGTTGATCGAGGTGAACAGCGGGCGCGAGGAGAATAAAACCGGTCTGGTGCCGGAGGACGTGGAAACTCTAGCGGAGTGGCTCAGTCAGCAGACATACCTGCACCTGGCGGGATTGATGACAATGGGACCGCTAACCGGGGACCCGGAACTTTCGAGACCGTACTATAAGGAAACACGGCGGTTGTATGAGGAAATCCAGCGGCAGCAGCTTCCCAACGTAGAAATGCGGGTGTTATCAATGGGCATGAGCAACAGCTATAAAGTGGCGATTGAAGAAGGGGCAAATTTAATACGACTGGGCACGCTCATATTCGGTCCGCGCGGAAGCTAATATGATAAAATATATCTAAATTATACAATATAGAATCTTTAAAATATTTTCTGATATTTTCCTCCAGGTATTAACCAGAGCCGGTTATCCTATATTATAATTTGTCCGGCTTGCGTTCATTAAAGGTGCAATATATCACTCGCAAAAAGAGCTAACGGATAGTAAAATATATATATGGACAATATTCAAGTGCTTGTTGAATTTACTGGCATCTCCCGCATGTTAACGGGGAAAATGGAATACCAACTTCCCCTCGAGGATGGAGCTGTAATAATGGATGTTGTGCGCGCGATTGGCCGTAAGTTTCCCCCTTTGGTAGGAGAAGTGATCGAAAAAGACGGGGAGACGCTTATCCCCACGAATCTATTCAGCATAAATGGAAAACAGATCCTAAATGAGAAACAACTGCATTACCAGCCGAAAGATGGCGATCGATTGATCTTGTTGTCATTATTAGCCGGTGGATAACACCGGATAAATTCATACTTGCGAGGAGAGAAAAGTATGTTTGGTTACAGTGGAAAGATATTACATATTGATCTGATTGAACAGAAAACCTGGGTTGAAGAAAAAACTGAAGATTGGTATAAGATATGGATCGGGGGCGTTTCGATGGCAACCCGCTTGTGTTGGGAGAATATTACCCCGGGCTGCGATCCCTATTCACCAGAAAACCCTATTTGTTTCGCCAATGGTATTTTTGCCGGTACACCTGTGCCGGTGGGCGGCAAGTTTGGATTAGCATCTAAATCTCCCATGACCGGTTTCATAGGCGACAGCCTCTCTGGTTCATGGTTTTCGATTGCGCTCAAACGTGCCTCTTGGGATGGCGTGGTGATTCATGGCGCCAGTGAAGAGTGGATATATATATTCATTGATGATGAACGTGTAGAATTTCGCGATGCTAGTAAATTGATGGGTTTAGGCACTTTTGCGACAGAAGAAGCGATCCGCGATGAATTGGCAGATGACCAGGCGCGCTCCGCAACTATCGGTCCAGCCGGTGAAAATATGGTACGCTACGCGAATGTAACCAATGACGGCAGGCAAGCGGGACGTACCGGACACGGCTCGGTGTGGGGTTCTAAGAGGTTGAAAGCTGTGTCAGTGCGCGGCACGAAAGGAATCACAGTAGCTGACCCGGAAACACTGAATAAATTATCCTTCGATATCACTAAAGCTGCTCAGGGACCGCACACATCCAAATATCGTCTACTGGGTACAGTCACAAATGTTCTGAATATGAATAAGCTGGGGCTGCTGCCGACCCGGAATTACCAGGAGGGTGTTTTTGAGGATGCCGAGAAGATAAGCGGTGAATACCTGCATGAACATCATCATGTAAAAACAATAGCCTGCGCGCAGTGCCCGATTGCCTGTGAGCAGATGTCAATGGCGAAAACAGGCCCGTGGGACGGAGCGATGACCGGCATTGAATATGAATGCCTGTTCGCGAACAGCTCCAACCTGGGCATAAACGATTTGAATGCCTCGATCAGGTTGATTGAGATCGCTGACCACGGCGGGATGGATGCTATGTCTATGGGTATTACTCTCTCCTGGGCGATGGAAAGCTTTGAAAGAGGTGTCCTCACGAAAGAAGATTTTAAATGTGAGAAATTTCCTGATGGGCTTGAATTGACTTTTGGAAATGGGATGGCAGCGGTTGCAACCGCGGAGATGATCCGCGACCAGATTGGGATCGGGAAGCTGCTTTCACAGGGAACAAAGAGGGCAAGCGAAATGATCGATAAGGAACGCGGCACCAAATCCTGTCAATGGGCGATGCACTCCAAGGGATTGGAAACGGCTGGCTACGAAGCACGCGGCTTGAAGACATTTTCGCTTGGTTCTGCTGTTGGCACTCGCGGTCCATGCCACAACCGCACTGCCTCGTATGACCCGGACATCAAAGGGGTGGTGGATCGATTTACTGTGGATGATACGCGTGGAGAGTTAGCCCGCAGCACCGAAGAATACGCGGCCGTGTATGATACGCTGCCGCTGTGCAAATTCATCCGGCGCTGTTTCACGGGAAAAGCTGACCGCGCTGGGGCGTGGCCGATGATCGCAAACCTGATCAATGCCACTACTGGATGGAATTATGAGTATGATGATATTGACCTAATCGGCGAACGGGCGTTTACCATTAAAAAAGCGTTCAATATTCGTGAAGGATGGAAGCGCACGGATGATATGCTGCCCTACCGCTGGATGAACGAACCAATGACAAAAGGCCCTTCTGCCGGACATTTCACTTCGGATGAAGAGCTGGAATACATGAAAGATCTGTATTACAAAGCTAAGGGTTGGAACAAAGACGGGATGATACCGAAAGAGAAACTGGAAGAGCTCGGTATGCCGGATGTCGCTGAGCAGATTGGCGTTTAAGGAAGGCGGAAAAATATGGCTGTTTCTACATCAAAATTCAATTACATCGATTGCGATCCAGATTTGTGCATTGGCTGCCAGATCTGTGAATATGTGTGCTCATACACGAAAAATGGTGAATATAACACATACCACAGCCGCATCCGCACAGTGCGGGTGGACGAAGTATTGATTACTGCTATTGCCTGCCGCACATGCGAAAACGCGCCCTGTGTGATCGCTTGCCCGCAGAAGGCGCTTTCTCAAGATCCGGAAACAGGTACGATACGTTTAGAAGCTACCAAATGTGATGGGTGTGCCTGGTGTATTGACGCATGTGATTTTGGCGCTATTTCCATGAACCATGAAGCCAGATTGGTGGAGATTTGCGACCAATGTGAGAACGAGGAAGATGGTCCGCAGTGTGTGCTGTGGTGCCCGAAAGAGGCATTGGCACTGACCACGCCTGAACAGCGGGCTCAGAAATCGCGTAGAGAATTGATCAAACAGGAAGTCATCGGACCAAAATAACAGCCGTATCTGCGTACCCGCGCAGATACAACAATGGTGAATAACTTACTAAAGGAGCTGTATGAGCAAGAGTAAGAGCAAGAGCCCAAACCCTGAGGAACCACGGATTGGCGTATATGTCTGCCACTGCGGCACGAATATTGCTGGAGTGATTCCGCCGGATGAAGTTGCAGAATGGGCATCGAAACTGCCCGGTGTGGTGCATGCGACTGATACCCTGTATGCCTGCGCGGACAGCGGGCAGACTCTTATCAAAGAAGAAATAAAAAAGCACAACCTGAATCGTGTGGTTGTTGCCGCTTGTTCTGTACGCATGCATGAAGCCACTTTCCGCGGCGCGGTTTCCGAAGCGGGAATGAATCCATTCTTGATGGAAATGGCGAATATTCGTGAGCAGTGCACCTGGGCGCATGGGCATGATCCTGAAGGCGCTTTGGAGAAAGCTAAAGCCCTCACAGCGGCGGCAATTGCGAAAGCGCGCTTCCTGGCGCCCCTTGAAATGATCACGGTACCCGTTACCAAACGGGCGATGGTCATTGGCGCCGGCGTAGCTGGCATCAGCGCAGCGCTTGATCTGGCAGACCAGGGCATTGAAACGATCTTAGTGGAGAAAGAACCTACCATCGGAGGGGTCATGGCACAGCTCAATAAGACCTTCCCCACGATGGACTGTAGTATATGAATACTCGCACCTAAAATGGTTGACGCGGCGCGTCACCGCAACATTGATGTGAGAACATATACGCAGGTTGAACGCGTAGAAGGGTATGTAGGTAATTTCAAAGTTCAACTGCGAGAGAAAGCCAACTATGTAATTGCTGACCGCTGCAATGGCTGCGGTGATTGCGCGAAGGTATGCCCGATTGAAGTACCCAATTCATTTGAGATGGACCTGGCGCCACGCAAAGCGATTTATATAGCGATGAGCCAATCTGTTCCCCTGCTATATACGATCGATAGGGAATCATGCATTGATTGTTATAAGTGCGTGGAAGCATGCGGACAGTTGAATGCAATTGATTTCAGCCAGGAAGATAAGCTGGAGTGGGTGGATGTTGGTGCGATCATAGTTGCCACTGGATTCAACCATTTTGACCCGAGTGTCATCCCGGAATTCGGGTATGGACGTTATCCAAACGTGATTACGGCGATGGAGATGGAACGGCTGAATAACTCGGCGGGTCCGACCATCGGAAACTTAATTCGTCCGAGCGATCAAGAAAACCCCAAGCGATTGGCGATTATCAACTGTGTGGGTTCGCGCGACAAACGATTCAATCCCTGGTGTTCAAATTTCTGTTGCATGTATGCCATCAAGAACGCGATCCTTCTGAAGCAGATGTACCCGGACATAGAATTGAGTATTTACTACATTGATATTCGTACTCCTTCGAAGGGATATGAAGAATTTTACGAACGAGCACGGGAAATGGGGATCAAATTCATCCAGGGCAGGCCGAGCCTGATCACGGAAGATGATAAGACCCACAACCTGTTCGTCCATTCCGAAGATATCACGCTTGGGTTGGTCACTGAATATGAATATGATATGGTCATGCTCAACCAGGCAGCAGTACCGCAGCCGGATGTGGATTCAGTCAGTACTGTACTGAACATCCAGCAGGGTCCGGGTGGATGGTTTATGGAATACCATCCGAAACTACGGCCAATAGACAGCCCGACGGATGGCATATTCTTAGCCGGCGCGTGCCAGGGGCCAAAAGATATCCCGGGATCCGTGGCTTCCGGTTCAGCAGCTGCCTCCAGGGCGGGGCGCATCCTGCATTCGGATGAATGGGAGATCGAGCCGATCATCGCGCAGGTTTGGGAAGACCGCTGTGTCAGCGCGGATGGGAAGAAATGTGGTATTTGTGCGAAAGCGTGCCCTTACAACGCCATCGTTGTGGAACAGGGAAAAGCAGCGCAGGTGACAATTGCCAAATGCCACGGCTGCGGCGGATGTGTGGCGGAATGTCCGCATAACGCGATGACTCAGATGCATTACACGGACGCGCAGATCCTGGCGCAGATTCGTGCTTTGCTGGCAGAAAAGCCGGAAGAGAAGATCTTTGCTTTCCGCTGCCACTGGTGCTCTTATGGGGGCGCTGACATGGCAGGCACAAGCCATTTTGAATATTCCGCGAATGAGCGCGGCATACGCGTGATGTGTTCTGCGCGCATGGATAAGGACTTTATTTATGAAGCCTTCCGATTGGGCGCGGGTGCTGTGCTTTACTCCGGCTGCCATCCACAGGACTGCCACTATATCACCGGGCAGCAGGTGGGCGCGAAACGTGCGGATCGCCTTCAGAAGACATTTGAGAAATTAGGCATGAGCCCCGGTCGATTCCGGATCGCGTGGATTTCAGCCGCGGAAGGCCAGAAATATGCCAATGTGATTGATGAAATGCAGCAGACCCTTGATGATATCGGTAAAGAAAAATTATTGGATGAAATCGAAACTCTGCGTCCGCAGATGGAAAAACGGGCGCGGCGCATGTATCAAGTTCCTGATGTGACTCAGGCATCTGACTATGCAGACAAATTAGCGCTTGCGATGACGATAGAGACGGTACGGGATGAAAAATAACGATCAACCGACCACCTTGATGGACCAGGTCCGGGCAATCCCGGGCGGTGAACATGTATCTGTGTGTTATTCATGCGGGACGTGTGTGAGCAGGTGTTTGATCCAGCAAAAAATTGACAAAGCATATAATCCTCGCCGTATGATGAAAATGGTGATGATGGATATGCTTGAGAACGCGTTTGACAGCCCAACCACCTGGCTGTGCTCGGCATGCGATCTGTGCTATTCCGCCTGCCCGCAGGAGATCCATATATCGGGTGTTATCACGGCAGTCAAGAAACTGGCTATCGCAGCTGGGTATTATTCTCCACTTAAAACAGCGCAGGTGAACATGAAAACGTGTGTGGCCTGTGGACTGTGCGTGGAGGTGTGCCCGTATGAAGCGGTACATCTGGTTGAAAAGAATGTGCCCAACCGCGGAAAAAATTTAACTATCGCAGAAGTTGACAGTGGGCACTGCATGGCCTGCGGGTTATGTTCTTCTGTCTGCCGTTCAAATTCAATTGAATTGATGGAAGACTATACTGATGAGAGCGTCGTTGATTTGCTGAGCAGCTGGTTGACCGAAGAATCGGTAAAGGATACGGCATGAAAGGTAAACCGAGGATCATACTATTCCAATGCCAATACTGCCTGGCGAGCAGCGCGGACCAGGATTGGGTGGAGCAGGACCTGCCGGATAATATCAAACTGATCAAGGTGCCCTGCAGCGGGCGCATCAGCCCCCTCTTCATCATGAACGCGTTCCAAAAAGGAGCGGATGGAGTGATGGTGAGCGGATGCATGCCGGAGAAATGCCATTTTATCAACAGCAACCTGGGCGCAAGGCGCCAACTGGATGAATTCCGAAGTTTCTTTATTTTCCTGGGATTAGAACCAAAACGGTTTAAATTCTTGTGGATGAATATCGATGAAAGAGGCGTCATTCAGAAAGAAATTGCCGCCTTCAGCGCTGAACTGAAAAAGCTGAAGCCGAACGAGAAATTTAATACATTGAAAGGCGAAATCATTGGTCAGAATTATGGATGATTTTATCCAGGTAAGAAAGGAAGCAGCACGCATCCTCTCTGAAAAGAAAGTGGATCTGGTAATCGGTTTCAAGGGTGGAACCATCCCGCTGAAAACGCAGCCGGCTTTCTTCTCTTCGCCGGATGACGCAGAGCAACTGATCCTGAATGGCTTCTGCCAGAACAACCTCGCTGTATTTCTGCACGATCAGCCGAAAGATAAAAGTATTGGGCTGATCTGCCGTGCATGCGAAAGCAGGGCGGTGCGGGCGCTGGCGATCGAACATCAGGTGGATCGGGAGAATTTATATTTGATCGGTGTTCCCTGCAGCGGCATTCTCGATTGGAAGAAGATCCAAAATGCAGCTAACGGACCAATAACCAGCGCGGTTGAAGAAGGCAGCCAGATAATTCTTGAGGCTGCTGGCAAAAAACAAGTGCTCAAGCGGAACGAGTTTATCGTTGATTCCTGCCGGAAATGCACCCGCCGTGAACCTGTGGGTGTGGATATTCTCATCGGTGAAATTCAGCCCAATGAATTAGAAAATGAAGACCTCCCGCCTACGTGGGGAGATACGTTTGCAAAGAAATCATCAAACCTTCGCTACAAGCTTTTTACGGAAGAAACAGACCGCTGCATCCGCTGTTACGCGTGCCGCGAGGCTTGCCCGATGTGCTACTGCACAGAATGTTTTGTAGACCATATTGCTCCCAGATGGAGCGAAAGCATGCTTACTCCCGGAGGCACACAAGCCTGGCATATCATCCGCGCTTTCCACCAAACAGGACGCTGCGTGGAGTGCGGCGCTTGCGAGCGCGCCTGCCCGATGGACATCAAGATGGTTTACCTGACCGACAAGCTGAATGATGACATGAAAGACTTATATGGGTTTGAAGTGGGAGCAGATGAAGAAAAGCAGCCCCCATTCGCGACGATCACTCTGGATGATAAGAACAGGTTTATATCATGACACCAAAAATTATCAAAAAGACTGCGTTTCAAAAAACTATTAAAAAATGGATGAAATCCTGCGATCTGATCGCGCCGGTTGCCTCAAAAGAGGGTATCCAATTCAAGCATATCACCGATCCCAAAGAGATTGTCCTTGACAGCGTTCAAAATACAATCTATCCGCCAAAAAGCGTTTTTTTGCCCCAATCAGAAGTTTTGTTTAATTACCAAAATGGCAGCTATACTATGCCGGAGGACGTACCTCGCCAGCGCATCATCTTTGGCATGCGCCCCTGCGACGCCCGCTCTGTGTGGCTTTTGGATACTATATTTAACAAGGCGGATGACTTTGACTTGTATTGGGGAAAGAAAAGGAAAAAAACGCTCATTATTTCATTTGGATGCACGTCGATGTGTGAAACTGGTTTTTGCGATACAGTCGGGAGCGGTCCCTTTGGAAAAGAGGGCTCGGACATCCTTGTCACAGAACTGGAGGATGTGTATTTCCTGAAACCCTTGACGAAAGCAGGGGAGGATCTGATCTTAAGCCTGACCCCCGCCGACGATGCGCATAGCAAAAGTGTGCGAGCTGTCCACAAGGGCAGCGTCGTAAAAGAGCATCAACCGGCTGATCTGGAGCAGATCAGAGATAAATTATATGAGGCGTTTGACACACCCATCTGGAAAGAGATTTCCGAATCCTGTCTTGGCTGTGGTGTCTGCACTTATCTCTGCCCGACCTGTTTTTGCTTCGACATCGTGGATGAAGTGGACCGAAGCCAGAGAGTGCGCAACTGGGACACCTGTATGTTCCGCATTTATTCACAGGAAGCGTCTGGCCATAATCCCAGGCCGAGCAAAGCGGGGCGCACACGCCAGCGCATCATGCATAAATTTGCCTACTGGGTGGATAACGAGGGCGTTAGCGGCTGCACTGGCTGTGGGCGCTGCGTGTCGCAGTGCCCGGTAAATCTGGATATTCGTGAGATGGTTACGGCGATCACTTCACTAAAACTACAATGAGGGATTTTTAAATGGACAATTTGTATCAACCAATCCCCATGCGGATAGAAAGAATTATTCAAGAGACAGATGACGCTTCTCTGCGCTCATTTGAATTAAGTTTTAAGAACAAAGCTGATGAGAGTGCCTTTTTCAAGGCATACAATCCGGGCCAATTCTGCCAGTTGTCGATCTTTGGAAAAGGTGAAGCACCTTTCGGGGTCGCTTCGGCTGCCTGGGAAGGTGACTTTGTCCGTTTCACGGTCCAGAACGTGGGCTCTTTTACGGATACCATCCACCACATGCAGGCGGGTGATAGCATTGGCATGCGCGGTCCGCTGGGGAACGGCTTTCCGATTAGCGATTGGAAAGGGAAAGACATCGTCGTCATTGGCGGCGGATGCGCTTTTTCAACCCTGTATGCCCTTACGAAACACATTATGCACGCGGAGTACCGAAAAGATTACGGCCGGATTGTCGTCATTTATGGCGCGCGCTCATCCGGCTTGTGCCTGTATAAACCGGATATCAAATCCTGGTATCAGCGTTCGGATATGGAAATTCACCAGGCAATTGATGTGCCGGAGGAGGGCTGGGATCACCATATCGGATATGTGCCGGACGTAGTCAAAGATGTCGCGCCGTCTCCAAAAAAGTCGGTCGCGGTGGTGTGTGGTCCGCCTATTATGACCAAATATACACTGCCGATTCTGGTTGAGCTGGGATTTGCGCCGAAGAACATCTTTACCTCGCTTGAAAAACGGATGAAATGTGGGGTGGGGAAGTGCGGGCGTTGTAATTTGGGAACAAAATATATCTGCAAAGACGGACCTGTTTTCTCGTTGGCAGAATTAAATGAACTGCCGTTGGACTTATAGGAGCTGAATATGCGCGGTCGAGGAGTTACCAGAGCAACTAAGAATGAAAAGGAGATCATCCTTGAACGCGCGATGGTCACCCGCCATTATGTGATGCGGTGGGACCTTGAAAATTGTGTAGGCTGCCAGTTGGGGCCATCCATCTGCCCGGTCGATGCGATCACGCACGTGGACGCTGTGTTGGAAAATGGGCGCATGGTGCAGAAGCAGGCGGTAGATATTGACCCGGAAAAATGTGTGTTCTGCGGCGAATGTATGGAAATGTGCCCTGTAAGCGTGATCACCATGACGGTCAACGGAGAGCCGGAGAACCCGGTCATCAAATATGAGGCATTTCCGGAACTGGTACAGTCAACCGTTTTTACAAAGGATAAATTTGATATGGGGCGCAAAGATTTCGTGATCGATAACTGCCCCACAAAAGTGATCAGCTACGACAAGAAAGAGGATACTCTTGTGGTGGATGATCCCCACTGCATCCGCTGCCGGCAGTGCGAGGTGGCCAGCGACGGCGCCTTCAAGGTCGAACAGCCCTGGCAGGGCAAAGTTGAACTGCGGCGCGAGTTATGCGTGGAAGGATGCCTGGCATGCGCCGACATCTGCCCGACACGCGCGCTGCATATTGACGAGGATGGCGAGCTGGTGCTGGCGGATTATTACTGCATCAAATGCGGCGCCTGTATGCAGATCTGCCCAGTTAAACCGGAGGTGGAAGAATATGAAACGCAGGTGGAAGCATACGGTGTGGAGAAGACCGTTCAGCATACGCGCATCACGAATGCGGATAAACTGCCGGTGGTTGTCGAGCGCTGGCGTGTGAACCACACGCAGGTTGTGAGCGGCGCGTGGACGCAGGCGCTGCTGCAGCTGGCGGATGATAAAGCGGGCATGGTGGAGATTGACCGTAAGCGCGCGCTCAAACGGCGCGACTTAATCACGGCCCTCAAGGGCGGTCATGAGATCGCAGAAGAATAATGTTACCTCCAGATTGATATGATTAAGGTTTGTACCTGGGGTAATAATTCATTAGCTGGCAAGGCGCTTGGTACAAAAGGTAAAAGTTGTTGCTTCCATTCCGAATTTGCCACGGCAATTAAATCATCTGATATGAAGTCATACGGTGATCTAAAAGATACGTTTCTCGTTTTGCATTTATTTTCCAATATAGAGATTAAATCGGGTGGTTTACTTTCAGAAAGCTGCAAAAGATTCCATAAATCATAATAATCCCTGCAGACCCGGCTGGCGCCCCATCCGCGCTCACGCAAGCGAGCTTTGCTTTGCAACAAAGCGCGTAATTTTTCTGCGGTTATTTCTGCCAGAGAATATACTGGCACTTGAGCATGAAAATCTTCTGCGAAACCATGAAACACGGGGCGATTTTCTATTGGTGAAAGAATGGGTTCATCAACAGTGATTTCCACTTTAAGACGGCATAGAGGCTGGCTTTGCTCAGGGAACTGCACACGTACGATGTATGCCTTTTGACCGCCTGGGTGAGGTTGTTTCAAAACAAGTTTTTCAAACGTGATTTGAAATGGGCCGCGTTTATTCAGGTTCTCGCTCATTAGGCGAATAACGGCTTCCATTAGCTCATCAATTTGATCAATGCGCCCTTTCACTCGCGTAGAATAATCCAGATCTTCAGAAAACCTGTAATCAGGAAAGTAGAGCTTTCTTAGAGCCGTACCACCTTTCAGAACGAGATTATTATTCAGCACTTCTATAGCGGTAATCGCAGCCAAGAGATAGCTAAGCGCATAGTCCTTCTCAATAATATATCGCTGGACTTTTTTATTTTGTGCTACGTTTCTGATGAGCTGAGTGACATTAGGCATTTATGACTTTCTTAGATTTTCCAGAACTTGCCAACGCATATTCTTAGGCGCGGCTTTATTGGCGGTGGGATCCAACGGGTAATATCTTTTCACCGGATAGCTCTGCAATCTTTCAAGGTTTTTATCACATACCCCAAAGTTTTCCAGAACCCACCCAAGGCGCTTGATAACAGAACCTGTATCGTACTTCAGAGCATATTCTACAAGACGGTTAATATTAATTTGACCTAAAGAATTTTCCAGGATTTCAATAGATGCAGATATTCCTCCAAAGATATCGGGGCGGGCAATCAAATCCAGGGCAGTTCGTTCTACATCAGTGATGTTAACCTGGTACCAGGAGCTTACCCATATCTTTTCAAATCCCCAGAATAGGTCCTGCTTCACATGGATGAATTCGAATTCTAATCCATAGGCACGCCAGGCTGCTCTTCCTCGAGGGCTGTATGCTTTTCCAGTCCGCATTTCAGGCGTGATCACTTTCTTGGGCGTTGATGCTTGTACCATTGTCGGAGTCTGGGTGGTAAAACCATAATGGAAACAAGCTGACCAATGGCTAATCGCTAAGGGTTGGACCAATACAGATGCAATTGCAAAAGAAGGGATTTCTCCTGAATATAAGGGGCTATTAACCACATATGTGCCTCGCTTAATTATTTCAATCCAGTTTGCGCTGGCAAGGGAACTGATTAGAACACGAAGGTGTGCGGCAGATAACTGTTGATTGCGGGCGATTGGCTTTAGTTGCTCCAATGTGAAAATTGGGCCAAATTCCTGGACAGCTAATTCAAGCAGTTTTAGCCCCTGTGATTGTGAGTACCCCGAGTTATTTAGTGCCATGATTGTATTATTATACTGCGATAATTAAGTAAGAGCTAATTAACGCAGCAAGAAAGTTGATATATTTGCCTTTTCTTTTACCGTCGTCCTGATTTGCCGTAGGGTGCATACGAGACAAGGAGAATTGAGCATAGCGATCGCGAAGCACACCCGAAGGGGTGAGAATATCGATCCGTATTCAACTCTCCCAAAAAATCCTAACTTCGTACCCCTCGCATAGCGGGGCTTACAACTCTCCAGTGAATAGTTGCGAGGTCTTTTTTCATGCAGCGAGTTCAGCGAAGCGATGCGAACTCCCCCCTTCAAAATGAAGAATCAAGAGAACGAAGCAAGGTTACAAGATTCTACAAAAAGTGATACGGGCATTTCCGCAGCCCAATGAATTCAGGAAAACAATTTCCTAACAGAACCAGCCCCTATCAGATCGCTGAAGAGGGCATAATTACCGCTTTCCCATCGCAGCCTGCCTGCAATTATGGCTGGTGAAATACTCAGTTCCTGTGCCAGGTCAATCACCGCATGCTCGTTCATGGTTGCGATAAGTGTTTCTCTTACCGCTTGCCAAACATTGGCTGGTATATATATATCCATGCCTAACCGGTTGGCTTCGGCTTCCTGCTGATTGCAGGCGTGGCTTAATCCATGTTCCGTGTCATCAAAAAACGCAAAATTATCATTTTGAAGGTGAAGCATGACATGCGATAATTCATGCGCCAGGGTGAACCAGAAATTATCCATCCGATCATGGCGAATAGTCATGCCGACCACAGGCCGCCCTGAGGGTGTGTTAAAGCAGGCGCCGTCCAGATAGGTCTGCGGTAAATGCGGCAGGATGACAAAGTGGATGCCGCTGCCTAACAGCACCTGCTGGGCGAGAAAGGGGCCGTTTGGAAAAACACTCAAATGCGCTAGATTGCGGATGAAAACTTCCGTTAGAGTCTGCTTTCTAAACTCTGGTATATTCTGTGATTCACAGATCTGTAGCACTCTAGCCTGCCAGGCGCGCAGCGCATTCTCATTTATTTCGCGGTTCTGTCTTTTAGCTTTCTTATTTTCCCTGGTTGGCCCATCAGCTGATACAGAATACGTTGTGTGGCCATCGGCTACAGCCACGTCGGTAACCGCGTTTTTATTACTCGCAAAACTGGTATTGCGGCAATATATTATTTGTTCAGGCAGGGTATCCAAATGGGAAAACAAGTTCTCCAGCAGTTCTTCGGCATGATCTTTTATCTTTTTTGGGGATTTATATCCTGGAAAATAACCATCAGCATACATATCCTTCAATGGATAGTCCCCAGGATCATAGCGGCGCTCCGCCAACTGCTTACCTGGCTCCTGCAGCAGCACTTCCGCAGGGATGCCAAGCCCTGCGTGCAGGGCGCGGATCATGGACAGGCTAAGCGTACGCTTGTGATTCAGCACTTCTGAGACCTTGCTCTGGCTGCCGATGAATGCGATCAAATCTTTACGGGTCAGTCCCTGCTGCTCCATACGGAATTTAATCGCTTCCACCGGGTCCGGCAGGTCGATTGGGAAATGCTCCTCTTCATATTTATCTATCAGGTAAGAAAGCAGATCCAGCTCCTCCTCTTCGGGTGAACCGGGGGGTGCGTCCATCAGCGTTTCCAGGCGCGCTAAAGAATCTTCATACTCTTCTTCTGTTCGAATTATTTTCATCATATATTCTTTACATCAATCTGGTCATATTGCGCATGCGTCCCGATGAAACGTATATAAATCACACCAGTGTTGTAATGAATTTTTACTATAAGCCGGTATTTATTTCCAGCGATATTGAAAACAAAGCGGTTATTATGAATAATGCTTCCATTTGAGTATTGCTGTTTTACCTCAGCAGGGTTTTTCCAGGCTGCATTTCTGGCTTCGACAAACCATGATTTGAGATGTGATTCTGCGTTCCGATATTTTGGCACCTACCAAAAATCTATTAATTTTCTTCTTGAAATAATGCGCATGCACGACCTCATAATATCCCTTAAAGGGATTATTGTCAATATTAAATCCCGTAGTGGTAATTATTTAGATAATTTTTCTCTTTGATTGTACACCGCAAACAGTCGGAGATTGCGTCGCTGCGCTCGTGATGATAATGCCGGTGTCATTGCGAACCCCACAAAACGGGGTGTGGCAATTCCTTTCTTCCTGTCATTCTGAGCGAAGCGATCGCGAAGCACACCCGCAGGGGTGAGAATCTCGGCCTGCTTCCAACACCTCAAGGTGCATACGAGACAGGGGTAGGGTGCGTTCATAACGCACCACTTCAGAGATAATATCCTCGATAACCCTGTAAGGTAGAGCTTGGTTATCTCTTCCTTTAATATAGAGATACAATTTTGACCATATAATCTATCTAAGGTGAAAAATGCATCCAGAGAATTCTTTTATTTCATTAGTTAAGAAAGCAAATGAAAATAATTGGTGTATCAGATTCTTTTGCACCACGTGCGGCGCACATGATTTTCGAAATGCGTTAAAAGATATTGGAAACCCACTGGGAGGTGGGTTGGTAAAAGCATTAAAGGAAATCAACCCGGGGCAATTAATGGAGCTGAATAACTGGAAGGATGCTTTATTGATCGCTGTTTTCGATTTACCGTTTATGGTGCAAAGGGAAGAAGTGCTTAAAGAGTGGATACCTGTATCTACAAACAATTTAAATTTTACAGATTACATTGTTTTTAAGGTTGTGGGTTTATTACCTCGTAATAATAAAACAAGACAACAATGGATTAGAAAGTGTATTGACATTGCGGTGGATACTCGTGATTTTTCATTGACAGAGTCTTTGATTCTCGTGTTGAGAGATGAAGCGAAAAAATACCCTCGATTGCTTGAAATTGCTAATGAATACGCGAAAACTTCCGGCCAGATGAAAAGAGTTTTAATAAACACAAACAATAATTAGAGTAAATTCTAAATAATTTCTAATGAATAGAGAATTTCTTCAACACCTATTTCATTATCAGGAATCAAAAAATTGATTTGAAGTAATCTTCCGTTTAAATTCCAAACGGTTGTTTTAATTGGTATCACCTCTCCTTCCCCTCCCCCCACGCCTCCCCTATCTTTTCCACGATCTTCTTTTTAAATATCATACAAATCTCTTTTCGATTCAATATAATTTTTCAGTGTTATATATCTTTGGTCTAGTTTTTCTAAACCAACATTTAGTTCCAAAATATCCTCGATAAAACTGATTATCTTCTCTGCTTGGTTTTCATTAGATTTCAACAAGTCTTCATTATTAATTAGATTATAAGCATCCATAATTTCCGAAATCACCACAGGTTCCCAAAATCGCTTTGCATATTTAATTCCAAGAGTTGTAATGTTATTGAAACACCAAAAGATAATAAGCAAAACTGTGAACAAAAAAATTATGTAAGAAATGTTGTTTAGAATTATTCTTTGAGGGATTTGATCGGAAAAAATTTCTTTGAATGGGATTATCAGTAGTCCCATGAATGTTGGGATTGCATAAAACCAGTTAACAATTTTGTTTATGATTCTTGCTTTTATCTTGTATAAATTTTCCCCATAATAGGTCTTATCTAACTGCGGAACATCATATCTCAACATAAAGTTGAAGATACCAATACTGCTTATTGAAAAAGAAATGATTTCTAATAATATTTGATCTAATTTCATTTTTCCACTCTTGATTCTAAATCATCAGAACCCTTCCCCCTGAAAAGGGGAAGGGTAGGGATGGGGTCATCCCTCCCCCCACACCTCCCCGATCTTTTCTTCAATTTTCTTTTCAAAAATCTCAATAAGCTTTCTATTAGCATCAATTATTTTTTGCTCTATTTCGATTTGAGCAACAATAGTTTTTTGTACCTCAATTGATGGGAGATTAATTATTAATGATGAAAGCATTTTATTATTAATTCCGGCTTGACCAACCCATTTATTACATAATTCCTTAAATAATCCTGAATGCCAATAATTGTGTAATAGGAACGATAAAAATTTGGGATTTAAAATATTGTTATCTGTTCTTATTCTGGTAATATGATTTGAATAACCACCAATAATATCTTTAGAGACATAGCAGGTCTTTCCTACTAGTTCTTTGCTATTTGTATTATTAAATAAAATGTCACCATTAAGTAATTTGTGGTTTTTCTTTCCTGCGTATATTTCTTTAGATATGTATTTTGTACCTTCCCAAACTAGCATTCCAGATGAATTAATATTCATGGGTCGTAAATGAGGAACACCTGGGCCATTTATTTTCGATTTTCCAGACGCAAAACCCGATTTTATTTCCTTTACTAAACCTCCCAACTTCACCATCGGCCACTCCGGGTCCACCTTGATCCTCGGCTTGTAATTCTCCACCACCTGCCGCGCGCCGTCAATGATCTTTTGGTACCCTTCAACCTCATCAACGATGGCTTGCTGCACTTCCAGTGGAGGAAGAGGGATTTTATACTTTTTTAGTATCGATGATTTTAGATTGCGAATATTTGCACCTATTGTGCTTTTTTTAATGTGATTCCTAAAATCATTTCCTTTCAGAAGTTCAAAGAGATATTTAGGCAACAAATTTTCGTTTGTTCTGATAACTGCCATAAAGCCACCAATATAATATGGTAGATCGGAATTTATAAAAGCAACTTTTCCAATATGTTTTTCGCTCCCACTTGCTGAGCAAATAAAAATATCATCTTTTTTTAGTTTTTGGGTTTCTTTGAAAGGAAGGTTGTTGCTTACACTCTTGATATCATTCAAATCTAGAGAGTTACTATTTAAATTAATATTATTTGCCCTTAATACTCTCTTCCCGCCTTCTGCTACTTCGTCAGATTTTGTATATGTTACTCCGCGTATGTAAGTGATCAGATTCTCTAATTCAACCATTGGCCATTTTACTTTGCTGTAGTCGGTTGACTCTTTATATCGTCCTCCAGTTAAGTTGAAATCACCATTTTCAACGATTTTTGGTTTTGTAACTATATTAGCCAAGTTTGGTTTTGATGGCTCGCTGTTTGGATTGCTTTGAAAATCCCTGATGATTTGCAACGACTCTGGTAAATCATTGCTTTCAATCTCCCGCCGCTGCGCGCCCAGCCCAAAACCGTCGTTTTCAATGTTCACAAACAAAATCTTGTCGGTCTGCTTGGCCAGGGTTTTATCCATCAAAAGGATCGATGTTTTCACCCCGCTGTAGGGGTTGAACACCCCGGCTGGCAGCGACACCACCGCATAGAGATAATTTTCCTCGATCAGCATTTTGCGCAGCGCCTTATAGGCATTTGCTGACTGGAAAATGATCCCTTCCGGTACGATCACCCCCGCACGTCCGTTCGGGTTGAGGTGTTCGGCGATGTAGTCCACGAACAACACTTCCGAGCGCTTGGCCTGCACTGAAAAGCGCGTATGCGGGCGGATGCCGCCTTTCGGGCTCATAAAAGGCGGATTGGCCAGGATGACATCAAAGCTGTCATCCCAGCGCTCTTCGCTGGTCAGGGTGTCATACTCAAACACCGTCGGTTTGGGGAATTGGTGCAGATACATATTCACCTGTGAAAGGCGCACCATTTCCGGGGAAATATCATAGCCCACAAAGTTCTTCGTCAGCCGTGCCATTTCATCCGGCGATAGTTTTTTCTTCTGATTCTTGGCTAAGATATGCTTATACGCTGAAATGAGAAATCCGGCTGTCCCGCAGGCGGGGTCCAGCACTGTATCCGTTTTGGTGGGGGCGACCACCTCCACGATAAAATCAATGATGTGGCGCGGCGTGCGGAACTGCCCGGCTGCCCCCTGCGAACCCATCACAGAGAGTAAATATTCAAATGCGTCGCCTAAGCGTTCGCTGTTATCGTACATGAAGCCGTCGATTTCTTTGAGGAACAGGTTCAGAGTTTCCGGGTCTCGGTAGGGCAGGAACGCGTCTTTAAAAATATCCCGAAATAACTGCGGCAGGTTGGGGTTCTGGCTCATCTTCGTGATCGCTTCTGAATAGAGCGCCAGCCGCTCATATCCGCTCTGAGATTTCGCGATCACTTTTGGCCAGGCGAACTTCGCGTACTCACCCACAAAGAAGCTCGCTACCCCGCCCAGTGCGATGGATTCCTGATCCATGTCATCCATGAATTTATAAATCAGCGCGGTCGTGATCTGCTCCACTTGCGCCTTGGGGTCTGGCACTTTGCCGACCAGTATATCCCGTGCGTTGTCAATTCTATGTTTCGTTACACTATCGAGCATTGTTGTCTGTCCTTAGAAAATTGAGTTTATATTACAGGTATGTATTGATTGATACGTAATCTTTGACGTATTCAGGCACGACCTCACGCCAGCCGTTGAGTGCTTTATAGTCAGCAAAAGACAGTTTTGGGTTGGTCGCTAACCGTGCGAACTCGCCGGAGCTGACGATCTTTCTGATCTCGTCATCGGTGATGTATGCTTTCAGGTAATTTTTGACCAGCAGCACATACTTATTTTCCGGTTTATGGATCGCCACAAATTTTTGGAATTCTTCCTCCAAAAGCGCGTCTTTTGGCTTGAAACCATCAATCAACCCAAATGCCCTCTGCAGTACTTCTTTCCAGGTCAATCGGCGGTCCATATGCTCTGCCCGCATCAATTTTTCCAGCGTGATGAACTCCTCCGGTTTATTTTCATAGCGTTCTCTTAAGATCTTGATTGCCTTGTCCCACTGCTCATTCGACACCGCGTCTGCGATGTCCGCGTCTTCTGTGACTGGGCGGGTGAATTTTTCAAACAACTCCCGGTCAATTCGCATTCCTTCCAGACCGATGGCTGTTTCGACAAAGGATTTAATCGGGTCAACCTGATAAATTGAAATATTGTCGCTAATACCCCTGGGAATTCCATCCCCTGTGGGTGAACTGCCCGCCGCAGGCAGTTTTATGACCTCATCATAATCATATTTTTCTTCAAAATACTCGCAGTTTGCAAAAAAGTCGAACAGCTTGAAATTCTCTTTTTCAATCTTTGTCTGATGAGTCCGGCTGCCTTCTTTTTGCGAATATTTGAATGTGAATGTTCTGGTTCCCCTGCCTTTGATTTGGATAAAATCAGTTGGAGAGAAGATCGGGCGCAGCATGCATAAATTCAAAATATCCTGGCAGTCATAGCCGGTGGTCATCATCCCGACAGTGACGCACACGCGCGTTTTGCTCGTTTTGTACGCTTCCAAGAAACGTGTATGCCCATTGAGGTTGTTATTGGCGAAGTTTTTCGTGTACTGCTGCGCGTTGGGGATGTTTGAGGTGATCTGCACCGCAAAATCCGAGTTGTATTTTCCAGGAAACGACTGTTCGGCAAACTGGTTTAAAATCCGCGTTATTTTTAAAGCGTGTTTCTGGCTCACGCAAAACACAATCGACTTGCCGATTTCACCCGTAATTGGGTCCTGCAGCGCGTTCTTAAGAAATGTGCTGCAGATGATCTGGTTGGTTTTTTTCGAGAAAAACTTCCGTTCAAAATCTTTTTGGAAGAAAATCTGCTCTTCTTCGCCTTCTTCCGTTTCAACCATTACGGCATAGCCTTTATCGGATAATAATTGCGTGGTTATCTCTGTGCGCGCGTCTGCCGTGATCGGATTGATCAAGAACCCATCTTGTACCCCAGCAATCAGGCTGTAGCGGTAGGTTGGCTCCCCGGTTTCGCATCCAAAGGTTTTATACGTATCCAAAAGCTGCCTGCGCTCCCATGCTCTTGGGTCGCGCTGGCTGAGGACATCTGGATCGATGTGCTTGAGGTAATCTTTTGGCGTGGCAGTCAGACCTAACTTGTAGCCCACAAAATACTCAAACACAGCGCGGCTGTTCCCGCTGATCGAGCGGTGCGCTTCATCGGAAATGATCAGGTCAAAATCTGTCGGAGAAAACAAGCGCATGTACTTGTTGTCAAACGTCAGGCTCTGTACGGTTGTCACCACGATTTCGGCCTTGCGCCAATCACTGCGGTTCTCTTTGTAAATCACCGTGGTGAAATCTTTTTTGAGATATTTAACAAAGTTTGTGTATGCTTGCCTTTCCAATGCAAGGCGGTCAACCAGGAAAAGCACCCGTTTTGCGTTCCCGGTTTTAAGGAATAATTTGATCACAGCCGCGGATACTAAGGTCTTGCCTGTTCCTGTCGCCATTTCAAACAGGAAGCGGTCATTGCCTGCCGCCGCGCTTTCCTGCAATTTATGGATGGCTTCCAGTTGATATGTGCGTAATATCCGCAGTCCCTGGTCAGAGATGAGTGATTCTCGCTGGGCTTCATCTAACCAGCGTGGGTCGGTCTTGAAAGTTGGGTTCTGGGATATGGCAATATAATCATCTTCAACGATTTCTTCAGCTAACTTTTTTGGGTTTGGTTTGAATGCCTGCCTGTGCTTGATGGACTCGCATGTGGGAAATTCTGTGATAACTTCCGGGTTGCCTCGCTCCAAATCCCAGAAATAATGCAGGTTCCCATTTGAAAGGATCACAAAGCGAGTGTTTTGAGAATGGGCGTAACTTCTTGCCTGTTCCTTCCCGTTTAATGGGTTCTTATCTTCCCGCTTTGCTTCGAGGACAATAAAAGGGAACCCTTTTTCATCTAAGAGTAGAAAATCCAGATACCCCTGATGCGTTTCTTCAAAATCTTCCCCAAACGTGTCAATCTCTCGTTTGGTAATTTTAGTCCCAGATTCCAGGGCAATATTCGCAGGACCCTGTTCGTCATCAAAGAACCGCCAGCCTGCTTTTTCAAGCAGTCGGTTTATTTTTATTCGCGCCTTTGCTTCAGTTGCCAAATAAATACCCCGCAGAAAATTACATGATGAAAGAATTTAAATATGACTTACTAGATATTATATACTTAAGAATCGTGTAAACGGGAGCACAGCGAAGCGATCTTCTTCTATTCACCCCGTGGACACAAATAAAAAAACAATCATCTATGGGAGTATCTGTTATTCCATCATGCCACTGAAAGCGCTAATAAATTGACGCCTGGTTTATATCATTGTAAAATAGAGCTAACTAGTCATTCAAAACCGGGTTATAACAATAGCGGCGTGCAGTTCAACTGATAATTGATCAATGGAACTTGCAAGGCGACCGCACAGAATACTAGAAGCGATCTGATTAATTAAAAAGGAGGATATATAGAGCATAATCACAAAAACGATTCACAAACCGGCTGATGCAGCCAAAAACAGGCAGTCTAAGAGGAGTTTTGCCGGGCGTATTGGGCAAACACACTGCCAGATTGCGGAGATTTTTTACCCCCGGGGAGGGGCCTGAAAGATGAAAGATTACCTTCCCGCTGGATAAAATAAAATCTCAAGAAATATAATCATTTATTTTTATGAACAGGAGATATTAAAATGAAAGACAATTTTAAAATTACCACGAAAACCATCGTTGCCACGGGGATCGGCGCTGCCCTCTTCACGTTATTATTCATGTATGTCAAAGTACCGTCACCAGTTCCTGAGACAAGCTTTCAAGCTGCTTATGGATTAAGTTCCTTCTTTGCAACCTTGTTTGGACCAGTCGCGGGCGCCTTGATCTCATTCATCGGTCATGCCCTCAGCGATGCAGTTCAATATGGCTCACCCTGGTGGAGCTGGGTCATTGCCAGCGGCGTTTCCGGTTTGATTTTCGGTTTTGCTTATAAGAAAACAAAAGTGGAAGAAGGCGAATTCAAAGGTAAAGATATTCTCACCTTCAATGTCATCCAGATCATCGGAAATGTGATCGCCTGGGTGGTTGTGGCGCCAGTGCTCGACATTCTCATCTATCAGGAACCTGTAAGTTTGGTCTTCACACAGGGAATCACTGCCGCGATCATGAACAGCTTCAGTGCCGGCATCTTTGGAACCCTGCTTCTGGCCGCCTATGCTGCTACTCGCACCAAGGAAGGCAGCCTGAGTAAAAAATAGGCTGTGATAGTCTCCATTTTTATAATGTGAGAATAGAACAATCAGATATATAATTAATGTGGTACCAGGTGGCTGTCAATATTCAGGTGGCAGCCACCTGAATTTATGAAATGAGCCGCTGGCTCTGGAAAAAAATACTGGAAAGGCAGTTTTTCTACTGTATGATCTTTTCAGGATACATGTCTGTACCAGCGAACAGGATGGAAACTGAAATTATTTTATCCACATCCTCGCCTGCAAAAATGAACAACATGGAATTATATGGATAAGCAGCCAATTATCGAGTTTCAACATTTTTCTTTTAAATACTTTTCTCAGGCGGAACCCACCCTGCATGACATCAACCTGAAGATCTATCCGGGTGAGAAAATTCTAATCGTCGGTCCCAGCGGCAGCGGGAAAAGCACGCTTGGTTATTGTGTCAACGGGTTGATCCCCTTTTCATATACAGGCGAGATCAAAGGGGGTCTGACGATTAATGGGGTGGATACCGAACAGCTGAATATCTTCGAACTCTCAAAGACAGTCGGCACCGTTCTGCAGGATTCCGACGGGCAGTTTGTGGGGCTGACCGCTGGCGAAGATATCGCTTTTGCGCTGGAAAATGACAATATCCCGCATACCGTGATGCACGAACGGGTGGAGCGAGTGGCGGAGATGGTGGACATGCAAAACTTGCTGGCCTCCTCGCCCTTTGAGCTGTCCGGCGGACAGAAGCAGCGCACGTCATTAGCGGGCGTCATGATAGACGATGTGGACATTCTGCTCTTCGATGAACCCCTGGCTAACCTGGACCCTGCCACGGGCAAGACAGCCATTGAGATCATTGATGACATCCAAAAAAGATCGGATAAAACCGTCATCATTATTGAACATCGGCTGGAGGATGTCCTCCACCGGGATATCGACCGCATCCTCGTGATGTACGACGGCAGGATCATCGCGGACATGGATGCGCATGCGTTGGTTTCCTCTCAAGTCCTAAAAGAATGCGGCATTCGGGAGCCCCTGTATGTTACCGCCTTGAAGTATGCGGGTGTCAAAGTAACCAGTGATATCTGCCCCGGATACATCACCACCTTGAAGACGAAATTATCTGCGGATGCGCTGATTGCCTGGCACCGGTCTATCCCTGTGGATGACCGGCACAACAGCAATCCTTCTATTCTTGAAATAGAGGATGTGTCTTTTTCCTACGATGGCATCCGTACCGTGTTGGAGGATATTAATATTGATATCCGCGAGGGCGAGATGATCTCACTGGTCGGGAAAAATGGCGCCGGTAAATCCACATTGTCCAAACTGCTGTGCGGGTTTGAGAAAGAAGACTGCGGCAGGATCTTTTATAAAGGGGAAGACATAGAGGATAAGACTATCAAAGAACGGGCGGAAATCATTGGGGTGGTACTGCAAAATCCCAACCAGATGATCTCTAAACCGCTGATCTACGATGAAGTGGCGTTGGGCTTGCGTTTCAGGAATGTCCCTGAAGATCAAATTGAGGCGCGGGTGGAAAAAGTGCTTAAGATCTGCGGGCTGGCGCCTTTTACGGATTGGCCTATTTCGGCATTAAGCTACGGCCAGAAAAAACGTGTGACGATTGCTTCAATCCTGGTGCTGAATCCGAACATCCTCATCCTGGATGAACCCACTGCGGGGCAGGATTTCCGCCATTACACTGAGATCATGGAGTTCCTGGTTGAGATCAACAAGCTGGGCGTGACCATCATCTTGATCACGCATGATATGCACCTTATGCTGGAATATACACCGCGGGCGGTCGTCCTGGCTGGAGGCCGGATTATCGCCGACACCGCCGCATCGGTAGTCTTAACTGACGCGCAGATCATTAAACAGGCAAATCTTAAGGAAACCTCTCTGTATAATCTCGCCCAGATGGCAGGCATACCGGACGGAACCCATTTTGTTCAGGGCTTTATTGATTATGAAAGGAAGCTTAAAAACCGATGAATACAAAAATGAAGCTTTTTTCGTATAATTTGGTCGATACACCCATTCACCGCCTTTCGGGTTTGACAAAATTGCTGTGCTTCCTGTTTCTTACCTTTGCGGTCATGTATTCCTATGATATCCGCGTCATCCTGATGGTGATGGTTTTTTCGATTGCCATCCTGATGGTCTCGAAGATCAAATTTTCCCAAATTCGCCTGATGATCGTTTATGTCCTGGTTTTCCTGGTTACCAATACTATTATTACTTTCTTTTTTTCACCTGAAAATGGCGTGGAGATTTACGGCACACGGCATGAGATAGCGCATCTGTTTGGAAAATATAATCTGACTTCCGAACAGCTTTTTTACCAGGTTACCAAGTTTTTTAAATATGCGTCTGTCATTCCCCTCGGCATGATCTTTCTGCTGACCACCAACCCCAGTGAATTTGCTTCTTCCCTGGATAGGGTTGGGGTCAATTATAAAGCGGCTTTTGCGGTTGCCCTGACTTTGCGCTATTTTCCAGATGTACAAAGGGACTATCGTGATATCAGCCAGGCCCAGCAGGCCCGAGGGTTAGACCTGTCCCACAAGGCCCGCTTAAAGGACCGCTTCAAGAATGCCCTGCTGATCATCATCCCTTTGATCTTTTCTTCATTGGATAGAATTGAACTGATCAGCAACGCCATGGATCTGCGCGGTTTTGCCAAGGAAAAAACGCGCACCTGGTATTCATCCAAAAAATTCACACGGCAGGATTATTCAGCCGTTGCGGTCTCCGCGATGATTTTCCTTGCCACAGTCTGCGTGTCGATATTTATTAATAAAAGCCGTTTTTACAACCCATTTATCTAGGAGAATAACAATCACATGAAGCCTAACCTTGTATATCAAACTGATTTTACCTACAAAGAAGGCGCTGTCTGTGCCATGTACGGCGTGGTCAAGAGCGTGGATCGCGAACTGGAGATCATTGACGGAACGCACGAGATCCCGCAATTCGATATCTGGAGCGCCTCCTACCGGCTGTACCAATCCATGCAATTTTGGCCGGATGGGACCATCTTTGTGTCCGTGGTGGACCCGGGTGTTGGCACGCCTCGCAAAGCTTGCGTAGCCAAAACGGCAGACGGCTATTATGTGGTCACCCCGGATAACGGTTCACTGACCCACCTCAAACACTTCGTCGGCATCACGGCGGTCAGGGAGATTGACCAAACCATCAACCGCCTGAAAGGGAAGAACACCGAGGGAGTGAGTATATTCCACGGCAGGGATCTATTTAGTTATTGCGCTGCGAGATTGGCCAGCGGGATCATCACCTACGAACAGGTTGGTCCGGATTATCCTGTGAGTGAAATTATCGCTTTGCCAATCCTGGAAGCAAAACTTGACCACGGCAAAGTGAGCGGTATTTTCGAGATCAATGATCCGAATTTCGGTAATATGTGGACCAATATCCCGCTGTCTTTGTTTTCGGAAGCGGGTTTTTCCTACGGCGATCATTTAAATCTAACCATTCGCCATGGAGAAAAAGTGGTTTTTTCTGAAAAATTGCTTTTTCAGAAATCATTTGGTTATGCTAAAAAAGGGGAAACTATGATCTATAACAACGAGTTGATGCTGGTGGCTCTGGCCGTAAACCAGGGAAGTTTCTGCGAGCGCTACCAGCTTGGTTATGGCCCCGACTGGCAAACTGAATTTTCTAAATAGTGAATTGCATACTTCAAGGTAAATTTGCAATAGAGTCATCCTTTATCTGTGGATATATCCCTTCCCCTATGCCGCTGTAGTTATTTCCGCTTTACATGTCGAAATAAACTCATCCTTCATTCCAGGGATTTGAATATCATCTAAATAATACTTTCCAGAACAGATCAGCCAAAAGGTTTTATCCACATAATATGCGGATTTCCTGCATGCCTCAGCCATTTTGATAATATGTTTATAGACTTTATACACATTGTCAGTGCATATATCTAACCCGCTAAATACATCAACCAGGTGAACATCGGGTTTTGGGTAATCCGTATACCCAAGTTCTTTGAGAAAATCGCAGGCCAAGGTAAAACCTAAACCATAGATCTCCTTTGCTAATAGCATTGGCAAAGCTGCCATGCTTAGTTCATTCTTTGAAAAGAGCAAAATAAATTCATCAAATGCTTTTTCATTTTCAAAATTGCTTAGAAACTGGCAAGCAGAAATTAAAGACTTTGTGTACTGCCACCACAGGTTTTTTGGGCTGTTCGTGTTTTTTATTTGAAATTGTTCTTTAAACTTGGCAAACAGACTTTGTGCATCATAGTGAGAAAGTATTGAAATTGGGTCAAAATCAAATAGGAGTTCATTCAGTTTGTCTCTTTTCTTATCAAATTGAATGATATTTGGCATTAAGTTTCGGTTTGGTAGTGTCACAAACAATCTTTCACATATTTCATTCATGGAAGTGAAGGATTTACTATTATTTAGATACTTGCTCAGGTCTATATTGGGTGGGCAGATATTTTCTAAATAATCTTCCGCATAATTGAAAATATGGTCCAGGTATTCGGTATTATTGTTTGACATATAAATGTGCCTCTTGGATTTCTTTCCCTTGAATTCAAGGGTCAAGTACAGTTATCAACCTTGGAAAGAATACCATATCTGGCGATCAGAAGCTAACATTTTTTCAAACAATCCTTGAATTTCCACAATCACAATAGATGTAACACTCATCCCTGTCAGGAAGGTTTATGGTATTTATATGTACTGCGGTTGTTTTCCTGCGGTCTATGGGAGCGTTTCTTTCTTTTATCCTTTGGAAACAACGGATTCCAATATAATATCCTTATGGAAACAAAGACAATAATCATGGAACAAGCCAGAGAGTATCTAAATACAGGCTGGCACTGCTCGGAAGGGATTCTGCTGGCGGTGGGAGCACATTATCTGGATGAGATCAATCCGCAGGCCCTGCGCCTATCCACGGTCTTCGCGGGCGGGGTAGGTGGGACGACCGAAGAATTATGCGGGGCGCTCTCAGGCGGGCTGATGGTGATCAGCGCGCTGTACGGGCGCACGGATGCTAAAACGAAGGATGAGCGCTGTATGGCCCTGGCGGTGGTATACCGGGCGCGTTTCCTGGAACGCTTCGGGCACATCCGCTGCGCGGACCTGAAGAAACACTGGATTGAGCAAAAGGGGCAGGAAACATGCGCGGAGCTGGTGGCACAGGCGGCGGGATTGCTGGTGGATGTGCTGGAAGGGGAAGAAAAAGAATCGTAAGTGTGGGAATTGTGGCGTCCGATATCCGATATTCAATTGTATAATTCTATAAAATCCTGAAAAGCGGTTATGATCACATTTCGCTGCACAAAGAAACTTCGCAAGTATTTAAATATCGTTCCAACCGAAAATACTCAACCTCCTTCGGCAGCATTGGGCGATTGGTATGCAAATCTGGTCCCTACATTTGCAGGAGGTTTAATCTTATTCATAAGCGAGAAATCTCTTTTAACTGTTGCAATTCCGGCCTGGGAATCCGAGCATTTGGTGCCACTTTTTCGCATCAGGGTTGCTAATCTATTATTAATGATTGGAATACCTCTAAAAATAATCGACCGAGAAGTTAGCTGCTTTGACCAAGTTCAATTTGGTAAAACAGCAAGCCGCAGTATATTGGCGTCGATGAATGATTTCGCTTGGCGTTATCAAATAATAGCGGAAAAGGCTATGGATAAAGATAGTTTGAGCCTTTCTAGAGCTGAGTATAAGATGGCCCAAATGCCCTGCGGAGCATTAGGTTATCAATTTCCTGGTGATGTAGCGCAAGAGTTGTTGGGCGCAAAATGGGAAAACGCTTGCTAACCTTGTGTGAATTTGAACCACATTTGTGAGTATACACTGACAGCATTGCAGGGGTGCTGGTGAATGTGCGGGAAGAAAAAAAAGATCCCGGAGAGCATGGCTTGCGATAATCCAGATAATTATTGCTAGAATATTATACTGGCATTGCTCTCCTCATACAATAAAATATCATAATGAAATGAGTGTGGTTTTGATTGAGTGGTTGATTTCGTTCCAGAAAGGAATCTTTTTAAACCATCAAGTTTTGATAAGTAAAGAGCGAAAGTTAACATGAGACAAAGAAAAAGGGCGGGGCATGTTGCCCCGCCCATGTTGTTTATTCGAGTTCATCGCGTTTCTTGCGCGGAGTGGCGATGCCCCAAAAGATGAGGGAGATGGCCAGCGCGCCGCTGATGCCGCCGACCATTTTGAAAGCGTTTGCCACACGCGGGAGGGCGGTCACAGAGATGATGCGCAGGCTCTCATTCAGGTCTGGACCGAAGGAGGTGCCTGATAGGTTCGCGTTATCCAACCCGAAGCGGATCCAGTATGCGGGGATGCCGCTCTGGGCAGCGAAACTAAGCAGGAAGATTGTTGCAGCCGGGATGAGAAGCATCCAACCGAGCCACTGCAGGCGCACGTGCCAGGAGGCGTCTGAAATGAGCGCCGTTACGTACCATGCGAAGACAGCAATGAAAATAAGCACCAGTATTCCAAGGATGATGCCGGCAGGGACAGCCATTCCGGGGAGGAAACTGCGCCAGCGGTCAGGTTCCTGCAAACCCGGGAGTTTGCCTTCCAAAGGAAACTCATCGGGAATTGTAGAAAGGATGTTGGGCAGTGCTGGCTTGAGAACCTGCTCTACGAGAAGTTCATCTGGAACGCCAGTCGGTTTGCAGGCTGTCTGCCCTTCACCTCCAAAACCGGGAGTTTGGCCGGGAGCGCAGGTTGGAAGAGCGCTCACGAGGGCATTCAGGAAGGCATCCTGTTGGCTGCCTTCAAGGGCGGTTTTAAGCGGAACCAGATCTAATGTAGGCGTGAAAGTGTCGGTTTTTCCCTGTAGATGATCAAAAAGGGCGTTGATAAACCCACTAACCTCGCCGCGCATATAATCGGTGGTGAGAATACCTTTCAGAACAGATTCTAATTCAGATGTATCTGCCTCAGGCGGGAGTCCCAGCCGCTCATGTAGAAATTTATCGATCATGGGACTGGAAGTGAAGGTTGAATAAATTTTTGGTTGGTCGAGTGCATCAATATAGAACTGTCTATCGAGCGCCCAACTGGTTACGCTGACGGTTGCCTGCGCGGATAGCAGCAGGGGAAAAACAAGAGAAATGGCTAATATTGTGGCAATCAATTTACGCATAATGGTCTCCTTATTATGGATTGTTTCAATTCATATACGCTGTAGAAAGAAAAAAGTTTTGCTAATAATATCCTAATTGTTATATAATCAACGTATCAAACCACACATATGTGGGTTATTGATAATTGGTACCATTTAAATCATATTTATAACAAATGGAGGTTATTATGATGGATCGTATTATGAAGGTGTTTACCTTCAAGCAGGAAGTGTACAAAGAGGTGGAAGACGACGCTTCTTTCACGCAAACTGCGTGGATGATCGTGGCAGTGATCGCTTTTTTAAGCCAACTGGGCAGGAATGCAGCGTTTGTTCATGTTGAAGGTGCGAGCTGGGTGTTGAGCACGATTGGCGGCACAATTTTTGCCGTTATCGGGTTTGGAGCCGGCGCGTACATTATCAGTTGGGCAGGCAAAACCTTCTTCAATGCGGATGTTACCTTTGAGGAAATGGTGCGCACGCTTGGGTTGGCGTATGTGTGGAACATCATCGGATTCCTGGGCATTATCGGTCTGGTCGGTCCCAGACTGACGTGTGTTACGGGACCAATTGGCTTTGTCGCCGGCATTGCCGGGTTGGCGGCCTGGTTCCTTGCCGCGAAAGAAGCGTTGGACTTGGAATGGCCGCAGACCATCGGCACTGTAGTGATCGGGTGGGTGGCTAGTTTGATCATTTCCATGATCGCGACCGCTATTTTGGGCATATTCGGTATCGCGGGAGCGGGCATTGGTGCCGCATTGGGCGGACTGCGCTAATTAATTCTAAACAAAATAACAGCACAGCATCAGGCTGTGCTGTTTGTGTTAAGGCAACTTTTTCGATTATTCTGCGTACATATTATTGATTGAATAAATCATATAAAGGAGTCTGAAATGACAGAAAGAAAAACTGAAACACGGGAGTTGGGCGCATTCACTCATATTAGCATGCGCGGCGTCGGGAAAATTTACATCGACCAGGGGAAAGAGCAGAAGGTTGTAATCGAAGGAGATGAAATTGCCATTAACCGGATCACAACCAATGTTTCAGACGGAAAACTGGTGATTGATGTAGGCCGCGATTGGATTGAAAAACTGAGCGCGGGTTTTGATTTTCTTTCCCCTGGTGATATCCGTTTCTACATCACTGTTAAGGACCTGGAAGAGCTGGAAGTAACTGGTGTGGCGGATGTTGAAGTCAAGGATATCAAAGCGAAAGATTTTGCGTTGAAAATGACCGGTGCTTCCAGTGTGAAATTGTTCAACCTGAAAGCGGATTCGCTGAAAGTTGAGATCCCAGGCGCAGGTAAAATTGCTGCTGACGGTAAAGTCGATTGTCTTTCAGTAACCCTGACAGGTGCGGGAAATTTCAGCGGGTATAAACTGAAATCCAAAATAACTAAGGTGACCCTGAGTGGTGTCGGCAGCGCGCAACTGTGGGCTACCAATGAGCTGGATGTGACTATTACTGGTGTCGGCAGTGTGGAATACTATGGTAATCCACTTATCAAGCAATCTGTGACGATGCTGGGAAAAATAACCAGCCTGGGCGATCCTAAATAGATACCATCTGGGATTAACATAACAAGAAAAAGGATTTTCAGAAAGCTTTCTGAAAATCCTTGACTTGATTAATCGGATTGATATATACTAAGTGTCTGAAAGAAAATAATGAAAGAGAAATATACATTAGATATGGATCCTGACCCTAGTAGACATTTAGCTGTTTACCGTGCGGAAAAGACTGCACCGGGAGGTTTACCTGCTTAGACCATAACATTTTGTTTTTGGTGTGTGGTATGGACCCTCGGCGTGGATTAGCAGGAGCGCTGAGGGTTTCTAGTTTAAATATGTCAGTCCCATTAAGTGTGGAGGACCGTAATGATAAAAATTATAACGACCGTCAGTAAAATACCTATCATTAGCGAAATCAGTTACTCAGCACAAGCAGGAAGCTTAGAAATAAAGGGAGGTGCAGAATGAAAGAATATATGATTGATGTGGATATTTTGTTAGGCCAGATTCGAGCAGCTTTGGAGAGGGGAGATCCAAAAAGCGCGGCAGGATTGCTGGAAGCGCTGCGGCCGGCAGATCAGGCAGTCGTGTTCGATGATCTGGAGCCAGCTGAGCAGGACTTTTTGCTGCCTACGTTAAATGTGGAGGATTCCGCTGATATTCTTGAGGAGTTGGAAGAAGAAGACGCGGCGGAAGTAGCTGAACGGTTGAAAGCAGACAAGCTGGCATCAATCTTGGATCACATGAAGCCTGACGAGGCGGCAGATTTACTGGGTGATATTGAACCGGAAAAGGCAATCCGCATACTGAATGCGATGCAGGAAGCGGATGAAGTCAAACCGCTTTTGAAGCATGATGATGAAACGGCTGGTGGATTGATGACCTCCGTTTCAATCGTACTGAAAACTGGAATGAGTACCAAGACAGCCATTTCTTACCTGCAGAAACTGTCACCAGAAGATGAAGATATCTATTACTTGTTTGTTACAGATAAGCAGAACAAATTAGTTGGTGTGGTTAACCTGCGCGTGCTGGTAACGCACCCTGGTACCGTAAAGATCAAAGACATAATGGATACGGAAGTGATTTCAGTATGGGCGGGTGCTGACCAGGAAGAAGCTGCCAACCTGATGAAGCGCTATGACCTGCTGGCGCTCCCGGTCGTGAATGAGGGAAACCAACTTCTGGGTGTGATCACTTACGATGACTCATTTGATATTTTAGAAGACGAAGCGACCGAGGATATTTACCGCTTAGGCGGTTTGGCGAAGGAAACGCCTGCCGATATGCCGGTGGGTGAAGCGGTGAAAAGGCGGCTGCCGTGGCTGGTGGTGAACCTGTTTATGGCGCTCATCTCGGCAGCGATTTTAAGTATGTTTGAGACAACTATTTCCCAAATGGCTGCTCTGGCGGCATTCTTTCCGCTGGTGGCAGGTGTCAGTGGGCGTGCGGGAACGCAAACGTTGACCGTAACTGTGCGCAGCCTGGCCCTTGGAGAGATTGTGCCCAAGAACGCGCTGAAAGTAATGCTAAATCAATTTGGATTGAGCCTGGTAAACGGGATATCGGTGGGGTTGATCATTACACTGATCGCATTGCTGTGGAAGGGTTCGGTGATGTTGGGTTTGATCGCGGGTATTGCGGCGTTGGTCAACATTCTCAGTACCTCAATCACAGGCGTGGCGATCCCGCTAATTATTCAAAAATTCAAAGCAGATCCGGCACTGGCATCCCCAATTATTGTGACGGCACTGACGGATGCACTGGGTTACCTGATTTATTTGGGGTTGGCATCTGCTATGATCACATGGCTAGTGTGAAAAAGTTCACTTAGTGGTTGATGGAACCACAGTATTTAAAATAGGTTGAGGAATAATCTATTATATAAGTGGTCCGCTTTAATGACCAAATTATTTATCAAATTGGCTGGTTTACGCCTGAATGCCTCGTGCGTAGAACAGATCAAAATCGGGGTAAACAGTCAATTCTAGATACTCAATTTGATCTGCTAATTCTTCAGCCTGCGTGCGGAAGAGAGTGGATACCAGCATCATGCGTGCGCCAGTACCTGCCGCGTTGCCGATTGTTTGTATGCGGTCAAGCGGGACTCTCGGCAGCATTCCAATACCTATCGCATGCTGTGGGAGCATATATGAGCCAAAAGCGCCGGCAATGACAATTTCCTCAATTTCTGATGCATTCACCTTTAAATAATCCAAGAGAATATCTATACCAGCTCTAATAGCGCCCTTTGCGAGCAGGATCTGATCGACATCATTTTGAGAAAGGGTAATTGGTTTCTTGGAAGCGCTTAATAGTATTTCAGGCTTACCGTCTGCGGTCAGCCGTACTCCAGGCGCTGTTTTGTTCATTCGTCCTCTGTGATTGAGGATGTTCTGCTCACGCATTTGGGCAACTGCGTCGAGGATACCTGATCCGCAAATGCCGATTGGAGGTTGGCTGCCGATCACCTGAATCTTTGCATCTCCATTTTTGTTAATCTGCACATGTTCAATCGCACCGGGTGCTGCGCGCATTCCGTGTTTAATATGTGCTCCTTCAAAAGCGGGGCCAGAAGCGGTGGAGACACTGAC
This sequence comes from uncultured Pelolinea sp., assembly GCA_965195205.1. Taxonomy (GTDB): domain Bacteria; phylum Chloroflexota; class Anaerolineae; order Anaerolineales; family Anaerolineaceae; genus Pelolinea. The sequence continues at coordinate 51,889 of CBDAFG010000126.1, read as the reverse complement.
AATGCGCCCTCCTGCTTGAAGGGCGATCTCGGTGTTGGTGCCAATATCAATGCCCAACCGAACCCGGTGGTCTTCCCCAAAGCGGGCGGCCAGGAGGAATGCAAGGTGATCGGAACCGATGAATCCGGCAATAACCGGTGGGGCATACACCGCGGCACCTGGCATGGCTGTGATTCCTAATTCCCGCGCAGGTGAGTAGATAGGGTCGGTAGTCACTGGCACAAAAGGTGAAACAGCCAGGGAGCCGGTAGGCAGATTCAAGAAAAAATGATGCATCGCTGTATTTCCGACGAGAGAACCATCGGCTATTTCATCGGGTGAAAGATTGAGACGTTCACACATTACCGCTGTTGTCTGATTGATCGCGTCAATCGTGAGATGAAAAAGTGTTTCTGCTTGTGCGTTTCCCTGCATGGCATACCCCAGACGTGTCATGATATCTTCTCCATATGCGATCTGGGGATTGGGAGTTCCCTTAGCGGTAAGTGTTCTCCCACTTGTAATATCTAATAGATAGCAGGCAATCTTGGTGCTGCCGACATCAACTGCTAGTCCAACATGGTTAATATTACGTGTTGAAGACGCGTGGAAAATCTCTTTCCCTCGTATCCATACGTTCACTTTCCAATCATTTTTCCGCAGGATGTCAGGAATGTCGCGTAGGATGTCTAGCCCAGCGGTTAAGTCCTTGTCTTTTAGAGCAGCTTTGATCCGAGAGAAATCTGAGGTAAGGTCTTTTAAATGCGCCCCTTTTAACTCGAGCTGGGATTGGTGAACTGCTGAGTGAATGATGTGGGAGCTATCCCCCCCTTCAATTTGAAGAATCTGGTCCTCAATGATTGATTCCGCAGGAATATAAATCTTGACGTCGCTGTCAAGTGTGGTTTGGCAGGCGAGCCGATACCCACGGCTTAGTTTTTCTGGAGATAGATACTTCCTTTCAATTTCTGATGGTTCAAAGTTCTCGACGCCAGACAAAAGTTGAATCACACATTTTCCACAGATACCCTCCCCGCCGCATACTGCGCTCAGGTTAATTCCTGCCTGGCGGGCGGCATCCAATCCGTTAATCGGTTGAGCGCGATCTATGCGTAAACCACGAGGTTGAAACTCTATCGTAAAAATCATTATTATCCTTGTTCTTAGGGTATTGATGTAACTTTATAATAATTCAAAATCGTGGTTAAACAAAGAATCCGCATGGTTGCATGCGGATTCTTCCTCATCCATATGTATCAAACTTTGATCTCTGCAACTGATTTGACAATCTTCCCTGGGCGATAAGGAAATTTTTCAATCTTTTTGTTTGTAGTGACGCCGCTGAGTACCAAAATGGTGTTCATGCCGCTCTGGATGCCTGCAACAATGTCTGTGTCCATCCGGTCGCCGATTATAGTTGTGTTTTCTGAGTGAACGCCAAGGTAGTTTAGTGCGGAACGCATCATGAAGGGGCTGGGTTTGCCGCAATAAAATGGTGAAAAACCACTGGCTTTTTCTATCAGAGCAGCCATCGCGCCGCAGGCAGGCACCACACCGCGCTCGGACGGACCGACTGGGTCAGGGTTGGTGGCGAGGAAATTGGCACCATCAATGATCAGGCGGACGGCTCTGGTAACCTGTCGGAAATTGTAATCAAATGTTTCACCGAGAACAACGAAATCGGGATTTTCATCAGTCATGATATAACCGGCATTGTGCACAGCTACATTGAGGCCGCCTTCTCCAATCACAAAAGCTCTCCCTTCTTCTTTTTGTGATTTCATGAAATTAGCGGTGGCCATCGCGGATGTGAAGATTTGCTCTGCCTGGATGTCTACTCCTGTGGTCTGCAAGCGGTGCGCTAAGTCAACCTGGGTGTATATCGAATTATTGGTCAGAACGAGAAATTTCAATTCTTTTCTTTTTAATGTTTCAATGAACTTATCTGCTCCGGGAATCATTTTTTTCCCGCTAACGAGCACACCATCCATGTCGATCAAGTAATTTTGTTTGGTCATTTTAATCCTTTGTTTATGTGTAAATTTTTCCCACTTAAATTATATAATAAAAAAATATTGCAAAAAAAAGGATCCAGTTTTTATTTTTCAGCCGGATCCTATGTTAATTCAAACAGCAGCTGAAATTATGAGACAAGTTTTCGCACATTAGCCAATTGTCCGGCACTTCCGAGATATTCATTCTTCGCGGCGATAAATTTCGCATATTCTGCTATGAATATTTTTCCCGGGGCGCGTAGATCAAACACTTCTGGGTGCTCGGTAAACATTTCGCGGTGTACGCGGGTCCAGACAAGGCGGCCATCAGTATCGATGTTTACTTTAGTCACGCCAAGTGTCGATGCTTTTTTAAATTGTGTGGCATCTACACCTTTTGCGCCGAGGATCTTGCCGCCAGCTTTATTGATGCGTTCCACTTCCTCCTGTGGAACAGAACTAGAACCGTGCATGACGAGCGGGAATCCAGGGAGGTTTTCCTGGATCTCTGCAAGGACATCGAAGTGCAACGATTGTGATCCGGAAAATTTGAAAGCACCGTGGCTTGTGCCAATAGCCACTGCAAGTGAATCACAGCCGGTATGTTCGACGAATTCTTTGGCATGGGAAGGATCGGTTAGTTTTGCGTTGGCTTCTTCCACTTTCACGTGTTCTTCCACGCCGCCTAATTGACCAAGCTCTGCTTCTACAACGATACCTTTCGCATGTGCCGCATCAACCACGCGCTTGGTGATTTCAATATTCTTATCGAACTCCTCATGGCTGGCATCGATCATCACTGAACTATAGAATCCGCTGTTGATGCAGTCATAACAGGTGTCTTCATCTCCATGATCGAGATGCACAGCAAACACAGCAGAAGGAAAGATTTCATCCGCACTGCGGATTAAACCTTCCAGCATGACTTTGTTGGCATATTTTCGCGCACCTTTGCTGATCTGGATAATAAACGGTGCTTGACTGTCGAGGTTGCCGTGGAATAGCCCCATGATTTGTTCCAGGTTGTTGATGTTGTAAGCGCCTATGGCGTATTTTCCATAGGCGGCCTCAAATAATATTTTTGTTGTAACGATCATATTATCTCCTAAATAATTGCTAGTCTGAATTATAGTACGAAAAGCGTTTTGTAAAAGGCAGGTGGAGCTTTTTTGTATAGCACAAAGCTTAATTGTTCTTTTTCTTGCCTTTTGATTTTTCCCCCTGACTTTTTTTAGTTTTTATCAATAATTTCTTCCGGTCTTCACGTTCCAATTCAATTGCCTGGGTAATGGTTGTATAGAAAAAGAAGAAAAATAACAGGCATATTACTGCGATAATTACCAGTTTATATAGAGAGAACTCGCCAAATGGCAAATTGATCATTGGATTTCCAATGAAAAATATGACCATATTTGCGATCATCGCGATCACGCGCGCTTCGGTCGGGCCAAGGGAGCCATAGGAGATTCTAAACTCTCCTTTAACAGAGGTTGTGATATAGACCAGATTCGCCATGCATAGGTATCCCACGAGAGCGATGAGGGCAAGTTCAAAATCGACATAAGGGGAAAGACCCATGCCGAAGAAGATACTCACTTCGCTGATCGTATCGACGGTATGGTCAATAAAAAACCCATATTTTGGGCGTTCCATCTTTCGATAGCGTGCAAGGTTGCCGTCCAGACTGTCTCCGAACCAATTGAGGAAAAATCCAAAATTCGCTAACCATAAATAACGTGCATCAAAATTGGTGAGCCAATAGCTCACACCAATAAGAACAGCTGCTAAAAAGCCTAAAAAAGTTAAATGGTCAGATGTAACCCAGGAGGGTAAATGCCTAACCAGCCAAGCAATTGCCGGGCGTTCTAAAGGACCGAGTAAAATGTCGTTTACCCGTCGATGTTCTTCAATCTTTGAAAGCTTATTTTTCTTCGTGTTTTTCTTAGCCATAATAGTTATATTGTACCTTGTGTATTTGGATTTTTATAATCTAAAATAATTAGGGCATTTCCTCTAATGCAAAGGGCCAAACCGGGTAAAACATGGCCCACTGGGAGGGGTATGTACGGATGAATTTCTCCGCTTCACACAGCACTTTCTCTGCGTTTTTTTCAATTTCTTTCACAGGGTCCTCGTCTGGTTTCATGTATATCAAATCGGAACATTCCACGCGGTAATTTTCTTCTGGAAGTCCAATGCAGGCAATTACCATAACAGCTGCGTTCGTCTGGAGAGCCATACGGATATAACTGGTTGGCACAGCGGCAGGAAACCCGAAGAAGCGGGGGTTGTAGTTTGATCGGTCAAGAGGTCTGTCCATACCTGTGACAACACCGCCGCCGTTTCTCAGACGGGCTTTTGCGGCTCGCATTGACTCTGTAGACATAGGCGTGACATTCATGCCGACATCTTTTCGTAGTTTATTTTGCCACTGGTACCCGCCGTGAGGTTGAGGGTAGGATAATACCTGGACATCGAAACCATGCAGGGCCAACGCCCGTCCTCCAAAATCAAAATTGCTCAAGTGAGGAGCAACCATTATTGTGCCTTCATCTCCACCCAATCGGTCAGTAAGGAAATTTACTAATTTTGGAGAAAGGGTCACGCGATCGAGTATGGTCTCATAGTTATTAATGTTGTGATAAAAATCGAACAACCAGCGGGAAGTTTGGCGGAAAGTCTCTTGTGTTTGCTTGTCCAATTCTTCTGAGGTAAGAGAACGTTTATTGATAATCCACTGGTTTGCCCTGGCGGCTTTTACTAAATCGGAATCCTTTTGTGCGGATAGAAGCACAGATATTTTTTCTGCTAGTGGATACCCGATGGAAGATGGGATGATCTTCCCTAGAGCGAGTATGAGGCCGATACCAAAACGGCCGTTGATGAATGATTGAAGGGACATAATGATTCTCTTTAATTTAACACGCTTGATTCAATAAGATGCGGGTTCCTACATTTTAGAAAAAACTCCTTTTCTGCTTTCATTTTCCTGCTTATGGATCTCTGTATGATAGCTATATCGGTCTCCGCGATTATAATGATCTCCATATTCAAATACGAGGTTGTTCTGGTCATATACAGTCTCAGATAAATGGAGAACAGGATCTGCTGGAGTCATCTGTAGTAAATCAGCTATTTCGCGCGGACATTTTAACGCTTCAATATCACTAATTGAACGAGAGGGAGTCGTGTCATATTTCTCGATAAGCATCTCATACAATGAATTGTTTTCCAGGTCTTCATCCAGTAAATTACTAAAACGTTTTAATGGAAAACAGCAATGGTCTAACCCAATCACCTCGTCGTCTGCGTAGCGTAACCTTTTTATGGAAATAACCGTTTCATTTTCATTTATCAGCAACCTTTTAGCTACGACTGACGGGGGAAGCATGGGGGTGAGCTGTAAGATCTTTGAATGAGGGATACGCCCCTGACTTTTCATGTCTTGAGAAAAACCAGACAACTTAAAAAAGGGTGCTGAAACGCGCAAATTCGCAGCGAAAGTGCCGCACCCCTGAGTGCGAGTTAGTTTACTGATATTTACCAGTTCGTAAATCGCCTGCCGGACAGTGGTGCGGCTGATTTTATACTGTTTGCACAGTTCGTTTTCCGAAGGGATCTTTTCGCCTGGTTGAAAATACCCCGAATCAATTTGTTGCTCTAATATACTTTTTAATTGGTAATATAGAGGAACAGGACTGTGTTCATCAAGCATTGTCATTTACCCCTTTCCTAACTCGTTATGTTGTTGATACTATTATTATAACCTTGCAAGATTATAAAATACTTGGGAATATTTAAATAATGCGATTATGACAAATACCTTAAAGAGGGTGTGGAAAAAATAGATAAAGTTTGAAATCAAACCACCCATAGCGAGGTTTTTCAGGGTTAGCGATTCTATTTCGATCTATTCCTTGCGCTTATTTCATTGTCCAAATCCTTTTCTCATAGCCTTTTCGGTACTATTTCAACCTTTAGGCACACTTCGCCCTAAGCCATAACATGTGATTGGTTTTTGAAGTTGACCCCATATAACAGCTTGACCATGCGTTTGAGGTTCAAGGCCATGGCTGTCAGCAATGCCTGGATTTCATACCGATCAAGTCCATGGTAGCGGCAGCGTCCCAAGCCATGCTGCTGTTTGCCCTCCCCAAATTTGCGTTCAATTTTGTATCGTTCTTTCAAGCCTGCCCGGTACATCGGGTTGGCTTTCATTGCCTGCCATATCTCTTTATTGCTGTCTTTCTTTTGGGTACGGTAATCATTTAAACAGATAGCTGATTGGATGCCTGTCCTTTCCATCCAGTAATGGTTGCGGCTGTCATCATAACCGCGGTCTGCCGCTACCACTTTCATCGGTACCTGCTTTTGCAGATCCGCTTCGATCAAGGGTTGCAGAAAGTGCCCATCAAAGGCATTGCCCGGTGTGGTGATCACCGATGTGATCAGATGGTTCTCACTGTTCATACTGACATGCGCCTTGTAACCATAGAAGAATTTCTTCCATGTGGTTGTTGTCCCTCCAGGCCCCCGCTTTGTGCGTTTGCCCTTGCAGCCCTAGTGGGCATCCGGATCGGTTGGGCCTTTTCCCTTTTTATCACGCCCAGCTTCCTTGGCTCTGTTGACATCCGCTACGCTGTGGGTGCTGTCTACTAACTGAATGGAGCCAAAATGAATGCCTTTTTCCAGTGCGGTTTGCACGATATCCGCCAACAGCTGTTCCAGTTTCAGTTCCCGCTTGCGCTCAATCATACGCCTTCTGAATTTGGTCAGGGTGGAATGGTCAGGAGCAAACTGGTCCATACCTAACCCTAAAAAATACTTGGCTGACATGCTGTCATTGATGTATTCTTCAGTCTGCCTTTCACTTAGATTGTACAAATATGCCACCAGCAGCATCTTCAACAGTACTGCTGGATCGAAAGGCGGACGTCCATATTCTGCTCTGCCTTTGTACCAGCGCATCATCTTCTGGGTGTATTTTCGCCAATCCAGCATCTCATTCAGCTTACGGAAGAAATGGTCTTTAGGCACCACCCGATCGTAAATGTATTCTCCATAAAATGTGTTCTTGCCTGTCTCTATGAAGCGTTCGCTGGCCATGTCTGCCTCTCTAATTTGGGTGTGAAAGGATTGTATTAAAGTTCCTCTATCTTGTCAATTTTGTCATTTGTTTTTCAACACCCTCTCTTAAAAAGGGTTGACAACAGTCATACTGTATGCTATAAAATTACCAATATGTTTACTCAACTATTTGATAGCAAAGCTAAACGACATCAATTAACGATCCTTCTGGAAGGAGCGGTATTTTGTGTTAGCTGATATTGAATAGAAAAAGCTGATAATTAATAAGCCTTCCGCAACCGGAGGGCTTATTTTTATTACCTGCTGAAAAATATTAAAATGGAGGAGTTTTGTGAAAAAAAACAAATTGAAACGATGACCAGAGAAACAAAATAGGATCACTTGATCTGAAAGGTAATTATTAATATTAATTCAGCGGAAAGAGTAAGCAAAAATGAGATCAACCAAAGGAGAAGAAATGAACAACGTAAGGAAGATTAGTTTATTAGTTTTATTAGTAGGCGCTTTTGTATTATCGGCATGCAGTGGTACACCAGAAGCTGCGTCGGAAGTAGTAGTAGAAGAAGCAGCAGCAGTAGAAGTGACATATGTAGATGGTATTCCTGTGTATGGATGCCTCGGTTCCGCAGAAGATGCTATTGTTGACCTGGAATGCCAGGAAATCACTATGGCAGTTGAGAATGCTTATCTGCCCTTTAATTACATTGTCACAGAAACTATGCAGGCAGAAGGCTGGGATTATGAAATGTTCCCTGAAATCTGTGAACGGCTGCACTGCACGCCTGTTTTTGTTGAATCTGTCTGGGAAACTATGATCCAGCAGGTGCAGGAAGGTCAATTTGATGTGGCTGGTGACGGAATTACGATCAATGATGAACGTGATGAGAATGGTGATTTCTCTATCGGATATGTCAATACAGTCATGCGTTTATTGGTAAATGTAGGTGAAGAACGCTTTACCTCAATTGAAGATTTTGTTGCAAATCCAGATTTGGTCATGGGGACACAGATCAATACTACCAACTATGAAACTGCAATTGAGTACCTTCCTGAAGAACGTGTGAATGCATATGACACCTTCCCATTTGCAAATGCAGCTTTGATTTCCGGTGACATTGATGCTGTGATTATGGATGAGGTTGTTGGGCTTGGGTACCAGGGTGAGAGTGCGGACTTATTGGAATTACTTGGTCCTGCGATCACCAGTGATGAACTCGGATTCTATTTCCCCGAGGGTAGTGACCTAGTGGATCCTTTCAATTTGGCTCTCCAATCTATGATTGACGATGGGTTCCTCAATGAAGTGAACCTTAGGTACATGGGTCCGACATTTGCACTGACCTATGACGAAGTTCAATAAATAATATAGATAAGAAAATTGCTGGCTGGGTTACACCCAGCCAGCAAAATTTATAACAGTATTACTTAATGATTCAGAGAAAGATATATATGGAAAAATCGAAGCGAAGAAATATCAATGAACAGGTCAATAAATTTCCCTGGTGGTTGGCGAGCATCGGGTTGGTTATTATTAGCACTTTATTATTGATTATCAATACACCCACATTCAACGAAGCATTTGTTATCATGGGCGCGGGAATTAGCACAACAATAACAATCACTCTTATAGCCTATAGTATTTCACTCTTAATTGGATTAATTGTAGGACTTGGTAGAGTTTCTTCAGGGGTAATCGCTAAAAATATGGCAACCTTCTATATCGAGATAGTAAGAGGGATACCAATGTTAGTTCTTATTTTTTTTACTGCATTGGTGATCATTCCCGGAGCAATAGGACTTCTCGGTTTGATTGGCGAAAAGTTCATTGGAATCGGCTGGACATTTGTGGGTGAACCGCTTGCCGCGGTTAATATACGCATGGTCTCAATGAGTTTTCGAGCTGTCATAGCTCTTGCAATTACGTATGGGGCCTTCTCCGCAGAAATATTCCGTGCGGGCATCCAATCAATTCATCCCGGGCAGATGGAAGCTGCGCGTTCGCAGGGGATGAGCTACGCGCAGGCAATGAGAAATGTGATTCTGCCGCAGGCAATCCGCAATATGCTGCCGGCGCTTGGTAATGATTTTATTTCTATGCTGAAAGATTCATCTCTTGTATCCGTGCTTGCGGTTCGGGATGTGACCCACCTTGCACGATTATACGCAGGAGGTTCCTTTCGCTTCACTGAAGCGTATTCGATCCTTGCAGTTTTGTACCTCTGTATGACAATCCTGCTTTCACTGGTTGTCAAATATATCGAAAGGCGGATTTCAACAAATGACAAATCCTAATGGAAATCATATGATCGAGACTAAAAATCTAAACAAATGGTTTGGCGATCTTCAGGCGCTGAATGATGTGAATCTCACAGTGCAGCAAGGAAAGGTCCTGGTCATAATTGGACCCAGCGGATCCGGAAAATCAACCCTTTTACGTTGTATTAATTTTCTTGAGACACCAACGGATGGTGAAATTCGATTTATGGGTAACCTGCTGGCAGAAAATGATAATAATCTTAATAACCACCGTGCAGAAATTGGGATGGTTTTTCAGAATTTTAATTTATATGCTCACTTAACTGTGCTTGATAACATCACACTCGCGCTGAGGGTGGTGAAGAAAATTGACCGAAAAACAGCTGAAGATATTGCGATGGTGCAATTAGAAAAGGTGGGCATTACTGATAAAGCAAACAAGATGCCTCTTCAAATTTCTGGTGGACAGCAGCAGAGGGCAGCGATCGCACGTGCGTTAGCAATGCAACCGCAGTTAATGCTGTTCGATGAACCCACCAGCGCGTTGGACCCTGAGATGATCAAAGAGGTTCTGGATGTGATGATGCTGCTGGTTGAAGAAGGGATCACAATGGTCATTGTGACTCATGAGATGGGTTTTGCCCGCGCCGCAGCCGATGAGGTCATATTTATGGATTTTGGGCGTATAGTTGAAAAAAATACTCCTCATGGATTGTTTAACAATCCGAAGAGTGATCGAACTAAATTATTCTTATCGCAAATATTGCAAAATAATTAGCCGATATATCCTCCCTATAAGCATAGAACATAACGACAAAGTTATGTTCTATGTGATTAATAATAAGACCCTCATTTATCAAATAGAAAAAGTGATATTCTTAAGTAATTACTATTTCTGATAGATTGAAGAGAACACTTATGAAAAAAAAAGGTATTTTAAATTGTCCGATAATAACTTTGTTGATATTAGCTCCCCTCTTAGGGGAAATGGTCTCGGGGTCCTCACCGCCAAGTGAATATTTCCAGCCAAATACTTTCCTGATTCTCACAATGCTTTATGGCACAGGTGCTGTGATTATTCGAGAAATTGTCAGGCGCTGGGAAAAAGGATGGATATCCATTCTTTTGATGGGGATGGCATACGGCATCTTTGAGGAAGGCGTCATTGTGCGAAGTTTCTTTGATCCTGGATGGCAGGATTTAGGGCAGCTTGCGTTATATGGGCGGTGGATCGGAGTGAATTGGATTTGGTCCATTGCTTTGACCATTTTCCATGCAGTGGTGAGCATCTCAATTCCGATCGCGATCACAGAACTGATCTTCCCCAAGAAGAAAGATGCTTTGTGGTTATCCAAAAAAGGGTTGATCATTTTCATGTGCATATTTCTCGTGAATGTATTGCTCGGCCCATTGTTCGGGATGAAAAGTACCCCTATGGGTATAATTGCCAGTATTATTAGTATTCTTGGGTTAGTATTTCTGGCGTACAAAAGGCCAGCTTTTCCTGAGAAAAATAAGTTTGGTCAGATAGCAAGCCAATGGAAAATTATTTTCATCGGTTCACTATTGATGGCAGGGCTGGTTGCGGGAATGTGGTTGTTTCCATTATTATCAGTTCCGTGGATCATTGCTTTTATTTTCTTAGGCGCGTTACCATGGATAGGGATACGATTGTTCTCGCAATTAGGGGTAAATCAATGGACAGAGAAACAGCAGTGGGCTGGTGTAACTGGGCTGTTGATCCCATGGCTGTTATTGGATGTATTCTCGGAACTGGATAATGCTGTCCGCCCGGATGATACAAGTGGAATGATCTTAACCGCACTGCTCTTTCTCATTTTCCTGATCATCATACGAATAATGATATATAGAAGAAAAGAATATTCATGATTTATCTTGGTGATTAGAAGAAATGGTTTGAAATGCTTAAGAATAATAATGTAGTAGAATGTAAATATTCATGACGTATTATTTATAGGAAGAAAAATAATTATGGAAAACGGTTCATTTCATTTTTACCCGGATAAAATCATTTTGCGCATCCGTACCAGGATGTGCAATAATAGCGAAGAATTATTAACAAGCGAGGTCTTCAATACATTCTTCCTGAAATTCATGAGTGATTTGAAGCGTAAGCAATCCAGACTGTTAAATGTATTCCCAGGAAAGCAATTTGATAAAGAAAAAACGAAATTAATGTTAGAGACTCTGCACTATCTGAATTCATTACCAGCTGAAAAAGTAATGAAATTGGTGGATGGTTCTGATATTTTTTTTAAAGATCGATTGTTGTTCAATGAATTCGTTGAACAGATCTATAACTCCTGGCGCCAACTGCATCGTCTGATCATTTGCGATTCAGTCTTTGATCGATTAGATAAAAAACCGTATCGTACATTTAACGAAACTGTAGAAAATTTGATGCATTTAGTACGCAGTACGTATCGAAACATTCAGGAAAATATCACTGGCAACCATCCGAAGATCTACCGCCAGGTGAGCGCAGGCGCAGAAATTGGTGCGATCGTTTTGCCAAAGAAAATGAAATATCCGAACAGTGATTATGAAATCCTGGATGATATTTTTGTGATTCGCCAGGTGCTTATCTACCCACCGATGATTTTCAACACCCCAAATAATAAAAGGAAAGGTGTTTTTGCCAGAATCGATAGAAATCCGTTAAAAGGTGTGAAGTTAAACCCTGAAGAGTGGTTGGCATATCCGGCAAAAGTTGGGCCGTTGCTAATTATGGTCTACTTCCCCTTGAATTTCTTTGAACTTTGTTTTTCACTTTCCAATCTTTATGAATTGGCAGATGAGAATGACCTGAAGCGAAAACCTGACGCGGTTTATATTTATGGCGTACCTCATGAATATACATTGGATGTGGATGGTAATGAGACGATCTTTTATGATGATGAAGAACACGACATAATGGTAGGGACAGTGCCTATGCAGGATGAATACGCATATTTTGGATATCTTAAGAAAATGATCCTGACCCTTCATAATATCAAGCGTATGAAAGATGGTTATCTTCCATTTCATGGGGCAATGATACGAATTACCATGCGGAATAAGAAACCATTCACAGTACTCATAATGGGGGATTCAGGTGCTGGCAAATCTGAATCAATAGAGGCACTGAGGTTAATGGCGGGTGAGGAAATCGAAGATATGCTGATTATTGCAGATGATATGGGTTCGATGGGTATAGATACGGACAACCAACTGGTTGGTTACGGCTCTGAAATGGGCGCTTTCGTCCGCTTAGATGATCTGCAATCTGGATATGCATTAGGACAGATTGATAGAACAATTATTATGAATCCAGATAAGGTGAATGCGCGTGTGGTTATGCCAGTTACACGATATGAGTACATTTTGGAAGGAACGCCGATTGACTGTGTGCTCTACGCGAATAATTACGAATCTATAGATAGCAATCATCCCGTGATCGAGCCTTTTGAAAACGCTTTTGATGCTTTGTCTGTTTTCCGAGAAGGAAAGGTAATGAGTAAGGGCACAACTACTTCCGTGGGGTTGGTTGGGAATTACTTCGCGAATATATTTGGTCCACCGCAATACCGAGACCTTCATGAAGAATTGGCAAATAAATATTTTACTGAAATGTTTGCGGAAAATATTTTTGTTGGCCAACTGCGGACGCAGTTAGGAATCTCGGGTAGGGAGCATGAGGGACCGAAAAATGCAGCCACTGCATTATTGGAAATGATCAAAAAAAACGCGGGAAAAGCCTGACCTAATTTCCCTGTTAATAATCGTGTTCGTTTCGCATGAATAGGATTTTCTAAAACCATTCTTGTCTGCGTTCTCTTTGATTACCAGCTAAGAATACCACTGAGATAAAGGTGTTTTTGGATAATTAACGAGAAGTGGCAAGGCGAGTTTAATCGAAAAGCATCGGTCATAATAAAAAATATTTAAGTAATAGATAAAGGTACAATCCTTATTGGTAATAGTAAGCAGTGTTCATGTGGCCAGATATAAAAATTAACCAATTTAAATTATTTGTTTTTGATGTGGATGGAACAATTCTCCAACTGCATCATGAACTGGATCCGTTGACACAGTCTGTGCTGTGTGAACTCAAAGACCTGGGTTTTGCGATCACATTAGCAACGGGGAAGAATATGAAATCAACCCGTGCATTGGCAGAAAAGCTGCAAATTGAATTGCCGTTGGTTCTTTCAAATGGCTGTGTGCTGCAGAGTCTTGATGGGACTATTCATCAGAAGCATTATCTTTCTGTAGGTTTTGTATGGCAGCTTATTGAGGAATGCGAGAGGATGAGCCTTGATCTGGCAGTTCATATCGATGAGGATATATACGTACAAGAAGAAACGAATAATCTATCGATTTTATACACATATGGCTCTCCATCCTTGGAAGTTGTAGGTGAATGGAACACAATCAATGAACTATTCCCAAAGGCTTATAAATGTCTTGTGGTGGACCGGAACAGCCGGGTCCCTCTTCTTGAACTGGAAAGAAGAATGCGGAGCAAGGTGGGCGATTCAGTTGCCTACTGTCATACGTTGACCGAAATGCTGGAATTTATGCCGGAGGGAGTATCCAAGATGACTGGCATACGAGCAATTACCGAGGAAATGGACATCTCTTTACAATCAGTGATGGCTTTTGGCGACGGGAATAATGATGCTGAAATGCTGGCAGCAGTTGGTTTTGGTGCGGCAGTGGAAAACGCGGCGAAATCCGCAAAAGACAGCGCGGATTGGGTTGTTCCATCTTGCGCAAATAACGGTCCCGCCCAATTTCTACAATATTTAATGAAAGATTATATTAACCCAGATTAGTTTCTTTTCCGGTTTTATCATCCTTGATGTGTATAAGGATAAATATCGATAGGATTGTAAAGGGGATACACCCGATGATACCTGCCGGGGTTGGGCCAAGGATCATGGGGGTGGAAGTATTTTGGAATAGGAGTCCTATTGAAGCGAGTCCATTCAACGCGCCGTGGGCAAGCACTGCTGGCCAAACAGATTTTCCTTTGATGGATAACCACCCGAAGAAAATACCAACGGATAAAGTTAACCACATTGTAGCGATTAACCCAAGCCATGGGTAACCAGGATAATTTAAACCATAATTATGTCCCATGATGATAATCGGCCAGTGCCAAATTCCCCAAATAATGCTTGATAAGATCAATGCTTTGCGATTGCCTAATGGCGCTAATTCTGGCAGCAAGAATGCTCGCCAGCCAAATTCCTCGCCAAAAGTTGCGATGGAGTTTATTGGGGATGATATGAGCAGGGCAGAAAGTGTTTGGATTGCTGCGAATTGAAGTGGAGTTAAATAGGCGGATATTCCCAAGGTGGTTAGTTGTTCGGTTATAAAGGATAGTTTGTTATCAAAGAAATTTGGGAAGAAAAGGAAAAATAGAACCGTACCTATGATGGTTAGAATTCCAGGGAGAAACCATCCAGCAAGTAAGTATGGCCATTGCTTCTTGATAAATGGTCTGAGGTATAGGTTTTTCCAATCTGATTTTGTAACTACACGTGTGAGGACATGTGCGGTAGCAGGACCCCACATATAACCTGAGGCAAGTAGTACCAATGCGAGAGTAATTCCAGTGTTGGGGATTAATTCCAGACTATTGGTGAGACCGCCCGTTATAAAGATAATTGCGGCAATTAGCCAGGAGAGACCGAATGCAAATGCAAGGAAAACATATAATCTTTTTTTATTAATCAAGTTTCAATACCTCACGTTTAGCAAAATTATATAATGGAAAAGGGCGCACTTAAAAAGAGTCAGTTAACGAATTTTATAAATATCACCCAAAAACATCACAGATTATTCATTATGCAGAGGATATTAGTGATAGGTAGGATAAATATATACATCACTTTGTGTGTAAGTGAACTTAGGGGAAGTGTTAGCAGAGGATCTTGATGTCTTGTACCAGCGGAGACACTATTCAACTGCAAAGAATTCCAGAATATTTTCTCTTGAAATGAATTCTGGGATAACCGTAAACTCTCTTTTCTCAATTTCATCAGAATAGGAGGGCGATTGTCCATATGGAGATTGAATGAGGAACACCTGATTGTTGTCATCTAACCTGCTGCGAATGAGAGATAATATCTCGGTTATCCTTGGGTAAAACTGCTCGCTGTGTATGGCAGTTTCGTGAATATACGGCAATCCGACCCAATCTGGTTTTGAGCATCCGAAATTCATGTAGAACCACCAATAAGGTTTGAGATAGGCATCCACTAAGATCAAATCCTCATCATTTAAAATCGTACATACTTCTGATGTCAATTCTTTAAAAATTGGCACTGACCCATAATAGCGCTGATCGAGGCGGGCAGAGATTGGCGTAAGGAGCAGCACAAAGATACTGATAAAGGGGATAAATAGTGAATAAGGCTGCCTCCCCTTATTTTTAGTAAGATAACTGATCCCAAGTGAGATCCCGATCAATGCTAGTAGGATAAGGGTGATAGTCAATCGGATACCGTTTCCGCTGATATGCAGCCATGCAATGTCTGAGGATAGACCATTGAAAGCAAGCTGCCAATGTCGGTAAAGAGGCATAAGGTGCAGGTTCCACTGCGATAACGCGCTGATCCCACGGCCAGTGAATTGAACAACCCAATTGATGTATGCTGGATCTGAAGCCAGCAAACGCCCAATTTGTACACTCACCCCTATGATTAATAGAGAGACTGTTGCCATGCGTATTCTTTTATTAAAATGGTTAAGGCCTGCGTCCAGTGTGGGAAAAGCGGCAAGTGCAGCCAAAGGCAGGGTGGGGAGCAGCGCACGTGTTCCCCATGTGATTCCCCACCACTGGTCATTGTAAATAAGCGCCTGAACCGCTGTGAGCCCGAGTAAGGCACCCACGTAAAATATCCAATCTGTCAACTTTGAAGATTCGAGAAAAGGGCTGATCATCGAGAGGATTAACATGGGGGAATAAATAAAGAGGCCTTTCCCGGGGGAGAACAGAAGTCCTGCCACTGCTAACCAAAAATGATTATGGGGTAGGCGGGGAAGTGTGTAGCGAATGTAATCAAAAAATTGTAATGTGAAGCGGCTGAGACTGTTGGTGGGAAGGATGGACTGAATGATGAATCCTGCTGATGTGATAAATATTATTGCAGCTAGTCCACTGGTGATTGTTTGCGTGCGGTTTTCTTTTTTCCAGATTTGCTTCTGAGTGAGATAAGAAAAAACAAGAAAAGGGATCACAATTGCAGTGGTGATTTTTGTAAGCACAGCAAGTCCGAGAGATATTAAACTGAGAAATGGATAGAGGATCAGTTTCCAGGTATGATTTGGCGCATTCTTGCCAATTTCAAGACATAACACTGCGGTTGTGATGAGCAGCGCGGCTAATGGTTCACGAAAATTCATGCGTGCGTAGGGGAGCGCGATTGTTCCTAACCCATACGACAAACCGAGCACGGTTGCGGTTTTTTGTGATGCATCCTTGTGTTCAGCAATACGTACTAGCAGAGCTCCGGTGAGAGCGGTGTACACGGCAGGCAATAAGAAGAGAATTTGCGCTTTTCCTAAGTTGAAATAGTCCGCAAAAAGATAGAGAGGTATCCCAATAATAGAATGCAGGGGTTCCACACCGCCTGCTTTTCCCTGAAGACGGTCATTCCCAAATAAGGGAAGCGCGGAATAATCTTTGCCGTACGCCAGGTTTGCGGTGATAACGGAGAAAAGCTGTTCGTCATCTGTGGAAGAAATCCCAGAGAAGACGAGTAGATAGGCGCACAGGAGGATGAGAAATACTGAAGCGTATCGATATATATCTCTTTTAGACTGCATCATTTATGACTCTTGAATTTGAGATATTGAAAAAGAAGTAAAGCAGTAGAATAAATCCACTATATATCCTGCTAATTTCGAATAGATTTAACTTTGTCCATGAATATTTTCACACGTTTCTCATCCACGTGATTCTCGAAAACCCCATCCACTTTAAAGGTGGTGCCTACAATTGCTCCATCAGCGATACTTAATTGTTCCACTACATTCTTCAGGCGAACGCCTGTGTTCGCGAAGACGACGGTTCCAGGGACTGCTTCTTTAACTAATTTTAGGGTTTGAGCATCTGTTTCCGCACCTGCTGTGAGACCAGAAACGCACAGCGCGTCCGGGCGGTGATTAAAAACTGTTGAGGTGGCGATATCTACAATATCACGATCCCCAAGATAGCGGGCAGCTTCCGGGACGATATTAAATAGCAGTTTCACGCTCTGGGCGCTTATGGCGTGCTGGTGTCGGACGACCTCACCGCAGTTGGTATCCCATAAGCCAAAATCAGAAGCATATACGCCTGAAAAGATTTCGCGGATGAAGCTTGCGCCAACGGAAACTGCCAGGTCAAGTGAGGCAATTGGGTCCCAAAGGACATTGACACCAAAGGGGATACGGATATCAGACATAAGTTCGCCAATAATGCGCGCCATAGAAGCGGTTGTGACAGCTTTTACTTTGGTGAGATAGGGCAAACTGAATTCATTGGAAAACATGACTGCGTCCACCCCTCCGTTTTGCAGGGCAAGGAGGTCTTTGCGAGCCCATTCGATCACGGCTTTCATGCCGCCATCCTTGTCAAAATAAGGGTCGCCAGGAAGTGAATTCAGATGGCACATGGCGATCACAGGTTTTTTGGTACCAAATACCTCTTCTGTCCAGAATTTTTTCATTTGTTCACCATCCTTTTCATAAACCGCCGTTTTTTTGTGTGTTTTATGTTAGCCATAATAATCCTATGGTCAATATTCATTCCATGAAAAATATTTTTGATCTAATTATAGAGAGCAAGAGCTGTTCGGAATGCAGCATCTCCTGTTAACTCTGATTTAACACTGACCGCTTTTGCTAATTCACTCAGGAGATTGATACTGACATCTTCTCCGGTAACGGATTTTACCAACCACACAGCATGGGCCGCATATTTCAAGCCATTCATAGGCTCTATGCTGTCAAAATCGAAGAAGAACCAGGCATCCGAGGAATGCATGCGCAAACGCTCATACTGAGATTCAAGCATGCGCGTGATCATTCCGACCTTATTTTCGTCGATGGGCTGCTTTGCATGATTACTGATTAGATCTTTAACGGAAATTGACCCAAGAAGTACTTTAATGTACGCGTCACGCAACGACCAGGGATCAGCAATGAGACCTCTTGTGAATTCAATGTATTTTTCATCGAGTGATAGCGCTAAACGGTCCAGGAACCGCCTTAAAGGCGCTTTCCAAAATGCTGTTGGCGCATCGCCACAAACCTTTTTCCAACGCTCAATGCCGTGGTGGCAGCTCCAGGAGGTGTTTTCGTTTATCTCAGTGTATTGATCAGCAGGATGTAATTGCAGCCACTGTGCCGGAAAGGTAGGTTGAAAATCAGCCAAATTGAGAGAATGGCCTAACAAGTAAGCAAGAAACTCCTCTCGTTCTGGCATGTGGTGGCCATAGAGCTCACCATCTGATGCCGCTAGAAATAGTTGGTCGTGATCGCGGCGCATATTTTTATATTGTGGAACAAGCCAGTCGGAAACAAATTTATCCGCTTTCATGCTGGCACTTGTATTAAAGCTGATTTCACTGGAAAGAAAACTGTTATAAAAGAACGCGACGATCTCTTTTTTATTACTGAGGCGAATGCGATAGGGTTGGGTGATATCCAGAGAGGGGTCTTTTGCCTGCCAAGGGGCTAAGATAGTGAACTGGATGCCGTGGTCTGCAAGCACTTCTAAGGATTCCAGGTCAACAGCGGTTTCTGGCAGCCACATTCCCTGCGGAAAATGTCCGAAACGAGTTTTGAATTCATGGATTCCCCAACGGACTAATGTTTCTTTTTCGCGGCGAGAAATGAGTGGCATAATAGCATGAATGTATGGTTGTGCCATTGCGTTGCTTATTCCATGTGCTTGAAAAACTGTGTTTTCCTGCTTGATGATCTCGGCGAGTGTTTCTGGGTGGTGTTTTGCTAACCAAGCAGTAAGAGTGGGGCCAAAATTGAAACTGATTTTCTCAAAATTTCCTATTTTCGCGTTAGGCAGATAACATTCATGGTAGATCCGTTCGGTCCAGTTTGGGAATGGTTGTGCGCCTGCTTCGCGCGGTATTTGACCGGTTCTGGGATCAACTCGAGGGGGTTGGTAAAAATGTCCGTGTATACTGAAATATTTTTGCGGCATTAATTAGCGGTGTTCCTTTTCATATTATTGGATGTTAAACTATGCCATTTTACCGTAAAACAAATGAAAATGGCCTGCAATTGCAGGTCATTTTCATTGGGGTAAGAGGGATGGTGAATTAATTAGTCTTTGAGTGTGATCTTTACCTTGGTTTTTTTTGGCTTCTTATTTCTAATTGCAAGGATGACCACAGGGATAAATAAAAGCACGATCAGCACTGCG
The DNA here is from genome assembly GCA_965195205.1 of uncultured Pelolinea sp. Taxonomy (GTDB): domain Bacteria; phylum Chloroflexota; class Anaerolineae; order Anaerolineales; family Anaerolineaceae; genus Pelolinea. The sequence continues at coordinate 32,131 of CBDAFG010000126.1, read as the reverse complement.
AGAATAATCCCAAAGGTTAGCCAGGATGCAGATTGTGCTACTTCAGGCACCAACCCGCCCGGGTTGAAGCTGGTTTGAGATTCTCCCCCAATGCCGCTGTACTGGTCAGATAAGGTTACTGTCAAGGCGCGGAGCACACCATCGCGCAGATCGAGCGGGGTCACATAACTGATGACCACTTCACTTTGCAGTGCACGCCGCATTTGGTCATATAGCGCGGATAACTGCGCTTTATTTTCGGCATACCCATATTTTCCACCAGCATTGTCAGCAATATAACGCAGTGTAGTTTCATCTATGCCGCTGTAGGCATCGGCTTCTTCTTCACCTTCAGGGATTTGCCCGAAACCAGCGGTAGAGATGGACAATCCCCCAAAACCAATGGCCGCGAGGGCTTCGTCTGGGTCCGCTGTGCTTTGGTTATCCATGCCATCTGTGAGAACGATGATCGCTTTTCGGCCGGGAAGAGGATTGAGTGTTTCAACCGCGGTAACAAGCGCATCGTACATCGCTGTATCGCTATTGGCTGAGATATCATCGATGGCTTTTTCCAATGCTTCTTTATCACCAGTAACTTCCTGCACTGTATTCACTTTAGTATTGAAAGTGATGATGCCTGCCTGGTCTCCTGCACGCATTTGATTGAGGTATTCCTTGGCCACCTCTTTAGCGCTGGTCAATTTTTCAGCGTAATTCATGCTGCCTGAGTTGTCGATCAGCAGCAATGTGGTCAGAGAGCCAACGTCACCGGTCCCCTGGATGTTCTGATTACTAATCGGCTGCCCATTCTCCAAAAGCTGGAGTTTTTCCGTGTTCACAACTTTAGGTTCTCCATTGGCATCTTGGACAGCAATATAGACATCCACAATTGGAAAGTTAGTGGTGTCAATCTGGGTGATATGAAGAGTATAAGCGCCTTCGCTTTCAACTTTGGGCGCAGGTTGACAGGCAGCGATGATGCCTGTGAACAACAATAAGGTTATTGCCAGAAATGATCTTGTTTTTGTTTCCATTATTTACCTCTTCTCATGGTAGACCATCTCGGATTTACCCATACGGATGCGTTGGTTAGGGCGCAGGCGGGTTACCTCAACCTTTTTGCCGTCAACAAATGTGCCAGCCATGCTGATATCTTTTAATGTGAAGTAGGTCCCTTCCCCTTTTAAGATCGCATGCTGTGGTGCAATATCCGGGTCTGTGATAACAATGTCGGACTTTAAGGGACTGCTGCCGATTGCGGCAGACTGTGCTTCCTTGTTGAGGAATTTATCTAAAATGAATTCCATACCGCGCATTTTGCCATTTGTGATCTCAAGCCATACTCGTGAGAGCATGAATACGATTAGTGCAATGAACACACCAACTGAAAGGCCCAGCAGCATCAGGCCGGCAGCTTTTCCCATGAGAGGGTCAGCAAACATAGTGCGGGCTACTTCTAAGAGCACGCCGCCTAAAGCGCCGCCGATAAGGCCGCCCAAGCCGCCTTTCCACAGCTGTGCGCCGCCTGAAATACCAGTTGCAAGGCCTGTAAGCAGACCAAAGATTGCCCACCCAATCGGCCGGCTCCATGTCTGCCCGCCAATAAAGAGGAAAACACCTTCGGCAATAGGCAGCGCAATTGCTCCACCAACAGCGCCTAGGAGGGCACTGAGCAGAGATTTTTTTAAACCATATAAAAAGCTTTGGGCGGCGATACCTTCGCCAAAGCCGATCAGCATTCCGATCACGCCCCCCAGCATAGCCCCGATTATCACTTCACTCAGGTAAAAGTTGTCTGTGAATGATAATCCCATGATATTGCTGATCTGCCATCCGATCAATCCGCCGATGGCGCCCAGAATACCGTAAGTATAAAAACGTGTTAAACGACTCATTTGGATGTAACCTCCTCTGGTTCATCGATCCAATCTATGGCAGGCTTCAGGTTTCGCCAAAAAACGATGCTTCTTTGGGTTTTATTGGTCAGTTCATAAAAGCCAAAGTAATTTCTCTGGTCTAACGTACCGTCGGTTTGGCGAATGAAGAACCCACCGATTGATTGGTGTGGTTCAATCACCAGGGCAACCTGCCAGGGTTCTGGAAAAAAGTTTTGGTGCAGCCATGTGTCCCATTGGGAAAAGAATATGCCCATGCGCGGGTGAGTATGGTACCAGCCTAAAAAGACTTTTTCAGGGTGATGTTCTTCAAGATGATTATGCAGTGCGATTTGGGTATCACCCGTGAATGTTAGATGTGCAGCGCCCTGCTCTGTGTAAACAGCCGGCAGGATTGTGTCAATAACAATGAATGGGATACCATCCTGTGAATCATGGCAGTATTTTCCCGCCATCCAACCACCAACCTCGTTATCCAGATCAGTGCCAGCATGAGCGCATACGCGCACATAGGCAGTCTGTGTCATGAAGATAGTCAGGGGTGGTTGTTGAAGGTTCATTTCCTCGTCTTTTGGCTGCCAGCCAACAGCTCGATGGTAGGGGATTCGAGTGCTCATCGGCAGTACCTGGCTGACCTTTGATAACCTTACGCGCGGAGAAATATTCATGGCGGCTGCTCCGTGTTGTAATTATTTAACCTGCAGTGATATCAGCTGTGATCATCAGGCGGTCATCTTCAGGGACGCCTGCTTCTTCTAGTGTTTCATCTTCCTGCAGTTCACGGCCAAGAGCTTTGCTGTCCAATCGATAGCTTACGGGACGGCCGTCAGGACCAACAGTTGGCAATTCTAATGTGGTTGCCAGCTCAGGAATAAGTTCTTTCACTGGAACATCAGCAGGGATTTCTGCGTTGCGTGTTCCTCCAGAAGGTAATACTAAAGTAATGTTTTTGTCAGCCATTTTTCTTCTCCTTTTTGATTATTTCAATTTGATTTTTGGTTTTGCCCGCATCTTTGATTTGCGGATCTTTACTCGTTCAGGGCGCAGCAATTCGCGCTTGTCAACAGGAAAATAGTTGGGATGGGTTTTCCTGAACTGCCTTGTCCATCTAGCGGCTTCCATATCCCATGGAAATGGGGGTTTGCTGGGATCGTCATGAAAATTCTTATACTGCACCATTTCTCCCAGCATGATCACCAATCTGTCTAATGATCGACTGGCAGACCACCATGCAGCGTCGATGCATACGCTGCCGTTGGCATGGTTAATATTCGGGTGCCAGATTGGGGTAAGCCATTTCATGCCCGGCCACCGCTGCGGATATTGGCTGTGCAAATAGATCTCTACCTGGTGTCTTTCACCAATCTTAGGCTTTCCTTTACGGTCCACACCGATGATGCCCTTGCATTTATAAGTAATTATGTAACGATCTGGTGGTAAACCCCTCCTTTCAGATTTTGCTTTAACTTGGATCAGGTCGCTGCGTGCAGCAACTTCCTGGATGTGTTCATAATCTTTCCGTAGGCGTCTCTGTCGGGGGTTGGAATTGACAGAAATTGCCCCGGCAGTAATATCTGTTGTGATCATCAAGCGGTCATCATTCGGGATGCTAGCCATGCTGAGCGTTTCACTCTCAAGGAGCTCACGCCCGAGTGCTTTGCTGTCTATTCGGTAACTCATCGGCCTTCCATCTGGACCTACCGTGGGGAGTTCCAGGAGTGAAGCCAATTCCGCCATTAAATCCCTTACCGGGATATCATCTGGAATGTCTGCCCTGCGGACACCCCCATTCGGTAGTACGAGCGTTACTGCAATATCCGCCATGGTTTCCTCCAGTAATGTTTTATTTCAAAGTTCATTGCGGTGTGCTACTCCACAAGCGCCAGTCACATCCCAGCAATCTTGATGGTGCCAGGTGTTGCATTCTGGACAAACAACCAATCCCCGGCTGTCGTTCTTCACCACTTCTTCAAGGCAGTAGGGGCATACATGCTCTTCTTCACCCGTCAATTTAACATCATTGTTTGTGTGGCGTGTCTTGATACCCGGGAGTTTGATTTTCTTTTTCAAAGGTTTCTTGCGTGGTGTAGATTTCGGAGATGTTCGTTTTTTTGTACTTACAGAAGAAGTTGATATATGCACAGTAGAAGCTGCGGATTTTTTATTAGCAGCAGGTTTGGATGTTTGACTCCCGATTTTTGGAAGTTTAATATTCCAATTGATTGGATTTGCTTGATATGCAATTGGCTTTATCCGATCAGAAAGAGACAGGCGGGGTTGTTGGTTTTTATTTTCAGATACTTTGTGTTTTTTCTTGCGCCGGAAAATCAGAATTGCAGGAAGCGAGATCAAGAATAGAAGGATGATCTGGGCAGCATCACTTGTGGAGGGAATTTGAAATTTAAAATCTTTGGTTAGAAAGGAAAAGAAATAATCCATTTCATAAAAATGATCAATGATTAATACTGCCAGGATATTGGTTATCAATCCGACCAGGATGAGAATAACGGCGAATCCTTTTCTGAAAAGGAAGCGCATGAATAATCCGCCTATGAAACCAATTGCAAATAGGATCAATATGCGTAAAAGAAAAGCGTTGATTTGCGGCTGGTTAGAGAGGAAGATGATCACTAATAACCCGGCAGACAAGCTGAACGCCAGAACTGCTAACCACTTTAAAATACCATTTAAAATTTTCATGAATGCTCTGTGTCCTTTTTACTGCTGACGGGGATTATCTTGATAATCTGTTCCTGCTTTTCCTCATCCTCTTTGAAGCCTGTGATTTTGATTTCAGGTTCACGTAGGGTGATCTTAGGACGCTTTTTCAACACGATGCCGTCTTTAAGTTTTATTCGTCCGGTTAGTTTGATGGTTGCTTCGGATGAGGGGCGCTCAAAGTGGTTGAAATGAAGTGCATTATTAAGGTCACCGTTTAATTCATAGAACCGATATTCTTCGGTGTTATATGCTCTGAGGATGTGGAGCGGCGGTATTCCGATGCTGGCAAGTGTTCTTGAGAGAAAGTTCTCGTCGCCGTGGATGGTATGTGTCATTTCTGTTTCGCGCAACAACCCACATACAGAACAATGGGCTCGGTTGAAACCTACTTCTGAGATCGGTTGTAAAACCTCTTCATGAGTGCCGCACTGCGGACAATTGAGAGATAATATCAGTTCCTGGTCTAATTCGATTACCGCATCAGGCCCGAGATCATGGTGGGCGATCTGAAGTATATCGTCAAGTGTGGTGGTGTCAGCTCGGAGGGGAAGTTCGGTAATATCGCCATAGGTCCAATGGCTCTCGCAATCTTCCACTGGTGTATAAGAAGTAGTGTGTACCACGTTGGTCATACCATTGAAATGGATGACTTTTCCGGGTTCAACAGGTTTGTTATGGATTAGTTTTAGAGCTTCCTGAGATTGTATGCCCGCAATGATCGAAGCGATGGTTGGTGTGGTTGGAACTTTACCAAGGAGTATGTTTTCGCGGGCTAAGAGTGGGCAGGAGTAGCGAATTGAAAGATCACGGCGCGCTATTTCAGTAAGCGTGCACTCGAAGCATGCACCTTCACCGGGGACGAAGACTCGCGCTAATCCGAAAAACTCCTGGATAGCGCCATCCACCCATGGTTTGTTGATCCAATATGAGAACCGATTGACTGCTAACCGCGCTTCCCGGTTATCCAGGCAGCCGATGATAACATCCATCCGGCGGAAAATACCTAAACCAAGGGCGGTTGTGATATCCCCGTGGAAATACTGCACACGCACATTGGGGTTGATCTCTTTTGCGCGTGCGGCTGCAACTTCTGCTTTTTCTCGCCCTGAGTCACTTTCACGGAAGAGGACGGAGCGAGAGAGGTTGGCAAATTCGATTGTGTCAAAATCCACGATAAAAATATTCCCAACTCCCATAAGGGTAAGGTTCTTGATCACTTCGTTTCCCAGCGCGCCTGCACCGACAACCATCACGTTGGCATTCACGACTTTTTCACGTTCCCACCAGGAGATGAAAGAAAAAGTGCCCAATCTGTCTGTTTTTAGATTGGGGATGATCAATGGTTTCTCTGGTGTAACAGGTAAACGGCGGGGCCCTTCCGGTGAATCTTCACTGGTGATTCGAATATGAGGAGTGTCTGATTGGTTTTCAGCATCACTTGCCATCTTGTGTGCCAGGGCCAGGTTCTTTTCGTCCAGTTCTGAGATAAAACGACCGACGCCATGGCGAGAATCAATCAGGTTGATCTCTTCTAGTGATTTTAGGGCTTCACGTAAAGTAGAACGGCTCACGCCGAACTGCTTTATGAGGTCACGCTCCGCTGGCAGTTGATATCCGCTTTTATAGGTGCCATCCAGTATTTGTGCTGCAATTTGGCTGGCAATAATATCTGATAATGACTTTCGTGAAATTTCAGCCACATTCACCTCTCTTATGGTATATTGGTCAGACCACCATACCATATTATAAGAGGTTTCCTGAAAATGTCAATATGAAAATGGGTTTTTATGTAACTTTTCATGGTTTCAACTGTTAAGAGTAGAGAGAAATTATTTAAATAAAATAAAGGAGTTTTCAATGGCGAAAATCGCAATAATTACGGATAGTACTGCTTATTTAGAAAAGGATTATGTAAAAAAGCACAATATTCAAGTCATCCCTTTAAATCTACACTGGGATGAAGACACTTTTAAAGATAACGTGGATATTTCAGCAGACGAATTCTATGATCGATTGAATGCATCTTCCACGCTCCCAACCACCTCACAGCCAACGTATGGGGAATTTAAGGTGATCTTCAAGAAATACGCAGCTGATTACGATGGTATCATCGTCGCATTAATCTCTTCAGGGATCAGCGGAACAATAGATTCAGCCCTCATGGCTCAAAAAGAGTTTAAGGATATTCCGGTTGAAGTTATTGATACCAAAACAACCGCAGGGGGGTTGGCAATAGTCGTTAAAGCAATCGCTGCTGCTGTGGAAAGTGGAAAATCACTGCAAGAGGTAAGTGCTCTCGCGCGTACGATCTCGGCTTCGGTCTGTACGTATTTTGTAGTTGACACTTTGAAATACCTGCATAAGGGCGGCCGTATAGGCGGTGCTTCACGTTACTTTGGAACTGCACTAAGTATCAAGCCGATTCTTTACTTGAATGAAGAGGGAAAGATCGAGGCTTTTGAAAAAGTGCGCACGAAAAAGAAGGCTGTTGAACGTTTGTTAGAGTTGGCTGTCGAAAAAGCGGCCGGGGAAAAATGCTATGTCGCTATCTATCACGCGCAAGCATTACAAGAAGCTGAAACGATGCGTGATGAAATTCAAGAAATGCTGGATTGTTATGAAGTAGGAATTTATCCATTAAGCCCTGTTATCGGCACCCATGTCGGACCGGGTGCTCTGGGAATTTCTGTCAGTACGGTTGCATATTAAAAATTCACTAATAGAAAAAAGAACAGGCGCTGATGCGCCTGTTTATGTTTTAAAGTGAAATTCTGCTGCCAGCAAGAAAAATAGTCACTGATGGTAAACTTACTGCGCACATAAAACACTTAGATAGGAATGATTAAATGAGAGTTGTTTATCCGTTTACCGCTATAGTTGGGCAGGAGCGTATGAAACGCGCGTTGATCTTGAATGCGGTCAATCCGCGTATTGGGGGAGTCCTGATTCGTGGAGAACGGGGAACAGCAAAATCGACTGCTGCAAGAGCACTGGCTGCTTTACTCCCCAATGTGAGAGTTGTTGAAGACTGCAGGTTTGCCTGTGATCCAGACCGCCCGGATACTTATTGTACTGAATGCCGTGAAAGAACAGAACGTGGGGAAGAACTGCCAATCGCGGTTCGCCGAACACCATTTGTGGATCTGCCAGTTTCTGCAACCGAAGACCGGGTTGTTGGCACTCTGGACATTGAATCAGCTATCCAGCGGGGAGAACGCCGTTTTGACGCCGGGATTCTAGCATCAGCAAATCGCGGCCTTTTATATATTGATGAAGTCAATTTACTTGATGACCATGTGGTAGATGTTTTATTGGATTCAGCCGCAATGGGCATGAATATTGTTGAGCGTGAAGGTATTTCTTTTACCCATCCTTCCCGATTCATCCTTGTCGGGACAATGAATCCAGAAGAGGGGGAACTGCGGCCGCAGTTATTAGACCGCTTCGCTTTATCTGTAGAGATTCACGGCATCCGGACGCTGCGAGAGCGTGTGCAGATTATGGAACGTAATCTTGCTTTTGAACAGGACGCGGTGCTTTTCCGGCAGGAATGGTTAGTGAGAGAAGAAGAATTATCCAGAAGAATTGATCTTGGGCGCACGCTGGTTGACCGGGTAAATCATTCTGATCGCAATCTATTAGCGATTGCGTCACTGACTGCGTCGTTGAATGTGGATGGACATCGATCAGACCTGGTTATTCTCAAGGCCGCCCGAGCGCACGCGGCTCTGGAAGGCCGGGACCATCTAACAGAGATGGACATTGCCTTAGCGGCGGAATTGGCATTACCACACCGTATGAAAGGTGGACCTTTGCAGCAGAACAATATGGGCGTTGAGGAAATCAGTGAGTATATTGAACAGTTGATCGGTTCGCAGGGGGAAAGCACACAGCCTTCTGAGAAGAAAGATGAACCAGAGGAAGGATCGGACTCCCAAAAAAAAGTCTGAGGGGGGAAGAAGCGGGGGAGCTTCCCTCCCAACAAGGCGAAGTTCCAATTCCTCCCCAGAATGTTTTTGAACAATTCAATGCAAATTGGTGGGAAGGGGGGCAAAAGGTAAAATCAGCAGAATCTTTCACACCGCGTCGATTAGATACACCTTTGGACAAGATGGTGCGCAGTTATGGAGGACGGCGTTCCAGAACTCAAACGGAGCGGAAACGCGGCCGATATATCCAGTCTAGACCTGCGAAGGGGAGTACTTTCGATCTTGCATTTGATGCAACTTTGCGTGCAGCCGCACCTTTTCAGGAAAAAAGAAAAAAACCCGGCGATGAGGTCGCATTTCATATTCGACCCAACGACTATATGCGTAAGGTACGCGTGCGAAGAGCGGCAAACTTGATCTTATTTGTGGTTGACGCATCTTGGTCGATGGCAGTTGCTGAACGGATGAGCGCGACGAAGGGAGCTATCATGTCGCTCCTAACTGATGCGTACCAACGGCGCGATCGGGTTGGATTAATTGTTTTTCAAAAGGACCGGGCGACGTTGGTGATGCCGCCCACAAATTCAGTGCAATTGGCTCAGCGTGCGTTAAGCAATATACCTGTTGGTGGAAAAACCCCACTGTCATCAGGGTTGAAAATGGCAGCAGATATTCTGGAGAAAGAATCCTTACTGCACCCAGAAATAATGCCTTTATTAATTGTGTTGACGGATGGTGCAGGCAATGTATCAATGGGTAATTTCGCACCTCTTGAAGAATCGTACAAAATCGCTGACCAGATTACTAAGAAAAATATTACCAGCATTGTGATCAACATGGAATCTGCTGCTTATGACCAAGGATTGGCTTCTGAACTTGCCAATCATCTTGATGCGCCTTGCTTATCGATCAGCGAATTAAGGGCAGAACATCTTTATATGGCTGTTCGGCAGGCAAGTGGAAGTTTAAAGAGAAGTGAAAGTGGAAAGTAATTTATTCAAAACAATATGGTGTTCATGTGCCGATGGTGATGATGTTAGATAGAATTAAAGAAATTAAACGGGTTCACCTTTATCTGGGAATAGCAATTCTTCTGACGATTCCATGCTATTGTTTTGGTTTAATGTTGTTCTTGAATAATAAAGATTTAAATATTAACCAACAGATCACAATGACCTCATTGCCATCAGATCCAATTGAAGCAATTTTATCCCCTACTTTCACATCCCCTGTTGTTACGCAAACATTAACTTTGTCTCCAACAGTAACTCCCACATTTACACAAACAATCACTTATGTGCTCCCTAATACGGAAACTCCCACACCATCCCCTTCACCCACAATCACCAGCACGCACACACCATCTCCGGAACCAACCGAGACCTTCACGCCTTCTCCTTCAAATACACCTACTGAAACGCACACTTTAACCCCATCACAAACTGCAACAGATACTCTTGTTCCTTCCGATACCCTTAAATGAAAGTATAATCCTTAGCCCCCTGTAATATTGTAAAGGGATAAAATTGGTAGAATAATAGATTGAAAAATGATTACTACAAATAACATCAACCTGAAACAAGCAGTTCGAAACATGGTTGCTATCTTAATGCTTGTCATTATATTTTTAGTGGGATGCAATGGGAACAATATCCTTGATACTGTTTTTATGCCTGAAAACATCACACCAGACGAAAACCTGACACAAGAGCCTCTGCAAGAAGAGATTGTGATTGCAACGCCAGTGCCAACTGAGAATTTGTTTTCCAGTAATCATCTTTCCATCTGGATCCCGTCGCAATTTGACCCGAATGTGGATACTGGCTCAGGAAAAATTTTGCGCTCGCATATTGAGTCATTCCAAGAACTATATCCGCAATATTCATTAACTATCCGTGTAAAAGCGGATAGCGGATCTAGTTCTTTATTGAATGCTCTGCTTGCTACTTCTTCAGCTGCGCCAGGCGTCCTGCCTTCAGTTGTTCTTATATCCCGAGCTGATCTGGAGGTTGCGGTTGCACAAGGAATCATTCAGCCCGTTAACGAGCTTTCTTCCGCAATTGATGAAAGTGATTGGTTCCCTTTTGCCAACAAAATGGGAATAATTCATGGTAAAACATATGGGCTGCCTTTTGCAGCGGATGCCATGGGCTTAGTAATGCATGAGGATATATTTGGCAGTGAATATGTATCTTTGATTGAAGCGAACAGGAGATTGGGTACTATCGCTTTTGCAGCAGGTGATCCTGATACTGTGGTCCCTTTCATCCTATATAAATCAATCGGGGGAAAAACAGAAGATAACCAAGGTCAACCGACAATTGAATTAGAATATTTGTTAAATACACTAGCATCAATTGAAGAAAATCGCATGTTGGGTGTTTTTCCCCCAACTTTAATTGAATACCAATCTGACAACCAGATTTGGGCAGCTTTTTCTGAAAATGAATTTGAGGGTGTTCTAACTTGGCTAAGCCGTCCGCTTGCTGAAGCAGATAATTATTTTATTTCTCCATTGCCTGGAATTGAAAATCAACCATATACATATGCCAGCGGGTGGGTCTGGTGTCTTGTGGATAAGAAAAATACCAACCGGGAGTTAAGTGTTTCATTTGTGGAACACATGATAGATCCGCTATTCTTATCTGACTGGACCCCGAAAACCGGATATCTCCCAGTTCGTCCATCATCAGTCACCGGATGGGATGAAACTTTGCAAGAAACACTCACAAATATATTGTTTTCTGCAGACCTTATGCCAAATGTGACGGTACTTTCTTATGCAAAAAGCGACATTATTAAAGCAGTTCAGGATGTTCTACAGGGTTTTAGTACACCTGAGGAAAGCACTCAGAAAATATCGGAAAGGTTGGAGGCATCACAGGCACAATGAAAAATTATTTTTTCAAATTCGTTGAACGCTTGCGTAAAAAACTTCCAGGATGGATGAATTTTCAAAACCTGATATTTTTCATCGTAATTTTAGCATTCATCATTATCGTGGTTTGGAGTGAACCCCTTTCACATTTCTTTGAAGATAAGCAGTCTGCAGATGTGGTTTTTACTGCTTGTCCAACCATATTGCCAGGTACACCAACACCACTTTCTGAGGAATGGATCAGAAGCGCCGAACAAACGAATGGCGTGATTCTGGGCGCAATCATTATTATCTTTGCAGTGGTAGCTGGTACTGCAGCTATATTAATCAGGGATAGAGATTAATCTCTAAATCTAATGTTTACTCTAAATGGTTGCCTGACAGCAACCATTTTCTGTTATTTACGTATAAATTAGAGAAAAACTAAATTTAAAGGAGAAATAATGGTTACAAATCAAAATTCGAAAGCAAAGTGGCTGCTTACTGTCAGTTTAGTATTGATGTTGGCTCTTTCCGCAGTGGGAACTGTCAGCGCGGCTGAATTTCCAAAAGGGGAGACCATACCAGCAAATGAGACTATCGACGATGATGTTTTTATCTCAGGAGAAAATGTAGTTATCGATGGGACAGTTAATGGTATTTTATTCGCCAGTGGGCAAACCGTGACACTGAATGGTACGGTTAATGGGGATGCAGTCCTAATGGGTGAAACGATCATTGTAAGTGATTCCGCGGTAGTTGATGGAAATCTTGTGATTGCTGGCGCGAATATTACAATGAATGGCTCGGTTTCGGGATCGGTTTTTGGCGGGTCCGCAGCGATGGTACTTGAAAAAAACGCAGATGTGGGCAGGAATTTCTATTACGGCGGTTTCAGCTTGACAACTGATGAGGGGTCGGTTGTAGGAAAAGATCTTCTCACCGGCAACTATCAGAGTATGCTCTCAGGCACGATCGAGCGAGATTTGAAGATTGGCGCGGGTGCAGTAGAACTCAACGGCACAGTGGGCAGAAATGCAGTCATTGAGGTGGGAGATGATCAAGCTCCTGAAGAATCAATGGCATGGATGCAGTTCAATCCATATCTAAGCCAATATGTTCCAGTAGTTGTTGAGCCCGGGATACGAGTATCAGATAGCGCCTCTATTGATGGAAAATTGACCTATATAAGTTCAGTCAACCAAACTAGCGTATTGGAAAAGATCACATCTGGTACTGTGATATACAAGACACCTGTTCCTGAAGATGTCGATAACGCGCGTTTAAATTATTCCGCCAGTGAGGTACAGCCGTTTAGCCGCAACTCCCGGAGTTTTGTGTGGCGAACGGCAGCGATGAGCGCTGCTAGAAATTTCATTAAATTGATGGCGCTTGGAGCACTGGCTCTTTGGCTGCTTGACAAACCCTTTGCAAAGGTTGTTGATGCGGCATATAAAGAACCGCTAAAAGCGATGGGTTGGGGTTTTGTAGTCATTGCAGTTGGTTTCCTGTCAACTTTGATCCTTCCAGTCGTCTTTATAATGGCGGGCGTGATAATCGGATTTGTTAGCCTCGGAAGTCTATTGTACGTATGGTTTGGTTTAGTAGGTCTTGCATACTTACTGATTTCCGCGTTGTTCATCTTTTCTGTGTTTACTCTTAGTAAGCTGATTGCGGCTTATATGTTTGGAAAATGGGTAATGAAAGCAGTTTTCAAGGAAACAGAGGAAAAAGTTTGGCTCAATTTATTAATTGGTGTATTCCTCTTTATAATCATTAGAGCGATCCCATTCATTGGGTGGATAGCCGCTCTCGCTGCAACAATGATCGGTACTGGTGCATTCTGGTTGGCAGTGACAACAAAAAAGAAATAAAGTAAAGAATATAAAAAAACTCTCCGTGAATTCTCGGAGAGTTTTTTGTCATAGCTCAATTGCGAAAAAAGGAACAAGCATTTCTTGTGGCGATAATCCGCCGTGCCTGCCACGCAGGCTATTTTCTTTGTTAACCCACCACCAATACGCATTATTTCTTGGGATGACCACATAATTACCAATTCGGTCGATAGTCCCTTTATATGCTTTCCTACTCCCCATTAACCCTGAAACGAGGAACTCGGTGGAAGAAACCATCTCAAACTGTTGATCCCAATGGGTGGAAAGATATTGGGCTACTTTTTCTTCATGGCCTTTTTTGATAAACAGGAAGGGAAGACGGCTCTCGCCGCTAGGTTTCATGATGAGGTGATCGATTAAATCCGCATGTGTTTTCAGGTCATATTCTATGAGAATATCCGTTGGTATTTGCCCATGATCAGCAGTAAGCAAAAATAATGTTTTTTTATGGTTTGAAGATTTGGCATTGGATAAAAACTGGAATAGAAAATGGGCGAAAGCATTCCATTTATTTTTCACGAGCGGGTGCAGCGGACCGGAACGGTGAGAACGCGTATCAATTTCACCCCAATAAATATACATGAATGATTTTTCTTTTTTCTTATCTTCGAAAACTTCTCTAACGGAACTCCATAAATCGCTTTCAGTTTGAAAGGCATGCTTCTCAATGTCTCTAAAAATCATCTGCGATAAACCGGATCCAGTGATTGAGTGGTGTTGAAATACGTGTGTTTTAACTTCGTTTTTATGAAAATGAGTGCCCAGGGTGGTGACTGGAAGAAAATTTTTAGGGTCAAATCCTGCATCAACAATATTTGCCTGGTGGTTAATGAAGGATGCTGCGGAGTGGGTGATCATGTTTGTGATACAACCAAATTCCTTTAGAAAAAGCTCGTATCCAATGATGCCGTGTTCGATAGGCAGTTTTCCAGTCCAAAGTGTTGTCAGCGCGGCACTAGTTGTACTGGGCACGATGCTGGTTAAGGGAGTAAATAAACCTTTTGAAAGCAGCGGTTTCCATTCTTTTTGCTGTCTGCCCTTGAGCACATCGCCATAAAACTGATCGAAAACGGCAAGGCTTAATCCATCTACCAATAGCAAGATCACCTGGTCAAATTCTTTCTCGAACTGATCCAATATGATAGGCGCCAGTGGGGGACTATCCTTTAATGGACAGCCAAGCCAACTGGAAATACTCCCCGGGAGATTTGCGATGGATAACCCTTGGTAAGCAGGGACAACTACATCTTTCCCGGCAAGGAAAGCGGGTTTTTCTTGAGATAGAATAGCATTCAGGACCTGATTGTAAAAAATTTTCATTGGTAACTCAATGTAATTTAATTAGGCGAGTATTCCTATATGGTAAGCAGGTGATACATGCTTTAATTATTTGAAGATACACTAATTATAGATGGTAAAAAATGGCGGTATGTGGTCAGAAGGTAGAAAAAAAACGATAATTTGGGTGAATTTGAAAAGCGCAGAAAAGAAGAAATAGACAACATTAAAGAGAATAAATTACCAGCTATGAGTTTTATCGAGGAGGGCGAAAACAATTAAATCATTTTAAAAAAAAGATGGGCTTGAAATATGAAGGATCTTTCACCGGTCAGAGTGTCTTTATCATCAACTACTAATTCTTTTGTATAATCATATCAATAAAAGAAGAGAAATATGCGTAACGAACTACTCACCTGGGACAATGTTGATCAACTAATTGAGCACCTCATCCCTCAGTTTGACCATGAATTTGAGGGAATGGTTATTATCACGCGCGGTGGCATAGTACCGGGTGGTTTGCTGGCTGCAGCGCTTCAATTGGAGAATATCTTGACTGCATCGGTAGATTTTCCTGCCGAAGTTGAGATGGATATTGCCAGACAGCAGAGCCGATTTGTTTCCTGGCCGCAGTTCATCCAGTTTCCAGATAAGTCCGTCTTGAATGCCAGGCGAATCCTTGTAGTTGATGATGTGTGGGGTTCTGGGCGAACGATTACTGCTGTCAAGAATCGTATTTCAGGATTGGGTGGATTACCTTATACCTGTGTTCTTCATTTCAACCCATACCGAAACCTGTTTGGTAAATACCGCCCTGATTATTACGCTGCAACAACGGATGCGTATATTGTGTACCCTTGGGAGGCGCAGAGAAGCAGGGATAATCCAATTGTGGGCGGGTATGACCAGTAACTAAGAGGGTAAATTTGACAGGTTATCAAGCAAAACCTGGCGGTATTTTTCCACCATCATATCTACACTAAAATACTTTTCCGCTCTGGACCGTGCTGATTCTTTAAATGCGGGTAAATTATTCAGGATGTTTTCAGCCGCTTTCGCAAGTGGTTTGGTTTTCGGTGCTTCCAGATTCCAGTAATTCGTGCCGTATGGCACAACTGTTCCGCCATCCTCCCCAATGAGTTCGGGGAGTGATCCGGTGGCATAGCTTACGACTGGTAGCCCGCATCCTAGTGCCTCAATGAGTGAATTCGGGCATGCGGCATTGATCTCCGCGGGGAAAATAATATGTGCTGATCGGTCGAGTGTAGAAATTTCATTATGCGGAACCATCCCCAACCAATTAATATTAACCTTGGGGTCTGTTGAGACTTTAATTCTCATTGACGAAGGTACATTTCCTGCGATCACTAAATCAACTTGCTTGTGTGTTCGGGCAGACAAGGCGTTCGCCAGATCAACAGCGTTGAGTAAATCGCGCTCATGCCCGCCTTTAAAACTGCCTTCAACAACTAGCAGACGGATTTTTTCCAGGTTTATTTTTTTGTTGGTTGAAGGAGAAAACTCTTTAAGGTCAATGCCGTTATAGATCACAGTATGCGGTGTCATAAGTGAGCCGTGCACTGTACTCCACCAGTCCCGTGTGAAGTTGCTCTGGTAGATAACCACGTCTGCTAAACGGCGGCGTGTGAACGATAATTGGAGATTCATTCGCTCAGATCGGAGATAGTGTTTTAGCCCTGTAAATTTTTTCTTATGCAGCCAATTCATCCCATCTAAACGCTGCACAATGCGGATGCCATTACGTTTTGCATAGAAGAGGTCTTCAAAATGCCGGGTGCTGCCAATAACAAGAATAGCTGCTGTTGATGGATCATGAGGATTGTGGTTGACGGGTATGCCTAATTTTTCCAACCCTTTCTTGAGTTTTGCCTGGAAGGATGAAGGCCCGCCAATACCTTGTAATTTTGGAAGAATACAAATAGATGAGTCAGCCACGTTGATTGAATTATCCTTTTAAGATATTTCCTGATTCGAGAAAATGTTTCTCAACAGAATCCCGGTGAATTTATGCAATTTTACTGGATTTAAGGATAAAATAGGACAATTTATACTATGGTAAACAATAAACGAATTGTAGTGAAGATTGGGACATCTACCCTGACGGGCGGAGGATCGCATTTACTCTTGCCGCAGATTGTAGATCTGGCACGGCAAATATCCGAATTAATCGCAAATGGAGAAAAAGTTAGTGTGGTCTCATCTGGTGCGATCGCGGTTGGACGTGAAGCGCTTGGGTTTCCTGATCTTCCAAAATCGATGTCTGCCAAACAAATGTTGGCCGCTGTAGGCCAGCCGAGGCTCATGAATGTGTATGAGCAATTATTTGAAATATTTGGGTGCAAAGTTGCCCAAATTTTGTTAACACGTGAAGATGTGCGCGACCGCCGCAGATATATTAATGCGCGCAACACAATAAACTCGTTGCTGGACCATAAGGTGATTCCCATTATCAATGAAAATGATACTGTTGCTACAGAAGAAATTGGAATTGGGGATAATGATAACTTGTCTGCGCTAGTTGCCAATTTGATCGAGGCTAATTTACTGGTGCTGCTAACAGATCAAGAGGGACTCTTTACAGCTGACCCTGCCCGATCAGAAAAGGCTGAGTTGATTCACCGTATAGACAGTGAGGATATCCCTGAGGAAATTTGGAAAGCTGCAGGCGGTACACAGAACGGATTGGGTACCGGGGGCATGTTAACAAAATTGCAGGCTGCTGAAATTGCCAGACGGTCAGGGACACATGTTGTGATTGCAAAAGGAAGTACAACGAACGTGCTTACCAGAATTGCTGCTGGTGAACAATTAGGTACACAAATCTATTCCCCATTTAATACTTTAGAAAGCCGGAAGCGGTTTTTACTGGCTGGCGCTCACCACCATGCGGCCATAATCATTGATGCTGGTGCAAAACGCGCGCTTCAAGCTGGCGGATCGCTGCTTCCTGTTGGGATCTCAGCGATAAAAGGTGATTTTGATCGGGGCGATATTGTGCCTGTGAGAGGATCTGATAACAAGGATTATGCGATTGGGTTGGTGAATTACTCATCAGAAGAGGTGGAAAGGATTAAGGGTAGGCAATCTGGGGAAATTGAAATGCTGCTCGGTTTTGCTTTTGGGGATGAAGTGATCCATCATAATAATATGACAGTGCTTCGGTAAAGGTGGAAACATGCTGAATGTGGAATTAATTTGCAAACATGCGAAAAAAGCAAGCCGATCCTTAGCACTGATCTCTACTGAAAAAAAAGATCGTGCATTAACTGCACTCTCTGAATGGCTATTAGCTCATCAGAACGAGATTATCAAAGAAAATGAAATAGATATAAGGAATGGCCAGGCCAGTGGATTGTCATCAGCGATGATCGATCGGTTAACCCTCACACCAACTCGCATACATGGTATGTCAGAGGACTTGCGAAATGTGATCAACCTGCCTGATCCGGTAGGTGAGATAATTGAAGAAAAAAACTTGGAAAACGGGCTGCACCTTAAAAAACAGCGGGTACCGCTGGGTGTATTGGCAGTGATCTACGAGTCTCGTCCAAATGTAACGATTGATGTGGCTTCTCTAGCGCTGAAAAGTGGAAACGCGATCATTCTACGCGGCGGAAAAGAAACTATTCATAGCAACCGCATTCTCGTAGATGGGATCCACGCTGCTCTCCATACAACGGATATGGATCCGGATGCGGTACAGTTCATTAACGATCCTGATCGGAAATTAGTGGAACAACTGCTTACTATGTATAAGTACGTAGATATGCTTATCCCGCGCGGTGGCGCTGGCTTACATAACTATTGCCGCGAAAATTCCACTATCCCAGTAATCACGGGAGGAATAGGAGTTTGCCATCTTTTTGTGGATGAAAGCGCGGATCAAAGCCGTTCGTTGGAGGTGATTCGAAATGCCAAAACCCAACGTCCAACTGTGTGCAATGCATTGGATACTGTGCTGGTACATAAAGCGGCAGCAACAGATTTTATCCCGCTGCTTATCGATCATTTAAATAAAGATGGTGTTGCTTTCAGGCTGGATGAACGAGCAATGGAATTTCTTCCTGAAAAATATGACGCAGAAGTTCGATTAGCCAAGGAAAATGATTTTGATACCGAATGGCTGTCCTTGGTGCTGGGAGTGAAAGTTGTTGATGGGATCAGTGATGCGCTATCCCATATTTTCCAACATTCCACAGGACATTCTGACGGCATTCTGACAGAGAATGAAGAGAACGCAAATCGATTTACCGTTGAGGTAGATTCCGCTGCGGTGTATGTGAATGCCAGTACTCGTTTTACTGATGGATCACAATTTGGGTTGGGTGCAGAAGTGGCTATTTCTACCCAACGCCTTCATGCGCGCGGGCCAATGGCTCTGAGAGAATTAACGACCTACAAGTGGGTTGTTCGGGGAAAATATCATTTTCGCCATTAACCATCAATATTTTTTTCTAACTGTTTAAAAGTGCTCCCACGATTTTGATTGCTGCTTTACCATCGCCATAAGGATTGGCAGCGTGCGCCATTATTTGATAAGCGGATTGGTCATCGAGCAGGTGGGCGACTTTATTAATAATAGTATTGGTATCTGTCCCAACTAATTTGAGTACCCCGGCATCAACACCTTCTGGACGTTCAGTCACTTCCCGAAGGACAAGGCAGGGGATGCCTAACCCGGTTGCTTCTTCCTGGATACCGCCTGAATCGGTGAGGATCAGGTGGGCATGTTTAAGCAAGTGAACCAGGGATAAATATTCTAACGGGGGGAGAAGGGTGATATTGGAAATACTGCTTAATAATTCGTATACCGGTTTATTTATATTGGGATTGAGGTGAACCGGATAGACGATCTCTATTCTATCCTTATACCTTTTTGCCAGTGATTGGAGCGCTGCGCAGATGTTCTTGATTGGTGTTCCGAAGTTTTCCCTGCGGTGCGCGGTAACGACGATCAATTGTTTTTTTCCTGAAAGGATCTCTTTCTTTGTTAATAGATCTTCAATCTCCTTTGGCATTGGTAAGGCAGTGATCTGGGTGAGCGAGTCGATGATGGTGTTGCCGGTTACTTTGATAAGATCGTCTGCGATACCCTCTCGCAGGAGGTTATTGCGAGCCCATTCAGTCGGCGCAAAATGGTAATCGGCGGTTACACTCGCTACCCGGCGGTTGATCTCCTCTGGAAAAGGCTGCCACTTATCCCCGGTGCGCAGACCGGCTTCCACATGCCCGACCTTAATGTGGCGATAATAAGCGGCCAGCGTAGCTGCCATAACGGTGGTTGTGTCACCCTGCACAAGCATCCAATCTGGCTTGAATTCTTTGAGTACCGGATCAAGGTGGGTGAAGATAGATGCAGTTAGCGAAGCCAGACCCTGATTGTCACGCATCAGGTTTAGATCGCGATCGGGTTTGATCTTGAAGAGATCAAGTACCTGGTCCAGCATCTCACGGTGCTGTGCAGTGACAACGAGAATAGATTTGAAACGAGGGTCCTTGTCTAACTGCTGAATGATTGGCGCTAATTTTATAGCTTCCGGTCGGGTGCCGAAAACGGTCATTATACGAATGGGGTCCATTACTTATTTTTCCCATCCCCTAATCGGATGTATGTGAAACCAGCGGACTGCCATGATTCTCTGTCCCACCCATTAACCGTATCCAACACAATACGGGCACTGGTGGTTTCTGCTAATTTTGAAGGATCAATTTCTTTCAGTTTGGAATGACCGACAAAAAGGATAATTATTTCCGCTTGTGATGCTGCCTGTTCCACTGTGCGGGCAGTTTCAATGCCTTCAATAGAATAATCTAAATCAAAGGGCTCATAGATGTGAACTTTTGCACCTGCATCACGCAGGATCTTGACAGTTTCAATAGCCGGAGATTCTCGCAGGTCATCGACGTCTGGTTTGTACGCCAGGCCTAACGCGGCAACCTTTTTCCCGCTAATTTTTCCGGTATTTCGTTCAAGAAAATCCACCACATGTTTTGGCTGGGTGTCATTTACTGTGCGGGCGGTAGAGATCAGGTTTGTAAGGTCCGGGGCAGCTTCAACAAAGAACCAGGGATCCACACTTATGCAGTGCCCGCCAACACCAGGACCGGGATTGAGGATTTCGACACGTGGATGGCGGTTTGCGAGATTGATCGCCTCCCAGACATCCACCTGAAAGCGGTCTGCCAATCGAGCAAATTCATTGGCTGCCGCAATGTTAATATCACGGTAGGTGTTTTCCATTAACTTGACCATCTCTGCAGTTGTAGCGTCTGTGAGGATGATCTCTCCGCGTACAAACAAACTGTACAGCGCTTTGCCAGCTTTTGCTGAAACCTCATCAACTCCACCGATCACACGAGCGTTTTCGATCAGTTCTCTTAGTATTTGACCCGGCAGTACGCGTTCCGGAGAATATGCAAGGTAAAAATCCTTTCCTGCTGTGAGCCCGCTTTTCTCTAAAATTGGTGCCACAATGTCAACTGTTGTGCGGGGTGGGGAGGTGGATTCCAGGATGACCAAATTGCCTTTTTTTAAGTAGGGTGTAATGGCTTTGGCCGCAGCGGTGACAAAATCGAGATCGGCTAATTTATCCTCTTTAAACGGTGTGGGTACAGCGATGATGAACGCATCCGCCGCCTGCGGTTGATCTTTAATAACTAAATTACCCGAACGGATGGCTGCTTGTACTAATGTTCGCAGACCGGGTTCAAATAGATGCACTTTTCCGTGGTTGAGGCTTTCAACAACCGCGGGATTGGTGTCTACACCGATGACTTTAAGCCCATGTGTAGCAAACGTACTTGCTGTTGGTAAGCCAATATATCCAAGGCCTAGTACGCAGAGTGTTTGATAACTCACAACTGGTATCTCCTCATAAGAATTCCCCTAATTATCCCATAAATTGTATTAGCAACTCAGTTGATCATAATAAGGAGAAAATCTCGATAATAAAATAAGGCGAGTATCATATATAATAAAAAATGATCTAATTGATGTGTTGGATTGATTCTTGACATAAAGGCAGGTAAGACAATTATGAAACGAAACCTTATTTTTCTCCTAATATTTCTAATTATTCTAAACGGTTGTGCAATCATTGAAAGTAAAAGTTCTCCAGGCAGTGGTGTTGTCCCTGGTGAATCGGAAAAAAGATGTGGAGATGGGTTTTGTGATGGTCCGGAAGATGTGGATACGTGCCCTGAAGATTGTGTACTATCATCTACCGGGAATTCAGATTACGTAACCGAGATGGATGGACTTTCCGATGCAGACGGTGTGTTAGCCCAATTATTTATTGATGTGCAAGTAAATCGTGAAGGCGGGGTAGGAAATTGTGGTCAAGAACCATGGGGTGTAGACCATATTGAAGGTGGGGATTTTTCATGCCAGTCGCCTAAGTACTGGTATGACTACACACTTTCCGCCACCGCGTTGCAGAATCTTCGGGTTGTACCCAGTGGGAATGAGATTTGGACGATTATCGGAGAGAAGGTTGGAGGAGGAACATACCAATCTATTTCCGCATCATCAGATGGTCAGCGTATCTGTGCACCTGTATCAATCGCTGGTAATATTTTCGAATTAAATGCAGAAGGAAATTATCAGAATGGAGAAATCACATTCGCTTTTGAAGCGAATCCTGCTGAAGTTGCTGAATGGGAATGTGATCAAGGACAAGGTTATGAGCGTGAGACTACACTCTTGTTAATTGACTGGGCAGTCGCAATGACCGGGAATTATACTAATCTGTCAGTGATGCTTACCAAAGAAAACTGGGTCAGTCCAGGCGTGTACCAAAAAATTATCACAGTATCTACGAATCCTAGTCCTGAAAATAGGGATAGAGTTAATATAACGATAGACTTTAAATGTGTAGAAGAAGGTACGGAAGGAATACAGAATTCGCTGCCATGCCCGTGGGAAAAATAAATATATATAATGTGGTCTGACTGAAAGGGATAAATCAAATGAATAAAGAAATGAAAGAGAGATTATTGAAATATGCAGTGGAAGCAGCGAAGAATTCTCACTGCCCATATTCGAAATTTCGCGTGGGGGCAGCAGTATTAACCAAATCGGGAAAGATCTTCAAGGGCGGCAATATTGAAAATGTGTCTTATGGGGCGACTGTATGCGCAGAACGTGTGGCGATTTGGAAAGCTGTATCAGAAGGCGAAAAGGAATTTGAAGCGATTGCAGTGATTGGTCCGGGAACAGGCGAAGGATACCCATGCGCGCAGTGCCGTCAGGTGATGGTTGAGTTTGGTTTAGATTGGCTTGTGATCAGTGGAGATGAGGAAGGGAACTATATGGGTGAACTATCTGTACGCGACCTGGTTCCATTCCCTTTTACACCGGATGCATTGTTGGGATAAGGACAGAGAGTAAAAAGTATATTTCTTTTTCATAGCCAGAAGTGATAAAAGAATTCGGTTTTTGTTTTTTGATACCCACATTTCTCGTATAGATGGTAGGCAGGCAGATTGTCTTCCTGCGTAATTACACTGGCAGAAAGGCAGCCGTGTTGGATAAACCATCTCTGTGCGTCTAAAACGAGCTGTTGGCCAAATTTTCTTCCGCGGAATTTCTCGTCTACCGCGATTAGTCCGATATCGCCAACACCATTCTTGTTAGTTAAAGTAACCATCCCGGCTATGTGGTCATTCTGCATGATCACTAATACTTCGTCTGCCATTTCACCAGATACACTTTTTCGAATCCAAGTTTCATATAAGGCGGTGAATTTTTCATGGGGAAAATAAGCATCAAGGGCAAAGCGTGAATAAACCCCACTTTGAATAGCGAGCTTTTCTAATTGGGCAAATGAAAAGGAGCTGCAGTATGGCTCGGCTTTAGGTAGAGGCAACTTGTCCAGGTTGATGTTCTGTAAGTTGATCTCAAAAGTTGTTTTCTTGTCCACCAGCATACCGGAATATGCCTGAAGATCGTATGCATTTTGCTGTTTTGATGCCCAATAAACAAGTTGGAATTCTTCCCTACGCATTTCTGCCAGGATTGAAACAAGTTGATTTTCCTGCAGAGAAGCTGGAATAATCCTGCCTGTTTTGATATTGAAAAAATTTGTATCCCAAGTGAGCAATTTATAGTTCATAAGATCGCTATAATTATCTCATACCCGCATCCCACGTCAATTAATCAAAAAACCGACAAAATACACGTTTTCAAACTGAAAACATAAGGGTTTTGTCAGCTTTTTCTTTCACCCCCCCCCTCACACGTTAAAATTGAAGTAAATAAAACAGCAACAGCGAAAAGGGACTTAATTGTGATCAATAAAATTGATTTTTCAGCCAGGAATCTGACGTTAAATGCAGGCCTATTTCTTCTGCTCGAAAACGCAAAGATCAACGGTCTGATATTTGACAATGAATCAACCAACAAAATCAAGATGAATCATATTAAAACGATGCTCTGCGGCCACTTTATTGGAATTGAAAAATTGGAACGGCTCAAACTTTTGCAAGGTGATCCACTGGTTAACGAGTTTGATATTTCAGTGAAGGAACCTGAAACAGTATCCAGATTTTTTAGGAAACTTCAGCTATAAAACAACTCAAATGTTCAGAGACATCAATTTCAAAGTCTTCAAAAAGCTACATATTAAAAGCAAGCTAACATCCATCACAGTCGGTATTGACAGCAGTGTTGTCAACGTAGAAGGTCATCAAGAAGGCACAGCCAGGGGATATAATCCAAAAAAGCCTGGCACAACCTGTGTTACAACATCCAGTTTGCTTTCTGCGACGAATTAAAGGCATATATCACTGGATTTGTGAGAAGCGGCAATACCTATACAGCAAATGGCGCAGCTGAAATGATCAAAGAAATCGCTGCCAATATCAAAACAGATGATTTAGAGATCATGTTTCGAATGGACAGCGGCTATTTTGATGAAGAAATTATTGAAACGATGGAATCACTGGGTTGCAAGTATTTGATAAAGGGGAAAGTATATCCAACACTTGCTTCTCAAGTAACGGATCCATCGATTTTATTCGTGACAGGTGATGAGGGCAGGGAAACTGCTGAGCTTGTTACGAAACTAAACACATGAGACAAAGACAGAAGATTTGTAGTCTCTCGCGTATTGAAACCAGAAAAAGGCAGGGCAGAATTATCTCTCTTAGAAGGCGACGAATACGAATACTTTTTCTTTGTTACCAATACTGAACTACTTTCAGAAATAGTTGTCATTTCTTGCGAAAAACGCGGCAACTGTGAAAATTACATCAAGGAGGCCAAATATGATATGTCGGTTGGTCATCTGTTGCTAAAATCGTTTTGGGCAAACGGGGCAGTATTTCAGATGATGATGCTTGCATACAATCTGTTTTTGCTGTTCAAATTTGATTCTCTATGCATTTCAGAATACAGGCAGCAAATCAAGACATTCCGCTTGAAGTATATTTTTCTGGCTGCGAAGATCATCAGAACGGCACGATATGTGGTGATGAAGCTCTCGGCAAAATATCCGTATCAGGATGTGTATGAAAATTGCTTATCGTAAGAAAATAGTGTCGAATATTCCAGTGTTGGCCTCAGTGTGTTTTACGAGGCTTGGTTACTGTGCCAATTATTGTGTTTCACAAGAATTATTCGTAAAGTTCATGCCAAGGTGGAAACGGAAATGTTACAATATTGAAAATAATCCCAAAATTATTCGCCAATTGAACGTAAATGAAGGGAATTTAATTTTGACATGGAATTTAGGTTAAACTCAATTATGCAATATCATTTCCCTGGTTTTGTAGTTGCGTATGTGATTTCAACCGTACTTTGTATTGCTTCGGCTGGAATGACCTGGAAGCGGCGGAATAACCCCGGCAGTATCCCCTTCGTGTTATTAATGATGTCATTAGCTATCTGGAGCTTTGCCTCGATTTTTGAAGCTGGTGCGATGCTAGTGAATGAAAAGCTCTTTTGGTCCAAGTGGCAGTATTTAGGCATTACGATAGTTGCCCCGCTTTGGATCTTGTTTTCCACTGAATACACTGGAAGAAAAAAGAACCTAACCAGGGCCTTTCGCTGGTTGCTGTGGGTTATCCCTCTCATAACACTGCTGCTGACTTCCACAAATGAATTTCATGGTCTGACCTGGAGCGAGGTATCAATTTTACCGGGTACAGTTAATACCGGGATCTATGAGCGTGGGATCGTTTTTTATGTTCATACTACATATAGTTACATTTGTCTTCTGTTTGGCACTATCTGGTTGATCAAAGATTCCCTGATTGTAGAAAAGAACCGAAAAATTCAATCAGTGATCTTTATCTTTGGAGTGATCTTTTCTTGGACAGCGAATGCTTTGTACGTATTGCGGCTGCTCCCGGGGATCAATTTTGATATAACTCCGCTCTCGATTAGCTTCATCGCGTTAATTGTGGCCTGGAATATCTCCCGCTATCAACTTTTCGATCTTATTCCAGTCGCCCGAGAAGTTCTCCTGAACAGCTTGAATGATGGGATCATATTGATTGATCTAAACGACATCGTTCTTGAGATAAACCCAGCAGCTTTGGAGATCTCAGGTTATCACGGACCTCAACCGGTTGGAAGGTCTATTTGGGATATGTTCAGCAATTATCGCGATGTGATCGAACAGTTCAGGGGAAAAGAAGGAGCGAAAATAGAGTTGGAATTACCGGGTGAAGTTTACCGGGTGATCGATCTTCAAATTTCTCCGATCGAGAAGAAAAAAGACAATGTCATAGGGCAATTGATTGTGATAAGGGACATATCAGAAAGGAAGAATAGAGAAAAAAATGAAAGGGACCAACAACAATTTACTGAAGCACTGGCGAATACAGCTGTGGCAGTCAATAGTTCATTGGACCTTGACGATGTTCTTGAGAAGATCCTTGAAAATGTAACCAATGTGGTTCCTCATGACGCAGCCAATATCGCGTTGGTGACAGATCAGGGGAAAGCAAAGTTTGTTAAAGTGAAAAACCCTAAAAAATATGGATCGATGGAAATTCTTGTTTCGCTTGATCTAAATGTTCTAGATATGCCAAATTTCAAAAAAATGGCACAAACTCTCAAAGGGATGATCACGGCAGATACGCATGAGGATAAAAATTGGTTTAAGAACATAAAAGATAGTGAATGGATTCGTTCATTTTTAGGTGCCCCAATTGTTTTCAAAGATAAATTACTTGGATTTATTTGTCTAGACGCAGGCACTCCCCAATTTTTTTATCCAGAACACCTTGAACGCTTGGAAATATTCGCCAATTATGCGGCTACCGCTTTAACCAACGCAAGTTTATATTCCGAGGTAAAACTGCATGCAGAGGAGATGTCCATTCTGTATGAGATCAGTCTGGCGATCGCTGCGGGTGTTGGACTGGAAAATACGATCCAAGCTATTTTCTGGCAGTTAAAGAAAGCGATCCCCGTTGATCTGTTCTACCTGGCGCTATTTGAACCGACAGAAAAAGTATTATCGTATTTCATGTATAAAGAAAATGGAGAACGAATCGATATTAAACCTTTCTTCCTGTTCAAAAAGCAATCTTTGACACGATTTGTGATGGAAAAACAGCAAACTGTTTATATCCCTGATTTTAAAGCCAAAGATTGTGTGCTAAAGGAAGACGAGGTAATAAAGGTTGCTGGTTTTGAAAATCGCACCATTCTCGGGATACCTCTCATCCTTCGCGGGGAGGTGATAGGCGTCGTTTCCATGCAGGCAGCAGAACCAAATGCGTATGACCTCGACCAAATTCGTTTACTAGAAACCATTGCTCAACAAACAAGCATTGCAATGGATAATGCGAAATTATTTGAAAAAATACAAACCATGGCGATCACGGACAGCCTGACCGGGTTGTATAATCGGCGACATTTTTATTTGATTCTGGAAAATGAGGTCGAACGAGCGAAACGGTATAAAAATTCTTTATCTTTGATCATGCTGGATATTGATCATTTTAAACGGGTGAATGACCAACTTGGGCACCTTGCTGGGGATAAAGTATTGGCATTTTTGGCTAATGTGTGTAATAGCCAACTCCGCCAACCAGACGTAATGTTTCGATATGGGGGAGAGGAATTCGTGATCCTGCTGCCTGAATCGAATAAGGAAGACGCGCTGAATGTTGCAGAACGTATTCGCAAAGCGATAGAGGAATCAACGTTTGAAACAAAAAAAGGAAAAGTTAACATAACCATAAGCATTGGTGTATCTGAATATGAAGAGGATCATCCTGGCCCAAGTGAGTTTGTAGAATCTGCCGACAAAGCGATGTATGCTTCAAAAGAGGCGGGTAGAAATTGTGTGAAATACTTCTCAGAAGTTTAATTAGTTTTGTTTCAAATCATTTTTATCTATTAATGGATCAACCCTTTTTTCATATATTAAAAAAGAGACATATCTCATATAATTCTATGGGATTAACTCATTAAATAATTAACATGGATGACTTCACTGCAAAAACTCGTCCTTTACCAACCTAAACTCAAATTTTGAACCGTCCAAACGCAAGAATCAGTTTTTAGTGAAGCAAAAAAAGAAACCAAAGGCTGTTCCACCTCTAGTTTTTTCTTTGTTTCCAAGTAGTGTTGTATTCGGCTCATAAGCATATCTTGAAAAGCGGAATTATAAGAAATTTCTCCTAATCAAGTGGCATCATGATAATCGAGAAAAAAGATAGAAAGATTGTAGGCGTAAGAAAACCATTAAGGGAAAAAGAAAAGACAATAGAGAAATGAGGATTTAAACATGGCTAAACAATATCATATTCAATTGGACGATGGAGACTGCGCTCCGTTTGTATTGCTTCCCGGAGACCCAGGGCGGGTCAAAACAGTGGCAGATACATGGGATACATCCCATAAGGTCGCGGAAAACCGTGAATATGTAACTTATACTGGGGAATATAAAGGTGTACCGATCACCTGCACAAGCACTGGCATAGGCGCTTCTTCAACGGCTATCGCTGTCGAAGAGTTGGCTCGAGTTGGCGCAAGGACCTTTCTACGTATCGGCACCTGCGGCACATTTCAGGATCGGGTCAAAGATGGCGATATGGTGATCTTTGATGCGGCCGCCCGATATGACGGCGCGTCGCGAGCATACGCGCCGATTGAATTTCCGGCAGTGGCACATTATTCTGTCATACAGGCATGTGTTCAGGCGGCGCAGCAGCTAGGAATTCCATATCATGTTGGAATAACACGCACTCATGATGGCTTATATGCGCGCCAACAAGCACCAGGAGGATCTTATAATGGATACTGGCAATCCGATTGGGCACATCATTATGAGGATCTCAAACGGTTAAATGTGGTCGCTTCGGAAATGGAAGCAAGCGTGATTCTGGTGCTGGCAAAAATTTGGGGTTTGCGTGCAGGCGGCATTGCCACATCAGTAATTAATGTGCTAAATCCCTCCGGGGAAGAAGGAGAATATGATCCCGAAAAGGATTTTGCTCATTCTACAGAAAACATCAAGAGCTTAGCGTTGATGGGTAGTGAAGCTGTCTGTATCTTGGCAAAGATGGACGGAGAATCAAAATAACTTTTTCTTAGTAAATTCTTCAGAAAGTAAGGAATCTATTAAGTAGTCAAAACAGATAGGATAGATTTCTGTCTGGAATGGACTGCACATAGTACAATCAGCCCGGAGGATCTCATGCCGAAAACACTGTATTTAATTGATGGTCATGCCCTTGCGTATCGGGCATATTTTGCTTTAATGGCAAACGGTGCACGGTTCCAATCTCGTTCTGGAGAGCCAACTGCCGCAACATATGGATTCACCAGTATTTTGCTCAGCCTTCTGAATCGCGAGAAGCCAGAGTATTTGGCAGTTGCATTTGACACCGGAAAGACCTTTCGCAATGAGATGTATCCTGCCTATAAAGCCACACGCGCGAAAATGCCGGATGAGTTGAAGCCACAGATTGAGCGAATCCGTGAATTGGTGGATGCTTTCAATTTTCCTCGATTAGAAATGGAGGGATTTGAAGCGGATGATGTGCTTGGCTCCATTGCCCATAAAGCTGCCGAAAAAGGAATGGGAGTGAAGATTATCACCGGGGATAAGGATCTGCTTCAGCTTGTAACTGAACGGATTATTGTGAATCTTGCGGGGGGAAGACAATCTGAAGCGAAAGATTATTTTCCTGAAGATGTGGTTAAAAAAATGGCGGTTAAACCCAAACAGGTAGTAGATTTAAAGGCGTTGATGGGTGATACGTCTGACAATATTCCAGGGATCAAGGGAATTGGACCGAAAACAGCAGCTTCCCTGTTAGAAAAATATCCTACCTTAGATGATATTTACGCGAATATCGAATCTATCAGTGGAAGAACAAGGAAATTATTAGAGGAAAATAAAGATGACGCGTATCTGAGTTATGATCTTGCAAAGATCATAACAAATTTAGACATTAATGTCGACCTGGAGCAGGCGCGTACGGATAATATTGATTTACAAAAAGTAACATCTCTTTTTAAGGAACTTCAATTTCGTACATTGACTGCACGATTCGCGAATTTGTTGGGAGAAGGAGTGATTGGTGGAGGTGAGCAATTATCGCTATTTGAAAATGCACCGATGAAATTAGGCCTTCCGACCGCATACGATATTGACATCACGATTGTGGATGATGAGGAGAAGCTAAATGATCTGATTGGCAAGCTGAAATCAGTAGAGAAAATTTCATTTGATACCGAAACTACATCCACAGACCCAATGCAAGCAGATTTGGTCGGCATATCTTTAGCAATTGAAGAAGGGGCGGCATTTTATATTCCCGTTGGACATAAGCATGAAAAAAAACAGCTTGCTCTGCAAACTGTGATCAACGCGCTACGAGGTTCGTTTACGGATCCCGCCATCCAGAAAATTGGCCACAATCTTAAATATGACTGCCTGATCTTACGTAATAATGGGTTGGAAACTACACCACTCAGTTTTGATACAATGATCGCCGCCTGGGTAATTGAACCGCGATCTCGCCGGTTGGGTTTGAAAAAGATGGCTGAAGCGGAACTGAATGTAAAAATGACTCATATTGAGGAATTGATTGGGAGTGGAAAGAAGCAGTTGACGATGGATGTCGTAGCGATAGAAGATGCCGCACCGTATGCAGGAGCTGATGCGGAAATCCCACTGCGTCTTGAAAAGATACTAACAGAACGGTTATCAGAAAATCAATTGGGAAATATTTTTGAAAGCATAGAAATGCCTTTGGTTCCGGTTCTTGCTGATATGGAATATATCGGAATTGCGGTAGATAAAGATTTCTTCAAAAAGTTTTCGGATGAATTGTCTACCCGAATTGGAGAAATTACTGAACAAATATATGAGATTGTGGGGTATACATTTAATTTAAATTCCACCCAGCAGCTTTCAAAAGTGCTGTTTGAAGTATTAGGCCTTACCCCGCCAGATTCAAGCAGGAAGACCAAGAGCGGAAATTTTTCGACAGCAGCGTCTGTACTTGAGGAAATGCGCGGTCAGCATATTCTTGTTGAACTGTTGTTGGAATACCGTGAACTTTCAAAGTTGGTTTCTACTTATTTAGATGCTATTCCTAAACAAATAAATCCAAAAACAAAACGTGTACATACTTCATTTAATCAAACTGGTTCAGTAACTGGCCGCTTAGCTTCTTCTGGACCTAATCTTCAGAATATCCCAACACGGACACCGCTTGGGCATCGGGTGCGGAGAGGATTTATTGCGAATCCTGGAAATGTGCTGCTTTCCGTGGACTATTCACAAATCGAACTGCGTATTGTCGCGCATATGGCAAAAGATAAAGCGATGTTGGATGTGTTTAGAGCGCATAAGGATATTCATGCAACAACTGCGTCTGCAATTTTCAATATTCCTCTGGAAAGTGTAACGAAAGATCAGCGGCGGCATGCTAAAGTGATTAACTTTGGGCTAATCTACGGGATGAGTGCATTTGGACTCACTCGCACTACAAACCTAACACTCGCAGAATCTGAAAATTTTGTGAAGGCGTATTTCCAGGAATTTCCTGGAGTAAAAGCGTATTTGGATGGCATTCGCAAGAGCGCAGCAGAGATGGGATATGTTGAAACATTGCTCGGTAGGAAACGGTATTTTCCTCAACTAAAGAATCCTGCAAATGCTCAAGTGCGGTCGCGCGCGGAAAGGGAAGCGATCAATGCCCCAATTCAAGGAACTGCGGCGGACATATTAAAAATTGCGATGATCAGACTTCCAGGCGCGATTGAAAAAGCAAAGCTTCACGCAAAAATGCTGGTTCAGGTGCATGATGAGTTACTACTGGAATGCCAAGAAGATGAGCTGAACGAAACGATTCGGATTGTCCGAGAGGTTATGGAAAATGCATTTGAACTTTCAATCCCTTTGGAAACTGACGTTGCATGGGGAAAGAATTGGGGCGATTTGAAAGATATTGATTGATAATAAAAGGTATTTAATAAAGTTCCTTGTGTT
Organism: uncultured Pelolinea sp.; assembly: GCA_965195205.1. GTDB lineage: Bacteria > Chloroflexota > Anaerolineae > Anaerolineales > Anaerolineaceae > Pelolinea. Next base: position 91 of record CBDAFG010000126.1, on the reverse strand, counting down.
TTTCTAAATTACATGAGGAACAGAAAAATGTAGAGGTTGATTGATGTGGCTGGTATTGTTGATCACCCGGATTATGGGTAGATCACCATAA
>CBDAFG010000125.1:0-63347 GCA_965195205.1 uncultured Pelolinea sp. | reverse complement strand
TGGCATAGATTTTGTATGAGCCGGTTACGGTTGGGTAGCTGCTGGTTCCCGTTGATACAAGGAAAGAGTTGATAATCTGGCTGCCGCGGTACGCGTACAGCATTTGCGCGCTCAGATCTACTTCTACCCAGAAATCATTTGCACCCGAAATTTCTTCAGGTATATCCCACGAATGGTAGTAGTAAGAGGAGTAGCTTGTATCTGGTGTTGCGGTGGGCGTAGGCGTCATTGTTGGAGTTGGTGTAGGCGTTAGCGTTGGGGTGGGTGTAAGCGTCGGAGTCAAAGTGGGTTTGGGTAGCGCATTTTTGGGCCGCGGTTCTTTTTGTACCGATGCCTGTGCTTGAAAAGCGGGCAATCCTAACCAAAACATAAGCACACTGCCAATAAAAATAATAATGACGAATAATGATATCCCCCACCGTTTTTTTAGTTTTCCTTTTTCTTTTTTCTTCTTTGCCGTGGTGTGCTTTTGTGGAGGTCTGGATTTTCCATGGACATCTTGCTGTTGGATTTCACGTAAACGGCTGGCTGCCCACCGCATACCTTTTCGCGCCTTCTGACTATCCGGGTTTATCTCAAGCGCACGATTGAGAAATTCAACACTATCTTTTGGATTGCTCACAGAAGCAAGAATGAGCCACGCCTCTTCAAGTTTTGGATTAAGCTTGACAGCCGTTTTTGCGTATTTTAAAGCCTCGCTTGCATCCTTTTTCAGGAGAGCCGATTGCGCTTTCTCAAGCGCAAGATGTGCTTTTTCTTGGCTTTTTGCGCTCATTCGTTATTTCCTGGTGTGGTTTTCTACAAAACAAATAATACCTGCTGTAATTCCTTCAGTGATTGAGCTTGATCGGTTTGCGATGAGATCCCGATCTGTAGATAATTTTCCAATTTCAATGAGTACAGCTGGTGTATCGGGATGGATATCACGGAAAATATGATATGAAGTGTGATCAGGATTTATTATTTCATAGGTGAACGAAAGCTGGGTGTACTTCTGATAATTTTCTGCCAGGCAAACAGCTAAATTGTTTACTTCCTCTGGATTCTCCGCGGTCAAGCTCGTTCCGATTTTAAATCCACTTGGCGGCGGTGGAGATTGCAGGCAGGATCCGGAATATACAGCAACTAATACATCTGCTTCATAATTTAAGAGATCAAGGTCAAATTCTGGAAACAGATTTACCTGAAAATTCCTTTCCTCAAGCTCCAATTTGACCCGGTTGGCAATTGCGTAGTTAATGTCTGCTTCGATGACACCATCTGCACATACTTCTCCAGTATGGTTTTGCCAATGGCCAGCTAATATCCCTATACGGATACGTGAATCATCTGCCATGGGGTTGTTATTATTAGCATCAAGGGTTGCTTCTGATTGGAAAAGATCATAAATATTTGGGGTTATAAAGACTTTTCTGGGATTCCATAATGTCAACAATGTGGCTATCAGAATCGCAATGGCAACGACCGATTGAATTCCTCGATAGAAGGTGAAATCTTCTTTTTTCACGGCATCATCTTGGTCTTGTATATTCTCTGTTGGTATATTTGCAGACAAATTATCTTCTCGATTAGTATTCATAAATTAGTTTCTGATTTAATGGTGCAAGAAACTGTCCAAAAAACTGTATAATTCCAATAAAATTGGTGTAAATTAGATTATAACTGAATCGATTATTATTAACAGTAATGGGTGTGCTCAGGGATCAAGGTACTAATCTTATGAAAAATATTTTTCTCTCCAAAATTGACATGAAGAAACTTCTTGAGATTGCACGGGAAGCGATTACTTGTGCGGTTAGAAATGAACAATTAATGATTGTCGAACAAGGGGAATATTCCCAACTTCTGAGAGACCCAGGCGCTTCATTTGTTACGTTGACCAAAAAAGAGAAATTACGTGGATGTATTGGCACATTAGAAGCATACCAACCGCTTGTTATGGATGTTCAGGAGCATGCAGTTGCGGCTGCTGTGGAAGATTATCGCTTTCCTAATGTAAGCGAGGATGAATTGCATTTGATCAAAATCGAAATATCCAGATTAACACCTATTCAGTTGGTGGATTATTCAACTCCCAAAGATTTAGTTAGCAAATTGCGTAAGAATGTGGATGGTGTTTTGATTAAAGCTTATGGGAGAAGAGCTACGTTTCTTCCTCAAGTATGGGAGAAAGTGCCAGATCCCAATCAATTTTTATCCCAATTGTGTGTGAAAATGGGAACGTCGCCTGATCTGTGGCGAGAAGAACATTTACAAGTTTATACCTACCAGGTAGAGAAATTCAAGGAAGCATGAATCATCCATTTGATAAACAAGAGTCCAATCAAAAAAAAACTGATAAATCTGCGAGTGAAAAATTAAAAAGTATCTTGTCTTCTCGCAAGACTGATGAGCAGATCATACAGGATATAAGTTCTTCTTCTTTAGATGAAAAGAAAATAATAGCAAAAAACCAACTTCAAAGCACAAAACCTCAAATTACACAGCACTTGAATCCGGGGGATATTGCGCAAAAAGCAGAAACCAATCTTCATTGTGAAGATAGCGAAGATTTAGAAAGAACCACCACAAATACCAGAGTAGTTTCTAGCAGGAAAGATAATCGTAGGAAGGAGCCGGTTGTTTCACGTATCAAAAAACTATTCTCCAAAGGAAATGGCAAAGAACCGCCCAGATTCCCGCCCAAGGGCAACTTCTTAGAATATTTTAAGAAGGACCCAAAAAGCTGTTTTGTGTATGGTGTCTTAGGTAGTCTTTTAATTGCTATCATTTTAGGAATCATCGTTTTGTCATTTCTTATCTTTCAGTATTTTCGGATCGCGTCAGATTTGCCGAGTGTGGATGACCTGGAAAATTATGCTTCCCAATTTGAGACCACGCGCATTTATGATCGCAATAGCAATTTAATTTATGAAATTATTGATCCGAATGCTGGCAGGAGAACGTATGTTTCGATTGACGAGATATCCACCTATCTAATTGCGGCCACAATAGCCACTGAGGACAAGGATTTTTACACAAATCCAGGATTTGATCCATGGGGGATCTTGCGGGCACTTTGGCAAAACTACACAAGTGGAAAGGTGGTTTCTGGAGCATCCACGATTACCCAGCAGCTGGCGCGTACTTTGCTTCTATCTCCTGAGGAACGTATGCAAATCACAACCAGGCGAAAAGCGCGGGAGATTGTTTTGGCAGCTGAGATTACGCGCAATTACAATAAAAATGAGATTTTAGAACTATATCTCAACGAGAATAATTACGGAAATCTTGCTTACGGTATTGAAGCTGCAGCAGAAACGTATTTCAATACAACGGCTGATCAGTTGAATCTTGCTCAGGCATCCTTTTTAGCTGGGCTGCCGCAAGCGCCTGCCATATATGACATCTTTTCTAATCCTGAAGCATCCCTTCTTCGGCAGATGGATGTCTTAAATTTGATGTACCAGCTTAGTTCTGAAAGGAACTGCATTCCTATTGCCCAAACACAAACCTCAGTTTGTGTAACCTTAGATGAAGCAGTGGCAGCTGCTCAGGAAATTGAAAAATTTGAATTCAAACAGCGTCTATTTTCAATGCCGTATCCTCACTGGGTTAATTACATTCGCACACAATTGGAAGAACGGTTTGACCCCCAAACCATTTACCGTTCCGGGTTTAAAGTTTACACAACGCTTGACCCTGAGCTGCAGGAATATGCACAAGCTGCAGTGAGTAGACAAATTGCTGAACTGTCGGAAAACAATGCCACGGATGGAGCGTTAGTGGCGATCCAACCTAACTCCGGAGAAATTTTAGCCATGGTTGGGTCAGCTGATTTTTTAAATGACGAAATAGCAGGGCAGATAAATATGGCAGTTGCACCCAGACAACCGGGATCCTCAATTAAACCGCTCACATATGTAGCTGCTTTTGAAAAAGGGTGGACACCATCAACATTAATCTGGGATGTTCCCAGTGGTTTTCCTCCATCTGGTGATCCAACCGATACTCGTCCACCATATGAACCGGTTAATTACGACGGAAAATTTCATGGACCGGTACTTTTGCGTACCGCTCTTGCTTCTTCCTATAATATTCCTGCTGTAAAGACGCTTGATTACGTGGGAATTTATGATGATCCAAATACTCCCGAAAAAGATGGGTTGATTGCATTTGCGGAACGTTTGGGTATCTCGACATTGACCAGGGATGATTATGGATTGTCTCTGACGCTGGGCGGCGGGGATGTGTCTTTATTGGAACTGACGAATGCTTATGCGATCTTTGCAAATTCTGGTTTAGATGTAAATTCGTACGCTATTGAGAAGATAGTCGATCATTTTGGAAATGTGGTTTATGAGCATGAAGCAGAAAACCCCAACCAAATAGTTCGAAAAGATCATGCATATTTGATCAGCCATATTCTTTCTGATAATAACGCACGAACACCGGCTTTCGGTGCCAACTCGGTTCTAAAGTTACCTTTCAATGCTGCTGTAAAAACGGGCACAACGAATGATTTTCGTGATAATTGGACTATGGGATATACACCTGATATTGCAATTGGAGTGTGGGTTGGGAATGCAGACTATACACCAATGAAGAATATTAGCGGTGTCACTGGTGCCGCGCCGCTTTGGAAAGACGTAATGCAATGGGTGATAAATGCCTATCAGGGCGGTTCTCCCACGAGATATTTCAGGCCAGAGACAATTGAGGATCAAATCATTTGTGCTCTATCTGGGACAGAACCATCAGATAATTGCCCTAACCAAAAAGTAGAGATCTTTACGAAGGATCAACCTCCCTTGGATGAAAAGTTTGACCTATGGCAGGAAGTGGAAATTGATACTTGGACAAATTTAAAGGCAGGATCAGCTTGTTCAGAGTTTACTGAAGAAAAACTCACCCTAAATGTTTCAGAAAAATGGGCTGTTAAATGGATCAAAGAAGAAAGCAGTGGCCAATCATGGGCAAAAGAACGTGGTTTTGGTACACCGATTCTGTTCACCCCTTCTCGGGAATGCACAGGTAGTGATCCGCGCCCAACAATAGTATTTGTTGGCCTTAAGGATGGCATGAATGTTAATGTGTCACCGATGGATATTTATGCAGTTATCACAGCCACGAAGAATTTTAAGCAATACACTCTGCAGTATGGTATTGGAAATAATCCAGGTAAGTGGAAAACATTATCAAAGGGAACAAATTCTTTTGACCAACCAAAAAAGCTTATTGCTTGGGATGTTTATGAAGCGGATGCGGTCCGCATAACACTTCGAATTCTTATGGAAAGCACCAATGATACAGATGCGGATAAAAGAATTCACCTGAATTTGATGGTTCCAACTAGAACACCTACGACAACAATGACCCCAACGCAAACGACTACACCTACAGATACTATTGAACCAACTGGCACATTGGAACCGACAAATACTTTAGAACCAATCGAAACCATTGAACCATTACAATTGATGACTGATACTCCTACTCCTACTCCTACGCCTACGCCTACGCCTGTTCCTTGACTATGAATTTTGGTGGATTCTAAGCGTGATACAATAAACTTCCGCAAGGATTTTGCGGGAGTATTTTTTAAATATGTGATATTTATATTGCTTAGGACATAAACACATTTTTAGGAGAGATTGGATGAAAGAATCAAAAATCGTAGTGAATAATAAAGTAGGATTGCACGCTCGGCCAGCTTCGTTGTTTGTGCAGGCAGCCGCAAAGTTCAAATCTGATATTAATGTTTATTGTCAAGATCCTGAAACGAAAGAAGATCGGAATGCTAATGCCAAATCAATCCTTGGCATTCTTACGCTAGGGGTGTTCAATGGAATGGAAATAACAATTAAGGCAGAAGGGGGAGATGAGGATGCAGCAGTGGAAGCCTTGCTTACCCTAGTTGAAGAGAATTTTGGAGAAAAATAATGAAAGAGATAGCGGCCATCCCAGCTTCACGAGGTATTGGTATAGGTCCGATATTCCAGTTTGTTCGCCAAGAATTAATTATTGAGAAAAGATCAAATATTCAACCAGAAGTAGAACTGAAACGGTTGAATGATGCAATTTCCACAGCAAAAGATCAAATTGAAAGCATCTATGAAAAAGTGTTAAAGGAATCCGGTGAGGCGGATGCAGAGATTTTTCAGGCACATTTGATGATTCTGGGGGATCCGGAATTGTTTGCTGAAGTGGAAAATAAGATTAAGAACCAGGATAAATGTGCAGAATTAGCCATGCAGGAAGCTGGACAGTCTTTTTATGACATAATGGCGGCAATGAAAGATGAATATTTTGCTGCTCGTGCAACGGATATTTTGGATGTTAGCAACCGGGTATTGAGGATACTTTTAGGTATCGCTGAATCTCCTACCGCTGCCTTAAAAGAACCTTCTGTTATTGTGGCTGATGATCTTACTCCTTCTGATACTGTCATGCTTGATAAATCTCTTGTAATCGGTTTTTGCACTTCACGAGGGTCGGCTACTTCTCATACAGCAATTCTGGCTCGCGGATTAGGTATTCCTGCCGTAGCTGGCGCCGGAGACGAGGTGTTATCACTAAAAAATGGCACTGAAGTGATCCTTGATGGAACAAAGGGCACTGCAATTTTCGCACCTGATAATAAACTGATTACCGAATACCGACAACGAATCAAAGCAGCTAACACTATTCGTGAAGAAGCGATGAAATTCGCTAAGGATCCGGCAACAACAAAAGATGGTAAACAGATTGAAGTGGTTGCAAATATTGGCAATATAGAAGGCGCAAAAAGCGCGATTGAGAATGGTGCTGAAGGCGTAGGATTGTTCAGGACGGAGTTCCTTTATCTAGAACGAACGAAATTACCGACTGAAGAAGAACAATTTCAAGTATATAAAGATATTCTGGATGTATTTGGAGATATGCCTGTAATTTTACGTACTTTAGATGTTGGCGGAGATAAAGAGATCTCTTATATGGGTTTAGAAGCAGAATCAAACTCATTTCTCGGCCAACGTGCGCTTCGGCTTTGCCTGGTTAGGCCTGATATCTTCAAGCCGCAATTGAGGGCAGCGCTGCGGGCAAGTGTGGGTTATAACCTGAAAATCATGTTCCCAATGGTTGCGACGGTAAACGAAGTCAGAGCTGCCCGGAAAGTAATGGGTGAATGTGCTGCTGAACTTAAAGACGAAGGTGTACAAATTGCTGAGGATATTGAGATCGGTATCATGGTCGAGATTCCATCCGCAGCGTTGGTGGCAGACCAACTGGCAAAAGAAGTTGATTTCTTTTCCATCGGCACAAATGACCTTAGCCAATACACCATGGCGGCAGACCGCACGAATCCTAAGGTAGCCGAGTTATCTAACGCATTTTTCCCTGCTGTTTTGCGATTGGTGCGGGAAGTGATTCGTGCTGCGCATAAGGCAGGGAAGTGGGTTGGTATGTGTGGGGAGTTGGCAGGTGAACCACTTGCTCTTCCAATCTTGTTGGGGTTGGAATTGGATGAGTTCAGCATGAACCCTCCCATGATTCCTCTTGCCAAACAGATCATCCGAAGTTTAGATACGCGTGATATGAAAGAGATTGCGGACCAAGCACTGGAATTGGAATCGCCATCTGATATTCAAGATTTCATAAAAGAAAAAATCCCTTTTATTGCGGAAATAACTGGATAAAAAAAGACACGGGAAACCGTGTCTTTTTTATAAGAATTGGTATTGGGTTGGTGGAGTCGATAACGGAGGATCATTATCAAGCAGTTCTACCCATGAGTGGAAATCAAGGCTGTCCTTTTTTGCTAAACGGCGCAAGTGGCGGAATTTAAGAAAATGCCAGCCATTTTCTACAGCAGAGGCAAGGCGCGGATCATGCTGAAGACGATAATGGATTAAGGCAGAGCGGCTGCCTGGGAAAACAATTACTTGCTGAATATTTCCGGATGGTTTTTGCTTGAATATGAATTGCGATATTTCTGTAGAAATAGTGGGATAGAAAATATAAGAGTAATTCTTTGAAACTGGATCTTTCCAAGAGATACTTGAGTTTTCTGTTGGCTGCATATTAAATGATTCGCCAATTTTTATAAGCATATCCTTAATTTCTTTTAAATCTTTTTCACGAGCGTCGTTTGATTCATTTGAAAGGTACTCAAAATAATAGGGATGATTTAGTTTGGGAGACATGTAGGACCGGAGAATTATGTTTACTAAGTTGAATTCCGGTGTTCTCTCACCTGTAAACTCCTCACAAATTTTTCGGTCTAATTCTTCTAAGTGAATTCCATTTTTAGATAATAGGATTTTACGAACAATTAACTCTATTCTTTCAGATATGGGAGTGTCGATATTCTTTTCATTTACCAGCCACCATCTGCTTCCACCTGGGAGATCAGAGGAGAAGGGTTTAAGAAAATTTGTTTCTGCAAGTAATTGTTTAATTAAATTCTGCAGCCGCGAAAAATCAGATTCCTTAACCTCAGGAAGGTTCACAGGAATCCCGTTTCCCCGGGTTATTTCGATAATTGTTTGCATAATAATTCGATGATATTCTGCAGGTTCCCCGCGAGTTATCAAGAATTGGTTAATAACCTCACGAAGATCAATTTCTGATTGGATAATATTCTTCGAAGCAGAGCGCTTTTTCCATTGGCATTGGAGCATTTCATCTGATACTCGAAAAGCGGATCCCTCTAATTCGAAACCTGCTGTGTGTATGCCGGTTAACAACCCGAAAGCCAAATTAGGGGTGTATTGAGGAAGTATACCTAAAACCAATACATTTTCTTGAAGGGAGGATGCGATTCTTTTAAATGCGGTATGCACTGCCTTGGTGAACCAATACCAATCATATCTCCTTCTACTCAAAGCACTGCGCATAGGGTTGACAGCTTTTCTTCCCCATAACCACCCGGACCAAAGTGCAGATAATGTCCAAAATGCCTGGCCTGGGCGTGGAAAAATAGTTGTGATTGCAACAGGGATATTGTCAGGAATCAACTGGTTCTTTCGAGCTAAGTCCCGCTGATAAAAACAAATGCCTCCCTTTTTATCGGGAAGATTTGGCCAATAACTGATCTTTACGGCAGTGTTTATGCATTTCCATTGTTGGGACACAGTTTGTAGGGATAAAAAAAGATTGCGTTCAAAAAATCTTACTGGAACGGATAGTTGCAGGAAACGGTAATCGCGCGCGGGCCAATGTTTCAAGGAATGTGCATCATTAAAGACAGACAATAATATTGCTCGGATATATTTTGCTTGATCCTTCTTTAAAGATAGCCTTTCCAGCCGATTTGCCAGCAGCATACAAACATATAAAGCGCGTGGTAAATAACAGTCAAGAGCAGAGTTAAGAGACGCCTGTTCATAATCACTGCCAAATACTACTCGTTGAAATGCGCGTGAGCGGTGAATACCTAAATTCCCAAGCCGACTAAGATTTTTCAGATCGAAATCACTGATGTCTTTTTCGCCTTTATCTGCGCAAAATTGGCAGTGATAAACTCTTGAGGTTGGTTGTTTTTTCCCTCTTTCCCACACATACCCATCTGGTTGGATCATTTTTCCGCAATTCGCACAGGGTGTTGTGTAAATTCCTTGAAGATGGTTAAATAGGTTGGCATTTTCATGCCGGGTGTTAAAGAGTTTATTTAACACAGTTGAGAAATCCTCGTTCGTTGGTGCTGAGGCTGCAACTTCCGTAATTAACCAAATAATGGGGTTGCTGCGCGCACTTAAGACGCGATAACCAGAGGCTGCTAATTCTATTGGGAGCAGTGGGTTTGCGCTAATGGGATCAATTAATAAATGGTTGGAAATGCCCATCTTTTCAATCCAAGCCGGGAAGACGCCTTTTGGCAGAGGAGGGATGAAATTTTCCAAAGGTACATCATATCCCTCGATGTGACCTGGTATATAGGAGAAATTATTACTACTCATAAGCGTCTAAAACCAGTATACAAGAAAAGTGTTAGAGATAATAATTAAGGTTTATTAAGTACGATCTTGAAAAACACATTATTGGGCTTCTAAACTTATCTCAAAAAGTTGTTTGACGGGCTAAAAGTTAACAAATCCGATCTGTGAGATTCTCAATTCTAAAGGTAGTTTTATTTTCATGCAGATTTCAAGAACTACTGAAAGGTTCTTTTTCTTTATATCGCGAACTAAAGTTAAGTGAGGTACCCAATTACACGGTTGGTACATTTCCCATGAACCATGAGCGTTATTCTCAAGGAACTGATGAATTCTTCTATGAAAACTCATTAAATCCCTGTTTGGCGCTAGTGCAATGAAGATCACGGGGGATGCATGTGGAAAAATGCCAAAATGGTCTGCGCTCAGATATAACAAGTTGGAATTAACAGCGTATTGTCTAATTTCTTTTTCACATCTTATGCAGTTTAAAGAATCATAAATGGCAAGTGTTATATGCGGTCGGATGTCTGGATTGTTTAATGCCCGTGAAATGTTCTTTTCTTCCAGCTCTCTCCATGCATTTAGGATAGGCTGCTCAGAGATTTCATCAAAGTAGATAACGACAGCGTAAGCCATATTTAAATTTAGGAAAATTAGTGATATTTTAGGGTGCTTCCACCAATAAATTCTCGAATTACAGAATCACCTGGGACGAAGGAATCGTCTTTCAGTGCGGGAATTTCCGATAGTATTTCATATATGCGTTTCGAACGAGTATATGCATCTTCACGTAGAGGGTCATTTTTGAATTTATTGATCCAGGTGTTGAATTTATCAAACAAGCGTGATTTATAGATCGATAACTCGTATGGCATCGCGCTGGTTATGATGAAATCCGCGTGAATATTATTGGGAATGATATTCCGCATTTCACCAGAGCGCACATAGTGCCAATGGGTGAGGGTTAACTCAGGATCATATCCTCTAAATGCTTCATCCCGCAGCATCCGGCGCATCAATCGTACATCTGTCCAGCGGATATACTGTCCATTGGAGTGTTTCATTTGCAGCAAGGGTTCTAAATATAATTTAAATTTCTTTTCGGGAGCGATATCTTCGGTCATAGGAGGGTAAAGGCCGTGAAGGGAATCAATCAGGATAATATCATTTTCCCCAATTTGCATTTTGGTTTGTTTATCATTTCGTTTCCCTTTCATAAAATCATAGAAAGGGATCAGAACTTCTTTTCCTTCAATGAGTTCAGATAAATGCTGATTGATCAAAGGTAGATCAAGTGCCTGCGGTGTTTCAAAATCATAATCACCAAACTCATCTTGTGGATGTTTGTCAAGATCATGGAAATAATTATCTACATTCAATGTGACCAGATTGATTCCCGTTTGTTTGAGAATTCGGCCAATTTTTATTGTGGTTGTTGTTTTCCCAGAGGAGGATGGGCCTGAGATCAAGACGATTCTAAGGTCGTTCTGTTTTTCACAAATTTCATGGGCAGCTAATTTGATGTCTTCTTCATAGAACATCTCAGATTCTGAGACAATTTGCTGCAATTCGTTATTTTCCAGTCGATTTTTGTAATGGCTTATGGAATGTAAGTCATGTGATACTGCCCAATCTAATACCTGCCAGATTTTGGCCCAAGGGATATTGGTTGATGGGCGAATGGTTTGCAACTCACGCTGTTTGCGCATCCGCGCCCGTTCATCTCGGTATAAAATATAGGCTTTTGCTACTTTCGCGTGTCCGTTTTCAATAAGTATTTTCTCAGTTGCATCTTGGATCTGTTCAACTGTGGGAATATTATTTTTTGGAATCGATTCTTCCATGTATTCGATTACCTGACTGGCAAGTTTTTCGGCGATCTTTTTATCTCTTCCGCCCACAGCAACAGCAGCTCGATAAATGGCATTAGTAATTCGATTAGGGGTGAATGGGACTTTCACTCCTGAACGTTTGATCACATGTGTAAATCGAGTCATTTTCAACCTCTTTTGATTATTTTTATTATAGCAAGAGAGCGTTTGAATTGCTTGTTAAAATGTTTTAATAAAGAAGTCGTTTTCTATTGTTTGCCAGGTCTCAACTGTGTTTTTATTAAAATATGGGGCGAAGAGGGGATATTTATTCCGGATTTCTTCAGCAATTCTTTGTGTTGGACGGCGTATGGCAAAATGTGCGTTTGGCGCTGCCCGCAGTTTTATTAGATGGAGAGCTGTGCGAAGGTTCATTTTCAAAAAGACGCGCCGGTTATATGCATTGGGAAGTATATAAGCGGCTGCATGGGGATTGATTTTATGCACAGCAAAGAAAGTTTCCTCTGCTTTTTCCATAGCGCTCTTAAAATTATCCAGGAGACCCGCTTCACTAATTATTTTAGGAATGGCATATCCTAATTGTGGGGAAAATGGTTTAACGGTTTGAGACATCATTCGATGACGTTTAAGTTCAAAATATGCACCTTGATCAATGATTAGATCAAAGCTAATTTGAGCGTATTCCAGTTCTCTTACTGGAATATCATGTTTATCCAATTTTCCAAGTAATGATTCTGCTAAACTTTCAAGTTTATGCTGCGGTAATTGTGAAATGTGTTGATATGCTTCATGGAACGATAAATTGCTGAATCTATAAAATAAAGCAGCTAAAATATGAAATTCGCCATCCTCATCATAGTTTACACATGTGCACCAGGTGCTATCATATGTTTCTCTAGAAATTAGCCCTGAACTTTGCTTTATTATCTCTTCTTCAATTTGGATAAGATAGTCATTACGATCAGCATATTTAACTAAGGTTGGTATGTTTTTCAAAGATACTGCTTTTATCTCTTCCCCCATTTTCTGAACCTCAAGTAATGGATGTGTAAGCATTTTTTGAAGTGCGTGTTCAAGCGCCCGTGCGTTGATTGAAACCCCTACGTTTGCTAAGGAGCTGGCAGGGAGGTAGTATCGGCATACATCCGCACTGCTAGTACGAATGCGGTTGGTATATGCTCGTTCGGTTTCGTTATTTTTGCGCGGGTTTATCTCTGAAAAGTATTTTTTTACTTTTCCTAGTGCTGTTTGATAATCTTTGAACAGCAATTTACAGGTTTCTAAATATTTATCTTCAATACCGTTACCTTGGATCTCTTCCGGGATAAAAAAATGACCTTCATCCCATATCTGATATCGAGAGGATTTTTCAGTGTATGAAGCAAGTCGGTTAGATTCTAAACATTCTACCGCCAATCGAGAAATATTTTCAATTGCGATATGCAAGACAGCATGTTCAGCGACGGAAGAATGCCCATACCCAACAACCCATTTTTCGTGAAAGTCAGCAGAACGTTCATCTGATAATTCATCCGCAATCTTATCAAAAGATTTTGGTGAACGAGAAGTTTTCGCAAAAGCTACTGCTATGGTTTCTGGACTGAGCTTTTTAGAATCAAGAAGATATATCCGTCGGGGTTGTGTCATTCCTTAGTGCCTCCTCGGCATCACTGATATCCTTTCGGACCTGTTGAATCAACTCCTTCACAGATCCAAATTTCTTTTCATCGCGCAATCGTGAGATGAATTGGAGTTTAACTTGCTTTCCATAGATCTGATCTGAGAAATTTAGAATATGCGCTTCAATTGTTTGTTGTTCAGGTATTTCATAAAAAGTTGGTCTAAATCCGATGCTCACTACTGCGGGAAATCTTTTCTTATTAATATTTATAAATGCAGCGTACACACCCTCTGATGGAAGAAGCTTTTTTTTCCACACAGAGAGGTTAGCAGTTGGTATGCCGATATGTTTTCCGCGACCATCTCCATGAATAACTATTCCTTCGATGGAGTATGGATAACCAAGCAAGGTATTTGCTGTACTTAGATCACCCTTTTTAAGGGCTGATCGGATAGCGCTGGACGAGATTGGTTTTGACTGCTTCTGCAAAGGTTTTATAGCATGTACACAGAAACCCATTTTATCGCCTAAATATTCAAGTATTTTTAGACTACCTTCACGATCTGCTCCCAAATGAAAATCATACCCTACCAATAAATGGGAGAATTTTAACTGACGGTGCAAGGTACTTATAAAATCTCGCGGTGATAATTGTGAAATAGTATGATCAAAATGTATTGTCAGGATCGAATGAACGCCTAACTTAGAAAGAATTTGATCCTTCTCTTCTGGGGAAGTTAAATAATATGGATCTGTGATATTTCTTATGCAGACAGCAGGGTGAGGATAAAACGTAATAACGATTGAGGGGGCACCGTTTTTTTTTACACCTTTCACCAAATTATCAATAATCTTTTGGTGGCCTAAATGGATACCATCAAACGAACCGATAGTAATCCATGCCTTTTTCATCGAGAATCCTGTTTCTTTACACTATTTGTTATCTATGTGAAAAATACTTTGCGTGGTTGAAATTCTTTGATTTCTGGATCAAATTGCATAAGGGCAACCAATTCACCTTGTTCGGTGATTGCGCGCACTAATTCTTCGGGGCCTTCGTTACGGGGAATGCGGAGTCCATGTTTAGCTGATTCAACCTCTTCATTGGACAATGTGATCGAAGGCCAGTCTGATAGTGCTTCTGCCGCTGGAATCATATACTGATACCACGAATTGGTTTCAAATGCTTCGGTTAGTTTTCTGAGCGTTATCGATTCTCGAAGTGAGAAGCGCCCGTTTTTTGTTCGGCGTAAGCCAGTCAGATATGCACCGCATTCCAGCACTTCCCCTAGATCATATGCTAACGATCGAACGTATGTGCCTGATGAACAATGAATATCTACAACGGCTTCTGGTGAATTCCATTCAAGGAGTTCGAGACTATGCACTTTGATAAGGCGTGGTTCTAGTATTACTTCTTCACCTTTACGTGCCAGATCATAAGCGTGTTTGCCTTTTACTTTTATTGCGGAATATGGTGGTGGCACTTGCTCAATTTCACCGACAAACTGTTTCAAAGTTTCTTCAAGTTTGTCGTGAGTAATATTCACTTCAGAAGTACCCGTGATTTTGCCTTCGGCATCATATGTATCTGTTTTTTCACCAAATTTAATGATGGCTTGATACCGCTTATCTTCTGCAGAGATGTATTGTGACAATCGAACCGCTGGGCCAATGAGAACTACCAGCACTCCTGAAGCACGTGGATCTAAAGTGCCTGTATGCCCTGCGCGTTTAATGTGTGTTCCATTACGAATCACTTGAACTACCTGGTGTGAGGTCATGCCAATTGGCTTATCAACGTTTAACACGCCTGATATTGTATTTTTAATTGGATTTGTGATTTCTTTCATTAGAAAATCTCCTGATTATTTGTTCCCCCGCATTATTTTTGTTGTTTCCCCTAATACTAATTCCATTACTGTTTCAAGTTCGCCTGTAATTTCAGCTCCGGCAGCAGGAGGATGTCCTCCTCCATTGAACTGCATTGCGATCTTTGAAACGTCAAACTTCGCATTCGACCGCCAGCTTACTTTCACTTTATCATCTTTTTGCTCATTGAAAAGGATCGCCACATCGATATTTTGCAATGATGATAGATGATTTGTGAGATCTGCATCATCTCTTCCTTGATATGCTGCAGCAGCTCTATCTTTAAGTGTGATGGTTGTCCAGGCAAGGTTGTCTTTTGATTTGATCCGTGAAAGTGCGCGGCCCCAAAGCATACTGGCGGATAAGGACTGTGCAGTTAAAGTTTGATGATACAAGCCTGGCAGGTCCGCTCCTTTTTCCATAAGGTCTGCGGCTAAGCGTAAAAACTTGGGAGTAACATTGGACGTGCGAAACCCGATTGTGTCGGTGATCATCCCCATTAATAGCGCATTCGCAATATCTTTATCGATTGGAAAGCCCCAAAGCGGAAGATGTTCAGCAAGGATTGCTGTAGTTGCAGGCTGCTCAGGTACGACCAAATTGGTTTTCGCGAACAGCTCATTGGTGATGTGGTGGTCAATATTTATATGTACATCGGGGATTTCAGTGGGGGACCCAACGCGTTTTTTATCGGCGCAATCGAGAGTTATGACAAGGTCGTAATCACGCTTAATGCTCTGTGTAATTTGATCAGCACCCAAAAGGAATTTGAATTTACGAGGTAATCCATCGGTTAAAACCATTTGTGGTTTTTTCCCTTTTTTCTGAAGTGCCAGGGAAAGTCCAATAATCGATCCAATGGCATCTCCATCCGGTCGGACATGGGAAAGGATTAATGGCATATTGGATTGCGATAATTGATCCCTGATTATTATGTGAATCTGGTCGAAATCAGTTTTTTTGGTTATCATCTGCCGCATTCGTTTTCGTAATAGAATTTAATAACTGCTCAATTCGGTCTGCCCGTTCGGGTGTCTCGTCCCAGTAGAAACGTAGTGTCGGGAATGTCCGCAGATTAATTTCGTGTGCTAAAGAACTGCGAAGATATCCGCTTGCATGCTCTAGTCCAGCGAGAATTTCGTCAGCTTGAGATTTACCCTCAAGTGAGGATACGAATATTTTCGCGAAACTTAGTTCTCGATCCACGCTAACGTCGGTGATGTAAACTGATGCCAGGCGAGGATCGCTGATTTTTCCTGTAATAAGCATTTCTGACAAAAGTTGTTGGATCCTATCTGCGATCTTTTTTGTACGTAATTTTGAAGGCATTATTATCTTTCCACTTCATCGATAATAAACGATTCGATCGTATCACCAATCTCAAAGTCATTAAACCCTTTTATCCGCAATCCGCATTCAAAGCCTGAACGTACTTCTTTTACATTGTCCTTCTCGTGTTTTAGAGAAGCAAGATCTCCCTCATAGAGATTCTTATCATCTCTTAATACACGTGCTTTTGCATTTCGGCGCAGTTCACCATTCATTACTCTGCACCCTGCTATGGTTCCTAATTTTGAAATGCGGAATGTTTGCAGGACCTCAGCTTGACCGAGGACTGTTTCTTTCTCCTCTGGAGCTAGCATTCCTTTAAGTGCTTTTTCAATATCATCTATCAACCGATAGATGATATTGTAGGTTCTGATAGAGACACCCTCGGTTTCTGCAAATTTTGCAGCTGTGGTTTCTGTTTTTACATTGAAACCAAGAATGATCGCTTTTGAGGCAGTTGCAAGCATAACATCATTCTCGGTAATATTGCCTGCTTCTGAATGAAGAACATTAATTCTTATCTCACTTTGGTCAATCTCATTAAGAGAGTTTGTGATTGGTTCTAATGACCCCTGTACATCAGCTTTAAGGATCAAGCGTAATTCACCCATTTTTCCGGCCTGGAAATTCGCAAACAGGTCTTCTAATCCTATTATTTTTTTAATTGATTGTGATTCCTCTTCTTTTCGTTTGCGGTTATTCACGATTGCACGGGCTTCTCTTTCAGTCTCACATACTTGGAATAAATCACCTGCTTTGGGCAGATTATTTAGTCCTAAAACAAGGGTTGGTTGTGATGGCCCTGCTTCTTTAATCTTATTGTTTGAAAAATCAGACATGGCTTTTAATTTTCCGCTTACTGTTCCAGCCGCAATAGCATCCCCTATTCTTAATGTACCGTTTTGGACCAGAAAAGTTGCAACAATGCCTTTGGTTTTATCCACTTCTGCTTCAATGACTGTTCCGATAACCGTTCCGTTTGGATTAGCAAGGATCTTGTAATTTTCAGCAATGAGCAGGATCGCTTCAAGCAGATCTTCAATCCCTGTTTTCATTTTTGCAGATACAGGCACAATAATCGTGTCACCGTCCCATTCATCCGAAATTAGTCCGACATCTGCAAGCTGCTGCTTAACATAATCTGGATTTGCATCAGTTAGGTCTATCTTGTTTAGAGCGACAACAAGGGGCACTTTTGCAGCTCGTGCGTGCGCGATTGCCTCTTTTGTCTGGGGCATGACGCCATCGTTTGCTGCAACTACCAGAACAACGATGTCTGCTCCTTGTGCACCGCGAGCGCGCATGGCTGTAAAGGCAGCATGTCCAGGTGTGTCCAGGAATGTGATCTTGTGTCCATTATGTTCGATTTGATAAGCACCGATATGCTGGGTGATACCGCCGGATTCTTCACTAGCTACATCAGCGTGCCGAATTGCGTCCAATAAAGTAGTTTTTCCGTGGTCAACATGGCCTAGAATGGTGACAACAGGGGGACGAGTGATAAGATTTTCTGGATCTTCATCTTCAATCAATTTCCGCCATAAAGGTACTTCACCAATTTCGGTTACTTCAGGTATCTCGAGGCTGGCTTCTAACCCCATTTCCGCAGAAACAACCGCTGCAGTATCGAAATCTATCTGCTGGTTGATATTTGCCATTACACCATTCGCCATTAAGATTTTAATAATTTGTATGGGGCTGGTATCTAATTTTATTGCCAGATCGCGTACTGTCGTGATCGACGGTAATTCAATTTTCTTAATTTCATTCTCGCTCATACATACCTCCGTAATTTCCCCTTTGAACAATCCAAATCTTGCTGAAATGTGTGCGGGCTGTTTTCAAGAGCGAGTGAAATGTATTTGTGATTTACATTTTTCTTGCCCTATAGCAGCTTGGTAAAATCCTTTTTGCTTTCACCCGCCGTTTTCTTCTTTTGGTAAGGAGTCCATTATTTGAAGTAAGTGGCTCCGATCCTCTTCTTTCATCTCGGTTCGCAGGGTTTTAGCTAAAACACCTTTTAACGCCTGCTCCCAGCATGATCTTTTGTTGTGTAAATATGCGCCTCGCCCATCTGCTTTCCCTGTGGGATCATGCCGAATGCCTTCTGGTGTACGGACGATCCGCATTAAATTCCTTTTTGAAAGCACTTGTTGACAACCTACACAGGTACGCTGCGCAATATGTTTTTTACGTCTTTTCTGTTTTTTCACCACCTTGGTTTTTACCTTTGCTCAATCTTCTTCCCAATTACTCCAATCTGACTCAGTGCGTTTGCGTTTTTTCTTAGAGATGGTCATATCAAGATCAGGGTCGTATTCGATCTGTCTTGATTTCTTTTTCTTCTGGGCAGATTTATCATTGGGATCATGCTCACCCGGTTTGATATCTTCGAGTTCGAGTTTAAATAATTCTTCAAAGGATTTGATTTTCTCGATTTTTTTAGGCTTTTCTGTTTTCTCATCTGTCTCTGGTTCAATAACTTTCTCAGCGGGTTCAGAAGTGGATTCTTTAGGCACAGATTGCCCTTCTTCAAGAATTGCTTCAACCTGTTTCTCCGCAGATCCTTCCGCGGTTTCTTCAGCGGTTATTTCTTCATCTGTGGGAGTTTCCACAGCAACTGCTTCAGGGTCTTGCTCAGATTTCAGCTCTTCCTCAACTTCTTCTTTTTCAATTACTTCCTCTTCAGGAACAATTTCAGGCAGCTTGCTGCCAAATTCTCCGATCTTCTCTAAAGTTTTAGGCCCAATACCAGAAACTTCCAAAATCTTTTCGGGATTGATTTTGCTCGCCAGTATCAACTTGCCGGCAGTATGGAAACCTGCTTCAGTTAACGCTTCAATGATCTTGTCTGATAAACCACTCTCAGAAAGATCCATTTTGAATGCGCCAGCAGGAATGGATTGCAGTGCTTCTTCTTTTTTCTTTTCAAATATTTCGAATTTCTCACGTCGTTTAATGATCATAACGAGTTCTAACCGGTCATTAAGTTGGTTCAGGAAATCATAATCATTAGTAGGAATAACTCGTCCTTCTACCCTGCGGCCCATTATCTCTTCTGCTTTTGCGATCGCTTCTGCTTCTTCTTTGGCTAATTCTTTGAATTCCTCGTCGTTTTTTAGAGTGAACAACCAATCAGAGATGGCTTCAGGAAGACTTTTGATGTCAATGCGCCAACCAGTTAATTTTGCGGCCAGGCGAGCATTTTGTCCTTCGCGGCCAATTGCCAGGCTCAGCTGATCTTCAGGAACTATCACAAGCGCGTTCTTGTATTTGTCAGCTGTTTCATTTAGATAAACACCATTGACTCTTGCTGGGCTTATCGCTTTGGCAATAAAAGCAGTAGGATCTGAGTTCCATTCAATTACATCAATTTTTTCGTCATGTAATTCGCGAACAATAGCCTGAATGCGAATACCTCGCATACCAACACATGCACCGACTGGGTCAATGCCTTTTTGCGTGGCAGAAACTGCCACTTTTGCTCTGTGTCCAGGTTCACGTGCGATTGAACGGATTTCAACAACGCCATGAAAGATTTCCGGTACTTCATTTTCTAATAATCTGCGTAGGAAATCACGGTGTGTGCGGGAAAGAATGATTTGCGGACCGCGTCCGGTTTCTTTAACTTCTGCAACAAGGGCGCGTATACGTTCATGAATACGGAAACGCTCACGTGAGATCATTTCTTTCCGCGGCATACTGGCCTCGGCTTTTAATTCTAAACCGATCGTTAATCCGCGCGCATTAGTAGCCTGAACGACACCGCTGATGATCTCCCCTAATTGTTTCTCGTAATACTCATATTGCGCAGTATGTTCGGCTTCGCGAATTTTTTGCTGGATGACTTGGCGGGCCGTTTGTGCAGCAACACGGCCAAAATCATCCGGCGTGCTGTCTACCATAACGACATCACCTAATTCAGTATCCTCTTCGATCTTTTTTGCGTCGTCGATGGTTACCTCAGTAAGCAGGTTTTGCACGGTTTGGACTACTTCTTTTTCAACAAGGATGTTGAATTTTCCGTGTTCCATATCGATAATGGCTTTAATATCCTGTGCACTTGAAGCATTGACTGATTTCCGATAAGCGGAAACCATCGCTATTGAAAGCGCTTCTATTATGGTCTCTTTAGGAAGGCCCTTTTCTTCTAATACTTCATTGAAGGCCAGCACAAACTCGTTTTTCATGCCAGTGTTTCTCCATAGTTCACTATTCGATTATAAGCAGAAAAGTGGGGGAGGCCCACTTCTCGATGAAAACAATAAAGCTGTCAATTACTTTTTCAATTCTAACACGCTTTGATAAGCGGTGCAAGAAGGATTAACAAAAATAGATAGACATGAAAAAAAAGAGCTTTGGTGACGCAAGTTGCTAGAAAAAATAAGAAAGGGATTGTGTTGATAAATTGCTTAAGGCTAATATTTCTTTTACGATTAAGATAATGCAGATCGGTGGGATTGTGTGAGTTCAATGGTCGTGTGGATTATCGCAGGCGCACGCGGAACATTGCCATAGCTCATCATCATCTGCGTATTCATGATTGCCTCTTTGGTTGCGGAAGTTTTGTAAATGAGATGACACTGGTATGCCAACTGCCCGGTTTGCAAATTCCCTTTGTGGTTGTTTAGATTTTTCCCCAATCAAGGTGTTTACCCTAAAGAATTTTTAAAGTCAAAGCCGAAGATGAAGCTGTTTCTCTTTAAATATTTTATTATATCTTTGTCAGCGCTATCAATTTCGTTTTCTGAAAATTTCAGGTCTGGAGCCAGATCAGTAGTGATAGTGTTTCCTGCCCAGATGGTGATCAGGCGGTCGCCGCGGCTATTCAACGAGGTTTTTAGGACACGAATATCATTTTCTGATATCTCTTGGGCAGAAACAACCAAAATCAGGCCCACATGCAACATCATGTTGCCAATTTCAGCTAGACGGCGTATATGTTCAGGTCGTACATCTTCCCCTATACCCCGAATATCCGCACCTACACCATATAGTAGATTCGCCATACCAACAAAATAGACAAACTTTCCATTATGGAAAAGTTTTTCAGTTAGTTTTTTGGCCAGTATTTTTCGAAGAGAATTATCTGGAGATCCCGTGATCAAGATCATGCAAGCTTTCTGGTTGTATCTTTCAGCGCGCATCTCCTCGGTTATTGCAATCGATTCCCATTTTTCATTTCTTCTAACAGTACTTTCGTAAATTCGGCTGTGCTCATCAGCTAATGCCTCCACAACAACCCCACCGCCTGAGATCTCATAATCATCCACGATCACAAAACGCCCGGTCTCTGGCATTTCTTCAGCCATATCAAAAGCTGTTATCTTGTCCAGCCGCAGAGTGCACTCTGCGATATCATTACGCCGCACTTCGTTTGACTGTTTGGTTTTCAGTGTTGAAGCATCTAAAACCCGCTCCACAGTTTCCAGTTTCATTTCGACTTTAGCAGTGCCAAGTTTGAAGAGATATTTCTTGTCTTTGACAAACGGTTGTTTGCCCAGCCAAAAAAGCCGTGTTTTCAGCAAGGATGTTGCTTTAGGTTTTTGCTCTTTTTCAAGAAATGCAATTTCTCCGCGCTTGACAAAGATCTGCTCGGTTGTTGTGAACCCCACAGACCATCCCGCGCTGGAAGTTGTCACTGACGGTTCGCTATTGAAAGATTCGATCGTTTTAACTGTTGATGTTTTCCCGGATGGATAAAAAGCAACTTCGTCACCTACGGCGATCTTCCCGGATTCGATACGCCCAGCAATGATGCGCCGGTTGTCGCCATCCGAAGTGAATTTGTACACATCTTGCACTGGGATGCGCAATGGTTTGTTCTCTGGAAGTTTTTCCGGCTTAAATTGGTCGAGCTGCTCCAGCACAGTCGGTCCGTTATACCAGGGCATCCTTTCAGAATGGGAAGCGATATTATCGCCCATCATTCCACTAACAGGAATGAATCCGAGTGGGGTAATATCTAACTTGGCTAAAAACTCTTTATATTCTTTGGATATTTTGTCATATACATTTTGATCATAATCAACCAGATCCATTTTGTTTACCAAAACATAGATCTGCCGGATACCTAAAAAGGACAGCATGTACCCATGCCGTCGGGAGTTTTCCTGAACGCCTTCAAAGGCGTCTATGACCATCAATGCTGCTTCAGCCCAGGAGGCGCCGGTGATCATATTTTTTAGAAATTCAATATGCCCAGGTGCGTCAATGATCAAATAATTTCGCTTTTTGGTATTAAAAAAGCATCGAGCTACATCAATTGTGATTCCCTGTGCCTGCTCATCTTTGAACGCATCAAGTAAGAAAGCGTATTCAAATGGTTTGGAATTGCGCCGGCAGTTTTCTTTTACTGCTTCCAGCTTACCTTCTGGTAGGGAATTTGTGTCAGTCAGGAGTCTTCCGATGATCGTGCTTTTTCCGTGGTCAACATGGCCTGCGATCACAAGTTTTATTTCTTCACGTTGTGTTTTCATATTCACATGTACCCGCCTTTTCGCAGTTCTTCCAGACCACCGCCATCTTCTTTGTCCTGGTCTCTTCCTGCGCGTTCCGCGATGCTGGTCAGTTTTCCGGAACCCAACTCCCCAATAATATCTTCAACAGTGCGTGAATTTGATTGGATGGGTTTTGTGCAGGGCCAGCAGCCCAGAGAGCGGTAGCGGGTGCCGTCCCCCTGGTTGAAATATAGCGATACCATCGGGATTTTTTCCCGTCCGATATATTCCCACACATTCAATTCCGACCAATCCAAAAGTGGATGCACGCGCACGTGTGTCCCTGGAGCGAAATCAGTTTTATACTGGTTCCAAAATTCAGGCGGCTGATCGGTGATATCCCACTCACTCTTTTTATCGCGCGCGGAGAAATAGCGTTCTTTTGACCGGCTGCCCTCTTCATCTGCCCGCAGACCAACGATCACCCCCGTGTAGGGTTCGGGGTTCTTGTCCGTCTCATACTTCCCATTTTTGTGGTTCAGGCGGAAGCGCGGCCAGCTTCCATTGATCGTGTTCACCAAAGCATCTGTTTTGAGCGCTTTGCAGCATTCAAGGTGTGTCGCGTTGCCGTCTGGAAAAGTTTGCTTATTTTCCAACGCTTTCCGGTTTTGCCCGTAGATCATATCAATGTTGAGCTCTAGCGCTAATTTGTCCCTGTATTCGATCATTTCAGGGATCTTGTATGCGGTGTCAATATGCACGAGTGGAAAAGGCACATGTCCAAAGAACGCTTTTCTGGCCAGCCACAGCATAACAGTGCTGTCCTTGCCAATTGACCACAGCATGCATAAGCTCTTGAATTGGCTGTACGCTTCCCGTAGGATATAAATACTCTTATTTTCTAATCGGTCTAATTGATTCATATACGTTCATTTCTCTTTGATCACACCAGCGCTGACAGCTAACTGTATGAGTTTTTTCACACAACCATTCACGTTATCCGCATCCGTATCCAACACAAGCTCTGGATGATCTGGCGTCTCATAACCGGATGCGATGCCTGTGTAATTCTTGATCTCACCATTCAGGGCTTTCTTATAAAAACCTTTTGGATCGCGCGCGATGCATGTTTCCAAACTGGCTTTCACATATATCTCAAGGAACATCCCTTGCCGGGCGATCTTCCGTGCTTGTTTGCGGATACTACGTGTAGGCGAGATGAATGTTGCCAGAACGATCACGCCAGCTTCCTGCAGCAGGCGCGCGGTTTCTGCTGCCCGCCGCACATTCTCGGCACGATCTTCCATTGAAAAACCCAGATCGGCATTCAGCTTTTTCCGCAGGTCATCCGCGTCCAAACTGAACACGATCTGCCCGCGGTCAAACAACTGTTTTTCAAATGCGTCCGCGATCGTAGATTTTCCGGCGCCAGAGAGCCCTGTGAACCAGAAGATAAACGGCTCCTGGTTATATGCCGCGCAGCGCTCCTTGAAACTGACTTTGCCTTCTTTTCGATAAAGATACTGCATTTTATTTTCTAATCTCAAAATTATACTAAATAATTAAGCCTGCAACGATTGATGATATGCTGATGATGGAAATGAGGATGCCGACCAAAGCCATCAGTTTCTCGGGATGGATGATCTTGCTAACATACGCGGCAAGAGGTGCTGCTGTAACTCCGCCGATGATCAATCCTAGGATCACTTGCCAAGGGATGACTGATAAGAGGGTTGAAAAAGTCATTTTATGCCAATGAGTAATCGACAGGAAAATCCAAAAAGTGATCACTTGAGCAAGTGCGACAACGAATTTGGATGAATCCACAGTTCCGACAGTCTTTCGAGCTTCCACGCCGTTGGAAATTAGTGATGAGGTAACGATTGGTCCCCAACCTCCACCGCCGACTGCATCCAGTATGCCTGCGGTCAATCCAACTAGATATATCTTATTGCCTAATGGTTTCTTGTGAATGGGTGTCTTGCGTAGGGCTGTGATCAAAATGCGTATACCTGTGATAAACAAATAAGCATAGATGATGGGTTTTAGAAAATCCCTATTAAAATTGGTAAGTAGGATAGAACCGATGATCCCGCCTGCTGCACCTGGGATCAATAATTTCAAAAATAAATCCTTATCAATGTTTCCATGAGACATATGGGATATTCCGGAAACGAAACTGGTCGCTACGGTTGCGGTGTGGATACTGGCACTGGCACTAGATGTCGGAACGCCAATAGATAGCAAAAACAGCGTGCCGATAATACCGTATGCCATTCCCATTGACCCGCTAATCATTTGTGCGGTAAATCCCACCAAGATATATAAATAGAAGTTGCTCATTACTGTAATTCGAAAATAGGTTGATCCATGATCATAATTTAAGTAAGAAGACATTTTACCTTAAAAATACCAACAGGTTGAAATTATTCGGGGAAAATGACAGATTTACCCAGATAAGAGTGCGGGAGGAGGGTAACCTGTTCTCTATTTGTAGTCGGATGTGTTTAGAAGATTGATAAATAGATTGTCCTTAGACTTAAGAGGGAAACGAAAATTCCCACAATTAGCATTAATTTTTGAGGATTAATTTTCCTGGTAATAATTGCTGCAAAGGGAGCTGCAATCACACCACCTGCCATTAATCCTAAAATCACCTGCCAATTCGTCAGCTTTAAGAAAAAAGTGAAAGTGGCAACCTGAGCTAAGGTTACGAAAAATTCGGCAGCATTAACTGAGCCAATTGACTTGCGGGCGGAATTTCCACGTGCCACCAGGGTTGTAGTTACAATTGGTCCCCACCCTCCTCCGCCTATCGCGTCCATAAGCCCGCCAATGAATCCCAGTAGGTAAATTTTCTCCCCCATTTCTTTTACCTTGACACTCGACTCCTTAAGAGACTTATAGATGATCCTTATTCCCATAACTAGGAGATAAGCTGAGATAATAGGTTTTAAAAATTTATTGTCAAAATTGGATAGAGCAAAAGCGCCAATAATTCCTCCCAGGATGCCAGGGAC
The DNA here is from genome assembly GCA_965195205.1 of uncultured Pelolinea sp. Taxonomy (GTDB): domain Bacteria; phylum Chloroflexota; class Anaerolineae; order Anaerolineales; family Anaerolineaceae; genus Pelolinea. The sequence continues at coordinate 37,337 of CBDAFG010000125.1, read as the reverse complement.
CACTAAGGGAACGAACAATTTTTTGTCCACATTTCCCATTTTTAAATGTGATATGCCTGACACAAAAGATGTGACTACTTCAGCGGTATGCACACTGGCGCTGGCCAATGCTGCCGGCACACCCATGCTTAGAAGGAAACTCGTACAGCTTACACCATATGCCATTCCCAGCGCCCCGTCGATCGTTTGTCCCACAAAACCCACAATTACATATAATAAAAACTGCATTATAGAAACCTCCAAATTATTTTTAGTAACTCAAATGAATACCACATATGAACTGATGTTATTGATGCTTGCATAAAAATTGTTCTCCTTGTTATTATCATAAGACCTATAAGCCCATAGTATTAGTATAGTTATAAGTAAAAAAAAATAACTATTCCCATCATGAATCAAAGTTCTTTTCCATAAAGTTCTTCACGCACCGCATTCACACGGTTGCCTATATCTTCAAGGCTGGTATGATCCAATATATCTGCAATTGCGTTTCTCACATCCAACATTACCAGCCGCAATCCACACGTCTTTTCATCTCGGCACTCGCACGGCTCATATGCCATTTGCGAGACACAACGAATTGGCGCTAATGGTCCATCCAAGATGCGCACAATCTGCCCCAGCATGATCTCAGAAGGCAGTTTAGCCAGATAATATCCCCCATGAATACCTTTTTTACTGTTCAATAGCCCAGCGTTCTTTAGTGTAAGTAAGATTTGTTCCAGGTACTTTATGGGTATGCTCTCAATCTCAGATATCTCTCGGATCTGAGTAAGTACCGGCGGTTCAACTGGCTGATAGAATTCTGCCAGCCGCATCATAGCTCGTAGCCCGTATTCTCCACGTTTGGATAATCGCATAATTTATTCTATAGTAAATATATAGACTATATAGACAAATTATACTGTGTGTTTAATTATTGGTCAATATATCGTAATACATGCCTAGAAATGCGCATAGCTATTAATGTTTGTTTTGGAATATCTTCGAGATTTCTGGTAAAACCGAAGTGTACAAATTGCCCCATTCTGTCCATTTCCCTGAAAAACTGGTGTTGTGCCAAAGCAAGGTGAAAGACCCCTCAACCGCATTGCATTTTTTTGCGGGTTCAATGATTTTTGTTTTAGCCATGGAAAGGGAATGTTTTTGGTAATCTCTGAGAGTGGAGTCCATGATGACTAAAGGAATCTCGGTAATATCCATTTCTTTTTTTTCTTTCAAATCGAAAGGTTTAAATGGGCGGCAGGTTCCACATCGAAACCCCGCATGCTGGGCATAGGATAAAGTATGATCAAATTTGAAACCTGCCTTCTGCTGACAATTCCAGGTGACACTCGGGTCAAAACGCAGGTAGTGCTGACGGCAGTGTAAAGTTTGGGAAGTTTGCTTGAGGTTATCTGAATACTGATAAACTGGGCCTTGCAGATTGAAAAAGATCCGGGTTCCTGAATGACAAACACAATAAGTGTAACTATGGATGATTAGATCATACTGGTGGACTTAATGACAATATTTCCTCAAGGGTGCAGATTTTACTGACCTGACTGATAGAGATATTAAATGAGCGCTTTTGAGATTGAATCATTGACTTCGAAAACGTTTTAGAATTTTTCTCAAAAGTCATGGTAATCTCTTAGAAGATGAAGGTTATACTAAACACTTGAATTCAGGAATAACAAAAATAAATCACATGCATATATTAATCGTTTCTTCAATCTATCCAACCAAAAGACGTCCTTCAAAAGGGGTATTTATTCATAATCAGGCTTTGGCATTAGAAAAAAGAGGTCATCAAGTAGTATCTTTAGTTGCTAATTATCCTCATCCAGCAAGGTTATTAAAGGGCAAATTTTCATTTCGAGAGTCAATAAGATTCTATGAAATAGACGGAATACCCGTAATAAATTTTTTCTTTTTACCAATTCCTTTTATTCATAAACCGTTCACAAAAATCATTAGCGGTTTTTATATAAGAAAGTACATTAAGAAATACGGGAAACCAGACATAATCCACGCGCATTTTGTTTGGTATGGTGGAATTATTGCAAGAATAATAAATGAAATCACCGGAATTCCTTTTGTGGTTACTGCTCATTCTTCAGAACATTTTGGGAAAAAAACAACCAGATATAAATACAAAGAAACAAACTCGGTTCTTAAAAGCGCTAATCACCTAATATCTGTTAGTAAATTCCTAAGGGAAAGACTTAGTACTATCTATAAAATAGATCAAATTGATATTATACCTAATACAGTGGATACTGATATTTTTACTCCTCTGCTAAAGAAAAATAGCAAAACAAAATTTTATTTTACAAGTATCGGACGGTTAATAAAACACAAAAGATTTGATGATTTACTTTTTGCTTTCTCATCTTTTTCTAATTTACAAAATATTTATTTGAATATCGTTGGAGATGGACCTGAAAGAAAGAATCTGGAACAATTAGCTAAAAGACTAGGAATTAAAACACAGGTTATTTTTCATGGTTATAAAAATCGATCAGAGGTACTTGATATTATTCAACAAACCAATGTTTTGGTATCTTCGAGCGATCTTGAAACTTTTGGGGTGACATTAATTGAAGCATTATCTTGCGGCATCCCAGTTGTTGCAACGCGGTCCGGGGGGCCTGAAGAAATTGTAAATAACACAAATGGCATTCTCGTAAATAATCAGGATATGCATTATTTGGCTGAGGGTCTTGAGGAAATATATAAAGATTATCAGAGATTTGATCCAGAGATGATCAGAGCTGAATGTATAAAAAAATACGATTATGACAAAATCTCCGATCAGTTGACAAAAGTATATGAAAAAGTTATTTCAAATTTCTAGACAACCCAATCTATCAGAGTGTACAAAGCAGTTATTATCGGGTAGATTTTTCATCATCAGAGGAGGATGAACTGTTGCCCTAATCAAGCCCATTGATTTTCAGTTAACTGGTAGCGTCAAACATATGGATTCAATATTACTCATTAACAAATACCAAATGTATTTATAGAAAACTTATTAAAGGAATTGTTCTCAAGCGCAGTGGGGAATAAATAGATTTGGTTTACTTAAACCTTTATGGTGCGATTCAATATGTGTTTTATCTTGCCTTGAGCAGGTGTGGTTGTTTTCAAGAGGGGCTTAGCAGCAGGTATTTTCTGGAGCTATCTCGCTTAGAAACACTAGGCGAAAACAGAAAAACGATATAATCAAAGCCGGATTAAACCATGCAGACACCCAAGAACTCTTCTGATAAAGCACCTAAAAAAATCGTTGAAAGAAAAAAAGACTTCAGCTTTTTTTATGATGTCGTAAAAATCCTTTCTGGGAATGGCTTTGTTCAGGTTCTCAGAATACTTCTTTCGCCGATCATCAGCCGCTTGTTCCTGCCCGAATTCTTTGGGGTCACGCAGAATTTTTCATCAATCGCGAATATTTTTGGGGTCGTTTCATCTTTGCGATATGACCAATCGATTATGCTGCCCAAAGAAAAAGAAAAGGCAGCCAATCAGTTCGGGATTAGTTTGTTCTTCATTTTCATAACTACCCCGATCTCCCTTATTACTGTTTGGTTATTTAAAGATAAGATTGCCGATTTATTAAATGCGCCCAAATTGGCCCCTTACCTCTGGTTTGTACCTGTACAAGTATTTGCGATTGGCGCTTTAAACGTATTTAAGCAGTGGAATGCCCGCAAAAGAAAATTCTTGCAGCTTTCCATTGCTGAGGTGACCAGAGAGGTAGTGGTGGATGGCATGACGGTAGGATTTGGGTTTGCTGATTTGGCCAGCAGCAGCTCGATGATCATCTCTAGAATATCAGGGCAGTTGCTATCCACGCTCACATTAGGGTTATTTGTGCTTAAGGAAGACGGGAAATTCATTGTTGATCAGCTCCGATGGAAAAAAATGAAAGCTGGTATGAGAAAGTATAAGAAATTTCCTCAATTTAATATCTGGGCTGCATTACTCAGCACTTTATCTCTGTATCTACCGGGTATTCTTCTGTCCGCTTATTTTTCACCCACAACCGCAGGGTATTTTGCTATGGGGCAAAGTGTTCTTCGTTTACCCGTCGCATTAATTGGAAATTCAGTAGGACAGGTCTTCTTCCAGCGCGGTGCGAAATCCTTTCATGAAGGAAAATTCACTGCTACAGTTGAGGAAACGTTTAAAAGACTCGTCATATTTGGTGTATTTCCAATGTTAGCAATGATGATCATCGGAAAAGAATTATTTACGATCGCTTTCGGGACTGAATGGTCACAAGCTGGTGTGTATTCACAAATTCTAAGTTTGTGGACATTGATGATTTTCCTTGCCTCCCCGTTAAACAAAATCACCAATATTCTTGGCAAGAATGAGGTGAGTGTTATATTGAACATAGCCAAAGTTGTGACTGGAGCTGGTTCATTGGTCATTGGTGGGATCACAGGAAATATTTACCTTGGATTGTGGCTGTTTACTATAACAGGCACAATTACTTACGGTGCTTTTATCCTTTGGGCAACAACCGCTTCTGGAATACCAATGTGGAAAACATTGAAATACCTGCTTAATAGTTTGGTCTTATCCACTCCTTTTTTAGCATTGATAATCATTTTTCAGCGCTTCAACCCTTTGCTTGAAAGGACGCTCACTAGCCTGGAAATTTCCCTGCCCTATTTAGGGTTATTATTATTTTCGATTCTGATTGGGATTGTTTATTACCTGATTGCGGTACTACGTGACCCTTCTATCAGAGAAGCACTTCATCAAATTTTGAGGAAACATATAGATAAAAAATAAATTTATCGTACATCAATTGGTAACGATGGTGAAATTAATAAATATTGAAGAAAAAGGATTGAAGATGAAAAGGGATGAATTCTTTAGAAAAATTTACAGGTCAATAAAAAGAGTATTAAAAGGCAAGATTGAAACCTTGCAGTATTGGGAAAAACGGTATTCTTCAGGAGGGAATTCAGGTGCTGGATCTTATGGAAGGCTGGCATTATATAAAGCGGAAATTATTAATCGATTCGTAAAAGAAAATTCCGTACAATCTGTGATTGAGTTTGGCTGTGGGGATGGTAATCAACTTAGCTTGGCAAATTATCCAACCTATATTGGTTTTGACGTTAGCGAAACGGCTATTAAGATTTGTGAAAAAAGATTTATGTCTGACGCGACTAAAAGCTTCCGAATGTTGGGCGATTATCAAGGAGAGCAAGCGGATTTAACTTTGTCATTAGAAGTGATTTTTCATCTGTTGGAAGAAAACTTGTATTTTGAACATATGCGTATCTTATTTAATACATCGAAAAGATTCATCATCATTTTTTCCAGCAATTCTGATGGCAATATAGATTATTTTGGAACTCATATGCGTCAATGGAGATTTACTGATTGGGTTGATCAAAATCAACCTGGCTGGAATTTGACTCAACATATCCACAATAAATACCCATATAACAAAAAAACTAAGGAAGGCTCCATTTCGGATTTTTATATATATGAAAAAAATAAGCAAACTTAATATTATTAATAAAGACCAATATTCTTTCAATACCTTTAACAATTTGCTACAATTATAAATTCTATAATAAGATTACTGATCAAATCAGCTTTTAATTTTTATTTAAGAAAACTTTCATATAAAAGAGATTGTTATTATAATAAATAATTTAGCTGCTTAAGCTTCCCTCCAATTTTGTTGTTAACAATTTCTTTTTGAGATTCATCCAGTTCTCTTTTCCATTTTCCAATTGAATTTTTATTGATTGGATTGAGTAAATTTTTATGGTGAGGAGCCGCAGCAGTGTTTTTTAACAATTTTTTTGCTGTTTGATGTGGATTTAGCATGTTAGGGGTAAATTCAACTCCAAGAAATGCACAAAGCCGTCCCACTTCATTTTTTATGTTTGTCACAAGACTCTCATATCGTATCTCAAGAAAATAATTTTCCCCAACTATTGACCTAAGTTTCTCGGCATTTTCAACTCCCGCTATCCACCTCCAACAAGCGTCGTCGATATTTGTATATAATCCTGATTTTATTATTGAAGTAACAACATCCCTTCCATCCCTAAGCATATGTATATATTTTGCACTTGGATATAACTTGTTGATCCAGTTGTAATAATAAGTATTCAAGGGTGTTTTATCTCCCCACATGACCGCTGTTGGATTATTATCCTTTATATACTGCTTATATATAATTTCAATTATTTTTGCGAGCGACCGATTATTCTTTGGTATATTAAACGTCTCTTGATAACAAGGATATAAGTTAGTATTCCATCTTTTAAATTGTGCATGTGATTCGAATTCTGAAATAATTAATCGAGATAAATCTTTCCATCCTAAATGTTGGTATGTTAGGTATTTTCTATAGACTTTATAAAAGACAAATGATTCTGGTGGAATTGCAATTGAAGTGTTAGCAACTAGAATTGAGCGCAATAATGTGGTTCCAGATCTTCCGGAACCAATAATAAAGAAAGGATTATTGTCAGAAGATAATCTCAATGGATACCTGGTAGAAACAGAATTTTTTACCCAAGATCCAAAATCATAAAGTTGGTAAAGAAATATAGGGAATTTATTTGCATTTCTACTCAAAATATTTTTTGGATTCATAACAAGTTTTCCCTGACACCTTTTGTTTATATGGTTTGGTTTTTATTTTCCGTAAGAATATCATAGTCTTTAATAAGAACCTAATGATACATGATTATATCTTGGCGTAATTATCCAGAAAAAGTTGGAGAAGATGGTCATCCAGAGTTCAACTCGGACATATACATGCAAATGCAGTGGTACCTTCATTCAAGGCTCATTTTATTAGGTTTTGAAAACTTATTATATACTTGATGCATGATTATTGGAAAAAACAATACTAAACATTTGAATATTTACGCTTGGCTTATATTCGGATTGCTCGGTTTTTTGGCGTTCCGTGAATTCCTCGGGATTAATATCCTCGCGTATGTCAACCCGGAAAACCTGCTTCACTCCCGGCGTTTCCTCATGTTTCTATTAACCAGTTTCATTTCTCTATCACTTTGGGCCGGTTTTTATTTCCTGATCTTGCATAAGGAGCGCCAGATTACTTTCCCCTTGTTAAATAAAATTCCTGCTTCTATTAGGAGTATTGTTTCTGGGTTATTAATTCTGTTTCCTGCATTATTAAAATGGATCATTCCTCTTCCGGAAAATTTTAATTTGGAAGCATGGATTATGGTCTTTCTTTTTTACAGCTTCTCCTTACTCGCGGTGTCTTTTAGAAAAGAAAAAGGATCAAATAAACAGTGGCTCCTTTGGTTAGGGGTTTATTTCATGCTCGGCGGCGTATGTTATTTGATATTTTCCAAACTCAACCTGGTGACTGCGTATCCATTTACAACATATTGGTCAGAAGGGAACCGGTTCTTTGATTATTCCACCCTGTTTGGCAGCTACCGATACAATTTTGAAACGGGAGAGAAGATCAAAGCGTTCACTAATTGGGGAATGCAGCTTCCCTGGGCGGTACCCTTCGTGTTTCCCAATCTTTCGATTGGCACATTTAGATTATGGAATCAACTGGTCTGGATAATTCCCTCGCTCCTTCTGGGTTTTCTATCGGTTAATAAGGATAAGAAGAACAAGCTCAATATCATCGCGGCACTTATATTCGCGTGCTGGGTATTTCTTTTCCTTGATCAGGGTCCGATCTACGCTCCTTTAATCATCGCCGCTATATTAACAGTGATTGCGGTTCGACTTCCTTTCACATATGGTTTTATCCTGGTATTTATCGCTTCATATTATGCGAGGAACTCTCGCTGGACATGGGGCTATGCTCCCGGTATCTGGGCCGGGCTGCTGTCACTCTTAGCGATATATAAACCCTCTGTCAAAAAGGGCAAGTTTAAAGAGCTGGTTAGACCCATCTCACTCGGGATTGCCGGATATCTTGGGGGCCATTTGCTGCCGTCGATCATGAAAATGTTCGCTCTCCAGTCCCAAATAAAATTCATTCCAAATCCAACTGGCTCCACCACGCGGCAGCCCTTGCTCTGGAATCGACTCTATCCTAACCCCACCTATCCACCCGGGATCTTGCTCGGCCTTGTTTGGGCGGTTCTTCCGCTGCTACTTTTTCTAATTATTCTTTTGCTTAAAAAAAGCTGGAAAATCAACTGGATGCAGGTTGCTTCTATTGCAGTGGTTACAGCAGTATTTTTGGTTGTTGGGGTGATTGCCAGTACCAAGATTGGCGGCGGTAGCAATTTGCATAATTTGGATATGTTTTTGGTGTCATTAACCCTCATTGCTTCCGCCGCGATCAATTACTTATTGACACACGAAACCAAAACTAAGCCGCAGAATTATTTAATAACGTTTGCACTGCTGATCGCGTTAATCGCGCCGGTCACCTATGCACTGCGAAATGATGAACGGATGGTATTACCGCCAGATGCAAGAACTAATGAGGCGATGAGTGCTGTTAAAAATAAAGTTATAGAATACAGCTTGCAGGGCGAGATTTTATTCATAGACCACCGCCAATTATTGACTTTTGGTTTAGTCGAAAGTGTTCCTTTGATTGACGAATATGAAAAGAAATATCTAATGGATTTTGCCATGGCAGCAGATGAAGACTATTTTCATGGTTTCTATGAAGATATTTACAACCACCGATTTGTGTTGATCGTTAATGAACCCATAAATATAATTTCTCGCGGATTAGAGTATTCGTTTGGCGAAGAGAATGATGCTTATGTGAAATGGGTAACTGCTCCGCTGCTCTGTGCCTATGAACCATTGTACACTTCTCAAGCAGTTGCTTTGGAATTATTGGTACCGCGCACTTCTCCTCCTCCCGATACTTTGCCTTGTGAGGATATTTTCTCATTTATTGATAATTAATCGCAGGATCATTAATAGGAGATTTTTAAAAAAGGAAACACCCAAAACAAAGAATGAGATCTCTAACACTGATCGTAAACTGGGATATATGTAGAATGAGCAGAACTTACTTTAAGGTTTAGATATAGTCCTGTTTTTAGGCTGAGTTTTATAAGGAGAATACAACTCTTCCATAAATCAATTCATCGATTAAAATAAACAACCAATTTACAGGAAAATGATGGAAAAGAAAAATCAACCCTTTAAAAAAACACCGAGCTATAAAAACATTCGCAATTTTTTCTATTTGATTTTGATCCAATCATTCGCGGCTGCGCTCTGGCTGCTCTTGATCCCGAAGGAACCGGAGCATGCTGTTCTTCTTGGCTATTCCCTGAAACGATTGTTGTTACTCATACCGATGGTTCTCCCTGTTTCTGTCGTCTTATTTGCTAATTACAGACTTAAGAAGTCTGTAACTTGGCAAAAATGGCTTATGAAGGAAGGGAACAAAGCAAAACTGTCCATGACGCTTATTTTGGGCGGTGTGTTGTCTGCTTTGGCCGTGTGGAGTTTTATTTTCCTCTACCATTTCCTGGATCTTTTCAATAATGTTGGCATTTATAACCGGCTGATGCCATTGCTGATCAATACCCTTTTCATGGGAATCGAACTACTTGTTTTCGTGATCACCGTTTTTTATCGTGTACCCAGTAATCACAGAAAACCCTTCCAGTTTCCTTGGAAATCATTTCTTGCTTCTCTGCTTGTAATAGGTCTCTGTTTTTTGGTGATCGAAACCACTGGTTGGGGGCATGGTTTTACCAGAATGGTTATTGTGGTGTTGGGTGTGCCTTTGCTGGAAGGACAGATCTGGTATATAACCGGCCTTCTGCTGATGATTGCCTTTGCAGCGCTGGCATGGAATACTATCCCAAGCGGGAAAAGAATCCACTTGAATAAACGGCGAGATGCGGCGGTGTTTCTTGCACTGTGGCTGATTGCGGTTGTGCTCTGGGTGAGTTTACCGCTGCCCGATCATAATTATTTTGCGCCGTCCGTCCGTGCACCAAATTTTGAGAAATACCCTTTTTCAGACGCGGAACAATATGATTACAACTCATTATATGTTCTTTACGGTACTGTGGATAATTTCGTGGTTTCTAAACCGTTTTACGTTTCCTTCCTGGCGGTGTTGCATGCAGTTGTTGGCCTAGATTATGTCCGAGTGGTTTTTCTTCAGACGCTGGTGATCGCTTTATTCCCTGGGGTCTTGTATTTAATTGGAAAAGAGCTGCACAGCCGGTTGGGAGGTATTGCAATTGCGCTGTTGGCAACCTTTCGTGAAATAAATTCCATTCAGGCCAGCACGATGGCCAATGTGTCTAATTCTAAGCTGCTGCTCTCAGGAATGCTGGCTGCACTTCTGGCCAGTCTGCTGGTATATGTGATCATCCGTTGGTTCAAAACACCAAGTAATAAGGTCAGCGGTCACGCATTTATTATTGGAGGCATCATCGGCGCCTTTATTCTCACGCGCCTTCAGGCGATGGCGCTGGTCCCTTTTGGAATCCTGTTGGTTGTAGTGCGCTATTTCAAGAACATTAAAGCAATTCTTCTTTCAATCTTACTGTTAGTGCTGGCGGTCGGTTTAGTCCTTACTCCCGTGTTGATTCGCAATCACGCCATTACCGGTGTGTACTGGGTGGATAATCCATCATCCACGGGAGGCCTGTACCGTTATTTTATTTTTGAGGATGACTATGGGATTGAGATTCCCGAAGCTGATACTATGGCTGAACAATTAAGCAGAAATATTTCGGTGATCTTATCGGCCTTTTCACGCGGATTCGGAGATATCATGCAATTTATCATGGATCACTTTATGCGCAATGAAATATCATCCATGTTGGTCATGCCAATACGATTGGGGAATCAAACCCAATTTTTGGATTTCTTAAATATTAATCAGCCATTTTGGGCTGAAATTTATACCCAATCAAATGTTTTAAATATATTTGTGTTAATAATCAATTCAATAATAATTGCACTGGGGTTCTCATATGCGTTTAAACACAATCCATGGGCTGCCCTCTGTGTCATTGGATTTCATGTTATTTATAGTCTAAGCTCTGCGGTTGTACATCTGGGTGGGTGGCGTTTTATCCTCCCTGCGGATTGGATCATCTTTGCTTTTTATGCCCTGGGTTTAGTTGAACTGATCACTGTTTTTTTTCACGCAGCATTCAAATGGGACTTAAAAACATTGGTATCCGATTGGGCGGCTTATCCGGTGGGATCCGTAATTAAATCCCTTGCCTGGCGCAGTTATTTAATTTACGGATTGTTATTCCTTTTTATTGGCGGGTTTATCCCATTGAGGGAGGCTCTGATTCCAAGTTTGGTTCCAGAATATGACCACGAGGATGTTTGCAGCGCGTTTATAACCGCGGCGGAGTCCAGCAGGACACCCCAAATTGCGGATGACATAGCAGCGTATTGTGAGGATGAAAGAACCAACGCACTGCTGGGTTATGGTGTCTACCCGCGCTTTTTTGATGAGGGAGAAGGATATTATAACCGGCCAGCTGATTTGCGTTTTGGAAAACAGGATTACTCGCGCCTTGTTTTTAGATTAATTGGAAAAGAAAATTCTTCTGTATTTATCAGGACAAATAGAGATGATTTGAAATTTCCGAACGGTGCGCTTGTTTATGTGCTTGCCCAGGATATGAACAAGACCGGGGCTGCGTATGTGTTGGTTGCGGGAGAAGAGCCGGAACTTATCATTTCGGAAACTATACTCAATTCTGCAAAAATGCTCAATAATCATGCAAGGGAATAATAATTTAATTAATCTAATAATTTTCTATTAATCACGAAAAATTTAGTCAGTTTGGATATTTAGAATAAGATGATATGCCTTTGATTTATTTGAACATCAGAGTGGGGTTCAATAAATATTGCTTTATTCGTTGTGGAATACTCCGTAGCTTGCTGCGGTGATATGAATTTTGAAGATTTTGCCAGTTTATTCAAATCAATTATTGAGCTTGTTGTTTTTCATATTAAAACATACAAAGGCATTTAAATGATACGTAGGTAGGAAACTAAAAGGAATATATCGGATTTTTTTTATTTCGAAATGGATAGTTAACGCTTTTTTAATTTCCAAGAAGGAATTGCAGTGTTCATATTTGACAATTGCATCGTAATCAATGCCGTATTTTTTTTCCATATAAGGTTTGCTTGTAAGCTCTCTACCCAGGCCATAAATCAACCCGCCTTCTGCGGGCACAGCTGCAAAAAAACTGCCATCGTGTTTCAATACCCTCTGTACCTCGATCAGACTATTTTTTAAGTGCTTGAGGTGTTCCAAGTTGTAAACTGAAATTGCGCAAGGAATCGAGTTTGATTTAAATGGCAGTTTGTAGGCATCTCCCATGATTAAAGGATAATTAGAATGCCGTTTGATAAATTCTGAAAGAAATTTGAAGTTAATATCTAACCCAAGATAATGTTTCTTGTTTGGTTTGCTGAATTGAACATGGTGACCATGCCCACAACCAATTTCTAAGCATAAATGGTTATCAAGATAATTGGACCATTCATGAATGATATTATGCCCTTTAATTTGCATCTTTCCGGTAACCCCGGAATATAGCCAATCCAATAAATCATGATTAATTATTTCCCATTTCTCAAGATCTCTTTTAGATGGTATTTGCGGCTCTTTATTTTTCATTTATTCACCCTTAGAATAAGTTTATTAATGTTAAATATTTATTCATGTAAACACTATTTACTCTTATCATAACCCAATTATTTTCTTTTGGAAAAACAAACTTGTTCTTTGTGGTTGGCAAAAGTTATATATTTTTATATCAGGTGAGCGGATGGTTTTGAGGAAGTTAATGGATTTATCGCCAAGAAATATTTTGAAACCCATACCCTGACAATAAAGATCTCCTCATAATACTATTCTCGTAAAAGAGTAAATGATGAAAAGGAAACTCATAATGTTTGCGGAAAATTATCCGTTGATAAGAAATTTTCTCAATCTAGCAGAAATACCGAGTAATCTTGTGAGGCGGTGAGATTAATCCTGGTGAACTCAACTCACCCATTCAGATGTTTTGGAGAGATTGATTGAGTTTGTTCTGAATTACTCCAAATAAAAAAATACCAACACAAATACACATGAAAAATGTTACATACAATAACTTTTTTGTTGATTCGCAATATCCTGACTAAAAAATTAAGTTATGGTAGTAGTTCTTGAACGGATGGAGAAATATCGTCGAAATAAAAGATCAAGTTGACATATTCTTTTCCAATCATTTGAAAATTATTCGCTAATTTCCATCCTTCTTTAGAAAAATGTTCAATCCATTCTGTATTGGTTGACAGCGTTTTGATTTTGATTCCGCTAATACTATTGTCTTTTAAAAAACCCATAGATTTATTCACTAATAATTTTCCAATACCTTTTCTGCGAAAAGAATTTTTTATTGCAATGATGTAGATTTCACCTACGTCCAGTATGTTTTTAGAAAATATACTGGAGGTGATAATTTGAAAATTATTCTTGAGGTTTTCTAGTGAAATGAAGGACGAGCTTATACCAATTTTCAAAAAATCTAAAAATCGATTTTTTAAAATACTTTTCAAGAATTCGTTACTTTTCAACGTAACTAATACAAATCCCACTGGTTTTTCAAATTTGTTTAGCGCAACAAACACTTTTCCAGATGATGATGATAAAACGGATGGATAAAAAGTATTGATTAGGAAATCCAATCCCAACATCGGAAGGAAGTCGTTGGGTAAGGAGTTAAAATGAATTTTTGCAACATCTTCGATCCAGCAGGGTTCTAGAGGCGAGATTCTAATATTATTTTTCATGGTTATTTAGATAAGGCAATAAAAGTGAAGTAATTCTGTCAATATTAATATTGGTTAAATTCGGGTAAATCGGCAAGTTGGTCATGGACTTGCTGCACAGGTATGAATTGGGGAATAGCTTGTCTTCGGCATATTTTTTATATGAGTATTGATGCGGCATGCTGTATTCAATCAGCTGACCTAATTGAATGCCGTGAGATGCAAAAGATTCCAGCAAGCGGTCTCTCGCGTCTGTCCTAATTACAAAGTGTGAATATGTTGCCCCATCAATTTCAGGGGGGAGAAACCACTTGCTCGTTGAATGTAATTCGCTGAAGTACTTTTTAGCGATCTCTATCCGCTTTGACCGAACCGTTGTGTATTTTTTCAATTGCTCTAACCCAACGAGCGCTTCGATATCTGTCATCTGGTCTAAAAAATCAGGGGGAAAATGGATCTTCTCGTCCAGGTGATACGCTTTTGTGAGGCGATTTAGAAATGGCGTTTTTTCCTGTATCCAATATACAAGTCCATAAATAAAAGGTTGGAAAGCGGGATATACGGCGAGAAGGTACAAGTATCGGAGAAGGGATTTTTTCCACGGTGGTTTCCTAAAATTCCTGTCCCTGAAATCGCGAACCTTTTTAGCGATCACTTCATTGCTTGTTGAAAAAACTCCGCCAAATATAGATGTGATCTGCTTGCTGATCCCGAGTCCAAAGATGGCACCATCACCGGCATTCACAACCGGTTTTCCTTTAAATCGCGCGTCAAATGAATGGGCGCAATCCTGAATGATATAAATTTTATGCCCATACTTCGCTTCCGCGTTCTTTACGATCTTTTGCACTCTGTCAATATCCATTGGGTAGCCAAACAGATGGGTTGGAATGACCGCGCGAGTGTGTTCATTAATCGCATCCGCAAACTGGTCAAGATTCATGTTGTAATCTGTTAGATCAATATCCACAAAAACCGGGATGTTTCCACTTAATACTGTTGCATGTGCGACAACTGAACATGTGTAAGCGGGCTGCACAATTTCGGCGTTTTTGATCCCCATTGCCTTGAAAAAAGCCCATAAGGCAGAACGGCCGTATGGAAAAGCAACTGCGTAATTGGAATTGAATTGTGCTGCAAATGCTTGCTCAAATTTCTGAACAGCATGTTTCCTGTTCTTAAAAATCGCAAGAATTTCTTCTTTTCCTAAATATGGTTTTAAGCGTGGGATCATTTATCTGACCGCATTCTTGCCGCCCATTGTTCTAATGTGATGAAGTTGTAGTCCTGCGCAATCAAGTCAATCATTGCGCTGAAGAGCTCTAGCTTTTTTAAGAGCGGTGTGCGCAGTGATTGCGGAACATATGTACCTTTTTTGCTTCCAGGCATTTGATCTTTGAGTTCAGGAATGCTGTAATCGATAAAATCGGATAAATGCATTTGGAAATGTACTGGCAGCCCAGCTGCACGGATTGATCGAAATAATTTCTTGTAGAAGTTGATGCCGGTAAACAAGAGCAGCGTTGCAAAAAACGGGATTCGCAAATACGGTGATACTGAAATCGGAAATTCGATCAATGAATTATCCCCTCTTTTCCCTAGTGAATAATTCGAGACATGATAAGGTGAGAGAGGAGAGAACATATAACTGGTCTGTCCCATGGTCGTGCGGTCTTGCTTCTTTTGTTTTGACATGCTGGACCAATGGGCAAATTTCATTAATGGCATCAGTAAAGTGGGGAACACAGAAGAATCATACGCGTATCCTAATTTATTCAATACCGGCAGGGTTGCGTCATCGACATTCCAGCCAGGGGAACGGAAGCCAATCGGCCTGTTTCCGGTTACCTCCTGGCAAATGTCAGACATGGCAGTCAATTCCTTCTCTTTTTCTTCCTCTGGCAGCCAGCGGAAACCTTGCGGGTGCGTCATGGAGTGGTTTGCTATCTCATGCCCATTTGTGGCGATTTCTTTGATTGCAGAATGATTCTTTTCATAAAGGAAATCATTGCCTACCATGAACATTGTGGTATGAATAGAATATTTTGAGAAGAAATTTGATAGATTTTCCAAACCAGATCGGAATTCCACGAAGGTATATCCGTCCGCGCGCGAACATCCCTGCCCTTTATATATCGAAGATAAGGAATCTACATCAATAGATATATTTGCCCAATTATTCATCATAGACGTACCTGAGAGTTTTTATCAAGATCAATAATAATAGACTGAGTTGTGCTCCCGGTTTTTTGAAGAGTTTCAATATCAATCATTGAAAGTTCTCTTGAAACCAATTGTGCGGGTGTGAAATATCGCGCGGATGCCATGTGGATTGTTGAAAATTTATATCCTTGTATCAATGTCTTGATTTGGATCGGTCCGGTTCTTTCAATTTTATCTGTGATATGAATGGTATTCTGTTTAAACTCAATTTTCCGAATTCTGCGTAATGGGATAGGAGAATTCTTGTTTATTAGTAATTTTACTAACACTTTTTTTACTGCTTCATTTAAAAATCGGAAGCGCATTAAGGTCAAGTTTACAGTTCTCAATAGAAGATAATTAAAAGGAGTGGGGAATTGGGAAGGGATTTTATTAAAGGTGGAGGTGGTCTCAAATACATTTCCATCCCATTTTATTGGATTGTTCAGGTTGATTGTCTGGCTTGAAAACTTGTGCCCATTGCTGGTCTCGCCAAGCAAACCACAATCATCATAAACTAATCTATTCGTTTTATTATTAAAAACCTTCAATATTCCGCCATTTGAGACACCCAGAACGGCGTAATACTCTGATTTTGCTATGATTGCGAGCCCGGCGGATTTGTAAATTTGAGTGATTTCTTTTTGCTTGACGGGAAGTGAAGAAATTGCACTTGCGCTTTCTCCGATTGAAGCAGCCGCAATATAATTGGATAATAATGGCGCTAAATTTCCCATATCAATATCTATCAGATTGACTGTGTTACCAGTTCTGATTGATTCTTTCATATAAGAATGCATTTCTGCTGCAACCGGAAATTCTTGTGCTAATATCGCTATCCCCCCCGGATAATAAATTTCAGTTCTACGGCTTCCATATTCGCCGCCGAAAGTTCCGTCAGGATGTATAAAGAATTGCAAGAAATGCAATGATCTTTCAAGGGATTCAAATAGCATGTCTGAGTGGTCAATTTGGAATATTTGCGCTAAGTAATACATGCACAGAGTCTGATAACCAGGGTCAGCGCCGTTATATTCTTGGTACCAGCCCTCACTAGATTGATTTTCAATAATTCTGTCCACAATATTATTAGATTTAGACTTGTATTTTATATCTCCGAATAACTGATGGGATTTTAGAAGCGCAAATGCGGCGCCGGCGAGGTGGTTGGCAATGAACCCATGCAGCTCAGCACCTTTATAGAGAAAATCAGCTGATCGCATTAACCTGTTTTCAGCAAACATTCTTTCATCATGTGAGAGGAATTCTTTAATCTTCTGGTATGCGGTTATCAGGTTGGGAAGAAGAAAAGCCGTAGCGCCATAACTGTGCTCATTTGGATATGCCTGGTCAAATGATCCGTCCTGATGCTGAATTTTAAAAGCATATAGAAGCCCAGCTTTTATGGATTCAACAAGATTGTTAGAATTTTCTATTTCTGGCTGGTCCATAAACCAACAGAGGGATTGGATATTTCGTTGGAAAGTGGCTTCGGGGAAATCCACTAATTTCCACGCCCAATACCTTCGATCGCAACAACCATATGTTGGGGTAGCCGGATCGCGATTCAATTGACCCAGCAACCGCCGACAGGCCAAAATCGCTTGGTCACGTATTGAAATATTCATCTTATTTCTCTTGAAAAATAACACTCTATTTCAGGCAATCTCTTACTTCTATCCAGGTAAAATTTTGACAAATCTTCTCCTGTAGTTTTCAAAACCGTGATACAGGTTTTATCAGGGACATCAAAAATCAATATTCTTGCATTTTCATTCATATTTTATCAATTCTATCTTAATATTGAATGTGTTTAAATTATATTAAAATTAACATAATAAAAAATTCATTACATTCGTTCAACGTAAATTTTAATCAAGCATTACAATATAACAATAGAAGACGATTAAATGGTGATTTTGACGACTGTTTGAAATTGAAAAGGAGAGTTTATGAGTAGTAAATCAAAGAAAAAGTACAGGAATTTACCGATTGACAGGAAGCTGTCGACAGAAAAAAACAAATCAAATGCATCGGAATTTAACCCTGATTATAGTTATATTAAAAAGGATCTGAGGAGGATTGGATCTTTAGCAGTTTCCTTTTTTGTTATTCTAATTGCATTAACATTTGTTCTCAGATAAAAAAGAATACGGAGGATAATTATGGCTCATATGTTTGTCCCGGGACCTGTTGATGTGGCACCTGAAGTGCTCAATGCAATGGCTCAGCCTTTGCTGCCTCATAGAAGTAAGGAGTATGAAGCTATTCATCGAAGTGCAGCAGAAAAATCTCAAAAATTGTTTTTTACAGATTACCGCGTGCTGATTGGTACACATACCGGATCTGGCATGCAGGAAGCTGGAGTTCGGAATTTAGCCCAGAATGATATTTTGTCGTGTGTGAATGGCGCATTTTCCCAGCGTTGGTATGATGTGGCTGTAACAAATGGGAAGAGCCCGGTTCGGTTTGACGTTGAATGGGGAAAAGCTGTTACTCCCGAAGTGCTGGGCGACCAGCTAAAAAAGAAGCATTTTGAGGCAGTACAAATAGTTCACAATGAAACATCAACTGGCGTGGAAAACCCATTGAAAGAATTATGCCAAGTTGTCAAAGAAGTAAGCCCGGATACAATGATTCTTGTTGACGCGGTTTCATCATTGAGTGGTTCAAAAATTGAAATGGATGCCTGGGGTGTAGATTTTCTACTGGCGTCTTCCCAGAAATGTCTTGCTCTTCCTCCTGGCCTTTCTCTGGTTGGTGTGACTGACCGTGCTTTGGAGAAAGCGAAAACAGTAACCAATCGAGGTTGGTATTTTGACTTGCTCAGGATGGAAAAACACCGTATTAAAAATTCAACAGCTATGACTCCGGCAGTGTCGCTTGTTTATGCGCTTGATTTTCAATTGGACCGTATTTTCGCGGAAGGCATTGAAAATCGATTCCGTCGGCATAGCGCTATGTCGCAACGGGTTTATGATTGGTCATTGGAAAATGGAATGGCACCATTCGCTGAAGAAGGCGCTCGCTCAAAAACTGTGGCGACCATAACCAATGATCGAGACATTGATATCCCACAGTTGAATGCTTTTCTTATGGAAAAATACCAGATGCGTATTGCGAATGGGTATGGTGACTTGAAGGGAAAGACTTTCCGAATTGCTACAATGGGGGAAACTACCATGGAAGATATTAACGCTCTCTTACTTGCAATCGAGGAGTTTATGCGGAAATAATTCGTGAACAATAATTATATGAAAGAGGAGATGAAGAATCTCCTCTTTTTTTATAGATATTTATTTAGGAAAACGATGACAGTGTTATAGTAATCCTCAATGTTTTCTTGCTTTCTAAACCCATGCCCTTCACCCTCGTATAGTCTTAATATGCAGGGGATTTTGCGTTTGCTCAATGAATTAAATATCTCTTGAGATTGATTTGGGGATACAACCTTATCTTCAGATCCATGAAATAATGCGACGGGGTCTTTTATCTTTTGCAAATGTGAAATTGGAGATCGGCTTACAAAGCGATCATACTCAGTTACAAAATCACCTGTTAAAAATTGATGATAATATCGCTCAAATTTATGAGTGTGTTGAGCATCATCAACCAGGTCGCTGACAGCATAACTGCAAATTCCTGCTTTAAATAATCCCGGGAATTTGATCAGAAGATTCAGCACGCTAAATCCACCCGCGCTTGAGCCCTTAACTGCTATTTTTTCTGGATCCACCAAGCCGCGTTTTTTTAAGGCATTAATCAGATGAACAGTATCTTGAACTTCCACCTCCCCCCATTTTCTGCGAAGGGCGTATTGATAATCGTATCCAAAAGTAACACTGCCGCGATAATTCAAGTGTACGACTGCGAACCCCTGGGATGTGAAGAACGCAGTATCCAAAGAAAAGCCGGGATGCTTGACGCTTGTTGGGCCGCTGTGAATATTGAGAATGCATGGGGGAAAATCACTCTGTTTCTTTCGCGCAAGAGGTGGAAAATACCAGGCATATACTATTGAATTATCAGCAGTAGGGAAAGTAATCTCCTCGGGTTCAGCAGAGAGTTCTTGTTGACGTTTGTTTTTTAGAAAATTCGGTAAAATCTTGTTGTCCGAGATTCGGACGATCTGATCAGTATCTCTTATTGATGAGCCGATAAACATAATATCATTGGATGTTTTAGAAACTGCGATCTGTGAAGCCCAGATATATGGAGAGATGTCGATCGATTCTAATTTCGATGTGTTAACATGTATTTTTGAAAGTGAAGCGGTTCCCTGATGGTATTTAATGAAATAAATTACGCTGCTGTCACTTG
The DNA here is from genome assembly GCA_965195205.1 of uncultured Pelolinea sp. Taxonomy (GTDB): domain Bacteria; phylum Chloroflexota; class Anaerolineae; order Anaerolineales; family Anaerolineaceae; genus Pelolinea. The sequence goes on along the minus strand of CBDAFG010000125.1, from coordinate 17,060 downwards.
CCCATTGATAACTGCGCGACCCTTGTACCCAATCAGGCAGTCTGAGGTGAAACCCATTTCCTTTGATAATTGATTTTTTAGCATGTGTATTTAGATTGTATAGAACGAGATCGTCCCAGTTTCCATTTCGCCTGATATAACTGAGCCATTTTCCGTCTGGGGAAAATTGAGGTTGATTCGCGGATTTTTCCAATTTTCCATCGACATAATCCTCTTTTAATAATTTCAGCTGCATTCCACCTACACGACCGATCTTAATCTGCGATGCATCCCAGGGCATATACGGGTGATCCCATTCAACCCAGGCGATTCTCTCACCATCTGGATGCCAGGTGGGATGCATGTAAAAATCTGATCCCACAACTAGTTGATTGGGCCGGGTGAGTTCATGTGTAGGAGTTATCCCAATACCATTAATATCGCCTTGGTTATACACATATAAAACCCATTTTCCGTCGGGGGAGATTTTTGGAGAAGATGTCCTAATATTCGCAGGTGTGATTCGTGAGATTTTCTGATTTGCATTCAAATTTATCTTGAAGATACTTCCGCTTTTTTCAGATACTACGGCTAAATATTCACTGATATCAAAATCGCCGCCGCCATAACCTACGGTGCCTCTCACATTTAAATCCTGAGAAAGTTTTGTTTCTTCTCCGTTGGCAGCTATTTCAAACAACTCGCCTTTTCCGTCATTGTTAGTTACATGGAAAATGCTATTTCCATCTACAGAAAAAAGTATGTCATTAACTCGTTTGATAGACGCAATTAATTCCTGAATGCTTGTCGGCTTATTATTTTGTAATTTTTTCTCCATAGATCAACCCTTAAAATGAAAACTCACTGTTTATAACAGTGAGTATATCAATCAATCATATAGTTATTTAATATCTTTTGGCCGCCATAAATTTTTTAATTTCACACCTTCGCATTTAATAATATCTTTCCATTTATCAGTTTTTGCAGTGATATATGCAATAGATGCAGTTGGCAAACTTTCCACTTTCTCTGTCAATATTTGCAGTAAGGCTTCAGATCCTGGATTATGGCCAATAACCAAAACGGTTTTCTGGTTTTTCGCATGATCAATAATAGCTGAAAGGATATCTTTTGGTTCTGCCATGTAAAGTGCATCGGTAAAAATGATCTCTTTTTTATATTTCATACTCTCAACTAAATGATCGGCTGTTTCCTGTGCTCTTACAGCAGTTGAGCAAATTATAAGATCCGGGATGATTTTCTTGGATTTTAAAAATTTCCCCATTCTTTTAGCGTCGTTTCTCCCACGCTTTTTTAATGGGCGTTCATGATCGGCAAGATCTGAGTTTTTCCAGCAAGATTTCGCGTGCCGCATTATCAGTAATTTTTTCATGCGACTATTCTCCTCTATGTATGGGTAATCTGTTTAAACGCGGTTAGTATATCATAATGAGAAAATTTTTCTGTAAACATTCAAATCAGTATTATGATATGTTTGGCAACAGGTAGATATTTAAGATGAAACAATTCGTTAGTGAAGAAATAAATGTGGAGTTCGACAAGGAATTTATCTTGGAGAAAAAACCACCTTGTCCAATTTCCTTTATTTGGCGGGGAGAAATTTTCGTTGTGAAGGAATTGATTTCCTCCTGGTTTGATTATGAGCGTAAGGGGAAAAAAGCAAAGAACATGCAGGATACACATTTAGCGAGGGCAAGGAAAAAAGGATCATGGGGCGTTGGCAGAATTTATTTTAAAGTTAGATGTGAGCACGGAAAAATAGTTGTGATTTATTATGATAGATCTCCGAAAAATGTGTGTGACAGGAAAGGGAAGTGGATCCTTTTTAGTATCGAATCACAATAAATAATTTTTAATAAAATACTCGCGGCTTGCTGCAGGGATAGGAATATTAAATATTTTGCTAGTTTGCAAAGTGAAAATTATTTTAATAATTAAATAGTCGTAAACGTAAATTTACGTCCGATTCATTTACAGAATACACAGGGACAACCTTTGACCTTTCTGGAAGTTACGATAGAGAGCACAAAGAAATGTTTTCCGAACAATTCCTGTGGTTAACAAAATTCCAATGAATTGGAAAAAAGTCTGTCTTTTCAGCCTGGGTCTGGCGAACTTTGAGCTTAGTAGGAAAGAAACAATAACTGCTAAATGATGATGACCTTCTCAAATGCATTGATTACAATTATGGCAATTCGTAAATAGGCCAATGTTTACAATAGTGCAGATTTATATCGGACTTGAAATATAGACAGGCTTTTTTTTCCCAGAAAACATGCCTCATCTATGATCGTAGCTGTGGAAAAGGGTGGGTGCTTGTGGGGTCAGGTGGTTTTTTGAGCTATTGGTGGCTAATAATCGGATACTTGGATTCTACGAACTTTCTTTGGCATAGATAGAAGATAATCACATAATATTCTTCTAGAGAGCTTACTTAATATAAAAACCTAATCCAACTAAGCTGATAGCCGCCACAAGAATTAGTGCTGCTACTAGAAAAATTCTTTTATTTTCTCGAATGATTATATTTTCACCAAATAGATTCTCGGAAATCCCAAAACTGGGACCAGCAAACCATGCATAAAGGAACCCTCCCACTAATCCTCCCAGATGCCCCCAATTATCTATGCCGGGTGATAGGCCCAAGAATAAATTGACAGCAATCATGAAGAGGACGTTTGTTAATAAGGGTTTTGCTGCACTGCCAAGTAGATACCTGTTTTTGTAAATATATACTCCTTGTGCTGCGATCAACCCGAAAATTGCAGTAGATGCGCCTAAAGATATATTGGGTGAAAACAGGAAAGAGACGACATTGCCGAATACTGCACCAATAATATATAAGAGAATGAATGATGTGCTCCCATACTTCCTTTCAAGCGATGGGCCGATCGAATAAATGGCGTACATGTTGAAACTTAGATGAATGATTGATCCATGTAAAAATGCTGGTGTTAGAAATCGCCAGAATTCTCTTTGGAGAATGAATTGGTTGATTTTTGCCCCATAAAGGAGAAGAAAATCATAACCAAATAGCCATTCAGCAATGTTTTGCAAACCAAAAATAATTATTGATAATGCAATGAGTAAATAGGAAATTGAGAATTTTATTTTCATTTTATCTAAGGAGGTTATAAATTAATCTTGTGCTTATGTGTTTTGTGATGTTCGGCAGTGATAATTGCTTCAATGATCTCAACAGTTTCGGAAAGCTTATTCTGCGCGTTTACTACGATGTAGTCAAAAATGGATGCTTTTTCTAATTCAGCTCGAACTGTTTTGATCCGCATATCCAGATCTTTTTCTTTACTTAATCGTCTCCCCTTCAATCTTTTAAACCAATCTTCTTGGTTTGGAGGGGTAAGGAATATTAAAATGGAGTGAGGAAAAAGTGTTTTTATTTTTTCCGCACCTTGCACATCTAATCGAAAGATAATATCTTTGTTAGATTCGATAGCTTTCCTAACTTCAGATTTAGGTGGTCCCTTGTAATCTTGATATACCTTGGAATATTCAATGAGTTCGTCATTAAGGATCATTTCTTCAAATTTTTTCTTGGAAACAAAGAAATAATCTATGCCTTCCACTTCACCTGGTCTGGGCTTCCGGGTGTTTGCAGTTACGACGTGATGAAGCGGCAGACCGCCATTTTTTAAAGCCCTTAAGACGGAATCTTTTCCAACGCCTGAAGGACCTGAAATGACGATTATCAAAGGTGTGTCTTCTAATATCTGGAAATTTACTTCTGTTTTTTTCAATTGAACCTTACCAATTTCAAGATTGATGTTGCTAGATTATAACGGATATCTATTGATGCAAAATTGGAGAAGCAATCAGCCATCTGTGATAAGAAAAATCAAAAGGTTCTTGCTGCTGTTCTTAATTGGGAGTAGTTATACATCCAGCTTATTTTTCTAATGAATGAAGCCAGGGACGTTTGCCTCCCGCGAAAAAGGCGTATATCATCTCCGACTGGATCTTTCCCGGCTGCACTGAATGGTTCGTCTGCATAAGCGCCATGAAAAGCAAAGTAGGCCTGATTTAATTTTCTAATTTGATATCCATTTTCCCAGAAGTACAACCGCTGTGATTCCATGAATTGTTCCGCCTTTTCAATTTTTCCTTCGGCGAGCAAATCATCTACTTTAATTCTTGTCTGATACATCTCTTTTGAAAAATCGAAACTCTGTATTTGAATCGGTTTTTGGGTGGGGAATGAAGTTTGAAAAGTTCTGGGCAGAATTTGAGTAATTTCGATGAGGTCAGTGTAAAAGGTTTCAATGACTGCCTGGCTGATCTCGTTTCCTCCGATATTTGCAGTTGTTTCATTCATTGTACGTAGTACTGGGGACGATGCATATCGAATTCCTAATGGACGTAAAGATAAATAATTATGAATCCACTCGTGTGCGACGGTTTCAATTAAATACTTCAGATCCGTAGTATTGATAACCATTGTTGGGTATGTGCCAATACCTCCAACAGGAACAACCAGCGTAGAATAATTCAGATTTTCTTCCACGTCATTTTCCAGCTTGATAATTTCATTCAGTGATATGTCTGCTCTTAGTGAAATGCTTTTTTCTTGCTTGATGGTTTCTCGAGGTGAAATAATTAATTGCTTCGGTAATTTTGTCGTTTGAAAAAGAATAGGCGGAAAAGGTGTTCCAATATCCGTAATGCCGAGTGTTTTAAGTGTCTGGCTAATTTGATGTTGAAGGACAGATTCGGCAATGTGTTTTTGTATATTTAATAAGTGAGATATTTTGTTTAATTCATTTTCAAGCTGCAATGCTTTCTCTCCTGGCGAGGAAACTAGCGGATCGCTGTAGATTTCTGAAATCATCTGTTGTAATTCATTTGATGAATTTAAAAGTCTAAAATAATCCCCAATGATTTTTCGCTGCTGGATATTATTTAGATGATGGGCTGGCCCTATACTGAAAAGTGAAAATTTATCCCATCCAGCAGCAAATTCCCATCCGATGTAATCAAATTCGAATGATCTGGTATATCGGCGAATGCTATCCGAAGAAACAATTGGATACCAATTGCTGGTCGTGATGATTAAAGTGAGAATTATTAACGAAAGGATAAGTTTGGATACTCTTAGAATTAATTCTTTTTGCATTTCCAGGAAATTATATCTTGAGGTGTGTCGAAAGGTGTAAAATGTTAATAAACTATATATAGATTATTGGTATTGACAAAATACGATAAAAGTTATATAAATTGTACGAAAGAATATTTTATATAAGTAAAAGGAAAAAAAATGGCCAGACCAAAAAATTCACCAGAGAAAATCAAATTAATGCGTAATAAGATGATGGATGCAGTCATCGAATTGCTGGATAAAGTTAGCCCAGAAAAAATAAGCATCCGAATGATCGCAGAAAAGATTGGCGTTTCGCATATGGTTTTTTATACATATTTTGAAAACCGTGAAGCGATTATGAATGCCCTCATTGATCGCCAACAGACGAGAATAGATCACCATTTTGAAGGGTTGTTGGAGAAAGCGAGCTCGGAGAATGTTATTGAAGTTCTGAAAATGGTTCTGAAAGACTATTCAGTAACAGCACACGAACATCCAAGGATCTATAGTTTATTCTGGTTGACTCCAAAAGAAGAAAGAAAAGGGAAAGAGAAGGTTCATTCTTTCCGTCATCTGGAACCAAGTATGAGAAATATCTCTCAATTGATTGAACTCGGGATGAAGAAAAATGAATTCATTTCACGTGACCCGAAACTTGCTGCAGCAACAGTGATGGCGATCATGAATGCGCCGTTGATCCTTTACCTATGTGGTAAAAAACCAGCGGAATTCACATGTGAACAAATGCTAAATGAAACTACATCCGCAGTATTTGCTTATCTGACTACCGATTATATTTAACAATCAATTCCAGACCTGATCCAATTTAATAAACGAAGATATTCGAGGTGTTTATGGTTAAGAGAGAGGAAAAAAAGTCAACTGATGAGGGTGTAGCCAAAACAAGTTTTTTGAATATGATTCTGGCTCTATTTAAAAAACGCCCTTATCTTGTGATAGGAGGGGGCTTTTTATTAATTACCATAATGGCCTTATTAATTAGTAGACTAAATTCGGGAAATGATATTAACAACGAATTTCAAACTGAAATTATTGAGCGCGGTGATCTGATCGCGATTGTTGGCGCGACTGGTATTGTTGAGCCGAATCAATCGGCTGAACTGAATTGGGAGACAAACGGACGTGTAGAAATTGTATATGCTGTGGTAAATAATATGATCGAACCGGGTGAAATATTGGCTGAATTAGCGGATAACACATTATCTCAGTCAGTAATCCTCGCGCAGGCCGATCTTGTTTCCGCGAAGCGCGCGCTGGAAGATTTGGTTAATTCAAATACAGAAAGTGCATTGGCGTATGCAAATCTATTGGAAGCAGAACAAAAACTGAGGGAAGCGGAAGAAGAACGGGATGATTGGAATTACAATAACGCGAGTGATGAAAGAATATTCAATGCCCGGTCTGATTTTTTAATTGCGGAAGAAAACTATAAAGCAGCGAAACTTGTTTATGATAATTTTACCGATCTCGATGACGACGATTCACAGAAGTTAAATGCAATGGAAATATTGGACGAAGAAAAATTGAAGCGTGACAAGTCTTTACGGACGCTGAACTATATTCTTGGCAAGTCTTATGATCAACAGGTCGCGGAAAACTTTGCGGAGTATGATGTTGCCCTGGCGCAATTAGAAGATGCGCAAAGAGAGTGGGAACGCGTGAAAGATGGGCCCAATGCGGATGATATCAGTGTTGCTGAATCGAAGGTTGCTGCTGCAGAAGCGACAGTATCACTCGGGAATATAGAAGCTCCATTCAGTGGAACTATTACCAAGGCGAAACCAAAGGCGGGCGATCAAGTAGTTGCTGGCAGCAGTGCTTTCCGGATTGACGATCTCTCGAAATTGTTTGTGGAGGTAGAGATATCTGAGGTAGATATCAATCGAGTCTCAGTTGGGCAAAGAGCAGATATTACTTTTGATGCCATTATTGGAGAAACTTTTTCCGGGAAAGTAATCGAAGTGTCTTCTGTAGGAAATGATAACGGAACTGGTGTTGATTTCCTGGTGACCTTACAAATAATAGATCCCACGGCGCTTGTTCGTCCTGGAATGACCGCGGCTGTGAATATTATTGTTAGTGAAATTGAAGATGTACTATCAGTTCCTAACCGGGCAGTAAGGCTGAAAGAAGGACGGCGAATAGTTTATATTTTAAGGGACGGAGAATTACAGGAAGTTGAGGTTGAATTTGGCTCTTCTTCTGATATTCATTCAGAGATTGTTGCAGGGGACATTAAAGAAGGCGACCTGATTGTTCTAAATCCCCCGATGGAGTTCGTAACTAACGGGGGACCTCCGGCGTTCATGAGGTAGGGGATGGAAAAAAAAGATTATGTAATCCTCGCAAAGGAAATAAAAAAAGTTTATCAAATGGGGGAAGTAATAGTCAATGCTTTAGATGAGGTATCGATAAAAATTGATCGTGGGGAGGTCGTCGCCATTATGGGGCCATCCGGTTCCGGAAAATCCACATTAATGAATATTATTGGCTGCCTGGATCGCCCGACATCAGGGGCGTATTATTTGGATGGCCAGTTGGTATCAAATATGACCGATGACCAACTGGCGAGTGTCCGGAATAAAAAAGTTGGGTTTGTTTTTCAGAATTTCAATTTATTATCTCGTTCAACTGCATTAATTAATGTTGAGTTACCTCTTCGCTATGCGGGAATTATTGAGGGGAGGCGGGAAAAAGCTGCCCAGGCATTAGAATCAGTTGGTTTAGGAGATCGATTAAACCATAAACCGACAGAACTTTCGGGTGGTCAGCAGCAAAGAGTGGCGATGGCGCGCGCTATTATTAATAACCCGTCAATAATCCTGGCAGATGAGCCTACTGGCAATCTTGACTCCAAGTCTGGGAAAGAGATAATGGATCTCCTGCTAAATATGAATAAGGAATTTGGAACAACTTTAATTGTTGTTACGCATGACTCGAAGATTGCAAAACAAACGGAAAGAGTGATTGAGCTTTATGATGGATTGGTGAAAGGAAAGAAAAGGAAATGAATCTTACCCAATCTATTCGAGAAGCATTAGAGAGTTTAGTTGCAAATAAATTACGGGCTGCATTAACTATCCTCGGAATTGTTATTGGAGTGGCAGCTGTTATCGCGATGTTGGCAGTTGGCACAGGCGCTCAAGATACGATTGTTGGTTCGATAAGTGGAATCGGCACAAATCTTTTGTTTGTCTTCCAGGGTAATTTGCAGCAAGATATACGAAACGAACAGCCCTTAACTGTGGGTGATGTTTCAGCATTTTCTGATGTGTTTCAAGCACCTCATATCGAGTCCGTAGCGTCAATTGTTTCCGGCAATATAGGAATTGCCTATGAAGGGAAAACCACATCGGTTGAATTAAGGGGTGTGACACCGGAATTTGAATATGTGCGGAATTATGATCTGATAGAAGGCAGTTTTATTACAGATGACAATGTGAATGGCCGTGCATCTGTTGCCCTGCTTGGCCCGGAAGTTGCAGATAAATTATTTGGAAGAAGAGAATTCATAACAGGTGAAACTATCCGTATTGATGGTCAACCTTTTCGCGTTATAGGTATTCTTGAGGCAAAAGGAGGTGGATCATTTGGCAGTCAGGATAATGTGGTTCTTGTTCCTATCACAACAGCAAGAGTTCGCTTATTGAATCGGGAGCGGGACCATGTAGATGTGGTATTTGTCCAGGCAATTGATGCGATTTCGGTTCCTTTAGTTTATGAGGAGATTGCTCAGATTTTGCGAACCCGACATCGAACCGAATTGGGTGCCGATGATTTTACAATTTTCACACAAGATGATTTTCTATCCCTTGCCGGAACCATTACAGATGTATTTACAATTTTCCTGGGTGGTATTGCTGCAATTTCTCTCTTAGTTGGTGGTATTGGCATTATGAATATTATGCTGGTCTCAGTTACCGAACGGACGAAAGAAATTGGTCTTCGGAAAGCTGTTGGGGCCAAGAAGTCGGATATCCTGATTCAATTCCTAACGGAATCTGTCTTATTAAGCTTATTTGGCGGTGTCATCGGAATAATATTTGGATGGATCATCTCAGCGGTTGTGGGCAAAATAGCAGCAGCGAGTGGAACACCGTTTTCCCCTACGGTGGGATTAGATGCTATTCTTTTAGCAACTTTATTTTCAACAGCGGTTGGTTTATTCTTCGGAATCTATCCAGCGAACCGTGCCGCAAGCCTTGAGCCAGTTGAAGCGCTCAGGTATGAATAGGAATTCTTAGAAACACTATTCTATCTGATGGAATCTTGCACATAGCATGATGACAAGTGTCAAATGATGAAAAAATGGGACAATTGGACACTCAAAAAACAGGAACAATTCACTTAGAATATATTTATTCTTGAATATAGGAGGTACTTAAAATGAGTTCTTGGAGAATATTACTGACAGATGGTTTACAAAAAGCGGGTAAGGAAATACTTGATCTTGCAGCTTCCGTTGATGACCGTAAAGGTATAACTGCTGAAGAATTGTTATCTGAGATTAATAATTATGATGCGGTAATAGTTAGGGGGCGGACAAAGATGACGGACGTGGTCATTGCCCAAGCAAATAAATTAAAAGTGGTTGGACGCTGTGGTGTTGGGGTTGACAATATTGACTTGCAAGCAGCTAAAGAAAATGGGATAACAGTTGTTAATGCTCCTGGAGCTACAACCGTATCTGTTGCGGAGCTGACGATGGGATTGATATTTGCATTAGCCAGAGAAATTCCTCGGGCAGACGCGGGAATGAAAAGGGGTGAATGGCTCAAAAAAGAACTTGTTGGGGTTGAATTGGACAAGAAATCTCTTGGTATCATCGGCTATGGGCGAATTGGCTCAAGGATAGGAAAAATAGCCGTTTCTGCTGGTATGCGGATCAATGCATTTGACTCTTTCTTAACCCCAGAAATCACGCAGGTTAATGGAGGAGAACTCCTTCCGTTTGATGAGGTGATTAAGAAGTCAGATTTTATTACCATTCATACCCCATTGACGGAAACAACCAGAAATCTTATCAATGATGAAGCAATTTCAAAGATGAAGGATGGTGTCTTCATAATTTGTGCTGCCCGCGGAGGAATTATTGATGAGAAAGCGTTATTGGATGGATTGAATTCGGGTAAAGTTGCTGGGGCGGCGTTGGATGTGTATGCGAGCGAACCACCCACAAACCAGGAACTGATCAGCCATCCTAAAATAATTTCTACACCCCACATCGCAGGTCAAACTGCGGATGCTCAGAAACAAGCATCAATCGATATATCCACAGAGGTTTTGGCTGGCCTAAGAGGAGAGAAATTAAGATGGAAGATTGTTTGAAAATTTAAGGAGAACTTTATGATAGAAAAGATGAATTTGTTAAAGACGAAATTAGCAGAGCTCGCGGATTTGCGTGCAGCTAGCGCTGTTTTAGGATGGGACCAATTGGTCAATATGCCTGAAGGTGCGGCAGTTGATCGCGGAGAGCAGATAGCAACAATTGAAAAAATACAGCATATAAAATCCACCTCAGATGAACTGGGAGTTTTGCTTAATGACTTAACTGAATATGCAAAACAGTTAGATCCTGATTCTGATGATGCGCGATTGGTAAAAGTGGCGAAAAGAGATTTCGACAAGCAGTCCAAAATACCTACTGAATTTATTGCGGATTTTGCCCGCGAAACAACTGTGGCCCAATCTGTTTGGGAGAAGGCAAAAGGTACATCTGACTTTGCTATGTTCCAACCCAATCTGGAATGCCTTGTTGATCTTAGGCGGGAATACGCTGATTTCTTTAAACCCTGGGATCATGTATATGACCCACTTTTGGATGATTTTGAACCTGGAATGAAAACCAGTGAAATCCAAGAAATTTTTATTGCTCTTCGCCCAAAGCAGGTTGAATTGATAAAGGCAATTAGTGAAAAAGAAAAAGTTGACCGATCTTTCCTTTATTTAGATTACCCGGAAAAAAATCAATGGGAGTTTGGAGAGGAAGTAATTACAAAGTTTGGTTATGATTGGAAGCATGGACGCCAGGACAAATCTGCTCATCCATTTACCACAAGCTTCGGAATTAATGATGTGAGGATTACCACTCGTGTAAAAGAAGATTACTTGCCGACAGCTATGTTTGGTACATTCCATGAATGTGGTCATGCACTCTACGAAATGGGTGTCGCCCAGAACCTAAATCGTTCTCCTTTGGCTGATGGTGCTTCAATGGCGGTACATGAATCACAATCTCGCATGTGGGAAAATTTAATTGGCAGATCGAAACCATTTTGGACCTATTTTTATCCTCGATTACAAGAGCTTTTCCCAAGCCAATTAGGGAATGTCAGCTTGGATAAATTTTATCGTGGAATTAATGCGGTTGAGCCTTCCTTAGTACGGGTGGAAGCTGATGAGGCAACTTATAACCTGCATATAATGCTTAGGATGGAACTAGAAATTGCTTTGATGGAAGGAAGCATGGCGGTGAAGGATGCTCCTGATGCATGGAATCAAAAATTTGAAGAATATTTAGGGATTGTCCCGACTAATGATGCCGAAGGAATTCTACAGGATGTGCATTGGTCTTTTGGTGGGTTTGGTTATTTCCCGACGTATGCTTTGGGTAACCTGGTCTCCGCGCAATTATGGGAAAAAATGTCTGAAGAGATTAAGGATATAGACGGGATAATTGAGAATGCTGAGTTTGAAGTTATCTTGGCCTGGCTCCGCAAAAACGTTCATATTCATGGAGCAAAATATGAACCTCAAGAACTTGTTAAAAAGATAACCGGTTCAAAAATTACTCCAGAACCATTTATGAAATATCTTAATAGTAAATTTGGCGAAATTTACTATTTGTAATTAAATACACACCCTAAATTTTAAAATCCCCGGAACAATTACCCGGGGATTTTTTCTAACTTTCTCATATATAAATACCGTTATTGTCCCATCCTTATGCGAATGCATTCTTATATGGATTACTTTATGGCCCGATTGCGCTTCCTTGCTCTGGACCTTTGGTAGTCTCAATTTTTACTATAAGTATGCAAAGCTCTGCATTTCTGGCGCGCTTAGGGACATTCTTGTGGTTTGGGTTAGGGTTTGGGTTGCCGTTATTCGTTTTATCTTTTATGGGAGGTGCTCTCCAAAAACCGATTTCCCGGTTTTTTGCCCGGCATTCTCAGTGGGTTAATCTATTTAGCGGGTTGCTGATTGCAGGATTAGGTATATGCGATTTGTGTGTAAATTGGGATTTTATAATAGCGGGCTTGGGTTTTTAGAGGGTTTTATAATCAAACGCTGTAGGTGCGGTTTCACTCGTGCTTCTTTCCAATATTAGAAAGCAAGTCCTGCTTGGTAAAAAGCAGGATCAGTGGGGGTTTTTCCACTTGGATCCCATACATACACCCAATCGCCAACAATTGCCCAATCAAACAGCCAATGTGCGTCAGCAACAGACTGATTCACACAACCATGGGAAAGCTCATATCCGAATAATGCTCGCCAATATGCGCCATGCAGAGCGCGTGGACCATCATAATACATTGTCCAGGGAACATTTTCCAATAAGTAATAATCTACTTTCCCGGTTTCAAATGCTCCTGTCATTGTCTCGAGTTCAATTTTTTCTTGAACTTGAAATAGCCCTGGTTGTGTATAGTATGGATCATATCCTGACCCAATAAGTGTTGCAAATATCAACCTGTTGTCTTCATAGACAGTTAAGGTTTGCTCATAAAGATTAACTTCAATCCAACGCCCATTTTCAATTCCTTCCGGAGGGGACAATCGTGGTGAAACAACTCTTATTACGCGTCGTTCTACCCACTTCCCCAATCCGATCATGTACCAGGTGATTCCCTCCACTTCAACCTGGTCATATACCTGTACAATAGTTTCACGAATTAATTTTTCATCCACAAATGAAGCGTTATAGCTCGGTTCACGGCGTGGATTAGCAAGATCAACGATCCACCCAAAATCATTCTCCGGAAGCCGATCAAACAATAATCCTTGAAAGGAAGAGTATTTGGTGGGTGAGGCTCGGATCCATTCTCCGCGTTCGTTGTTTACATATGGATTGCCTTCATAATATGAAACGTTCTCGTAGGCAACATACAAAGTTTCACCAATTGGAAGCGTACTCAACGCTCCCCAACCCTGAATGGCTGATTCGATATTTGGATAATAAGCTGCTTGTGTACCTGGAGGTAAATTTAATTTCGCGTACTTTTGGTCAAATTCGAGATAATTTGCGTCGGGATGAAAAGCTGGAAGTGGTTTCAGCGGAAGGGTTAATCCGATCTTTGCCCAACCTGTTAATGTTTGAGATGGCCCCATAGGCAGACAGTCAGCAGGAGGGATCACATAGATGTCTGGCGCACAAATTGGCATTCCTTCAAAAGTTTCTTCATAGGGGGGGATGAAAGGTTCGTCTGTGTCCTGTGCGTAAACGGCAGCAATATTAATAAAGAGTAATTTAATGAATAAAGTGGTTGTAAATAACCACCGAAACTGATTTCGCATATTTACCTTGTAGATGAAACAATAGGGCTAATTGTAACTGATTATTTTTCGATCAAATATGCTGTTTTCATTATGCTATAATGCCTTGAACTTCATCACACCCATTTGGTGACCATTATGCGATTTTTAATTACAGGTGCAGCTGGATTTTTAGGGGCTCCCCTTGCAAACAGTTTAGTTGCAGACGGGCATCGTGTGGTAGGTTTGGATGATCTTTCAACGGGGGATCCTCAACGGTTATCACCAGAAGTGCACTTGGTTCGCGGTGATGTCAATGATCGGCCAAAGCTTTGGTCACTGCTTCAGGACGTGGATTGTGTATATCATCTAGCAGCCCGAGTGATTGTTCCAGAATCTGTGCTATATCCAAGGGAGTACAACCTGGTCAATGTAGGTGGAACTGTAACGCTGATGGAGGCTATGAGAGATGTGGGAGTAAAGCGTGTGATTCTGATCTCATCAGGAACGATTTACGGGAATCAAAGGAATCAACCGATGAAGGAAAGCTGTCGTCCGAATCCCCGTTCTCCATACGCTGTTTCAAAATTGTCTGCGGAGTATTATGTGCGTACTATTGGAGATCTTTGGGAAATCGAAACAGTTTGTTTGCGAGTTTTCAACGCGTATGGTCCTGGGCAGCCTTTACCCCCATCCCACCCGCCTGTAATACCATATTGCTTACGGCAGGCAATGGATAATGGCACGATTGTTATTCATGGAAATGGTGAACAGACTCGGGATTATGTGTTTATTGAAGATGTGGTTGACGCAATGGTTGCAGCTTCTTTTGCGGAAAAGATTAACCGTCTCATTATCAATGTAGGAAGTGGCAAAGAAACGTCTGTTAATGAAATTGTGAAAACAGTGAAAGATCTTACGGGAACTAAACCTGAGATTGTGGTGAATAAATCACACGACAGCGGGCCTTCAAGAATGTGTGCTGATCTGGCATTGGCAACAAAAAAGTTGGGGTATCATCCGAAGGTCAATTTAAAAGAAGGGCTCATCCGGATTACCGAAAATGATATGCGGTTCATTAGAAAATAAAGATATTTATTTTTAATTCCTATGAGTAATGCAAATAAATTTAATCTTGATGATTCCCTGGTTACTGTTTCCCGCAGGAAGATATTTTGTAAAAAGGGGTTTATTTATAAAGTTTACGATAATTGGTACAACCTCGTAAAAAAACATCTTCCTTTGCAAAACGGAATCGTAGTAGAGCTGGGATCAGGCGCGGGATTTATTAAAGAAACCATCCCAGACACGATCACTTCTGATGTTATGTTTCTCCCATTTGTTGATGTTGTAATGGATGGGCTTAATCTGCCATTTTCTACAAATAGTGTTGATTGTCTTGTGTTGATGGATGTATTTCACCATATTTCAAATGTGGACCTCTTTTTTAATGAGGCAATCAGAATTCTCTGCAAAGGTGGGCGGATAATCATGATCGAGCCGTGGATAAATCGGTGGTCATTATGGGTGTATTCGAATCTACATCATGAAGCGGTTGATATTTCTACTGATAGTTGGAGTTTTACTTCAAGCGGGCCTCTTTCCGGTGCTAATCAAGCATTACCATGGATAGTTTTTAATCGGGATCGACGGATATTTGAGGAAAAGTATCAAGTGTTAAAAATAAAAGAGGTCCGCCCAATGATGCCTTTCATATATTTATTAAGCGGTGGCTTCAAATATAATTTAACTATGCCGGCTTTTTCTTACTCGTTTTGGAAAAAAGTGGAACATAGGTTGTTCAACGAAGAAAAATGGGGGATGTTTGGTTTGATCGTCCTTGAAAAAGGTTAAATAAATTTCAATCGTTTTGCGGCGAATATTACCATTTTCAGCAGTAACCAGCCGTGCTTCCAGCGTTGAATATTTGTTTCACCATAAACTCTTTCGCTGTACCTGATTGGCATGTCGACAATCTTCAAGTTCAATTTTGCTGCCCCAAACAATAGATCGAAGTCACCGAAAGGGTCAAAATCTCCAAAGTAATCACGGTTGGCAGCAATTTCTTCGTAATCACTTTTCCAAAGGATTTTTGTGCCACATAATGAATCTTTGATTGGCTGACCAAGTAAAAACGTAAAAACCATACTAAAAAATTTGTTTCCAATGAAATTAAAGAAACGCATGGCATCTTTTTCCATTGGGTAAACAAGGCGAACGCCATTTATAAAATCGCCAATCCCATTAACAAGAGCGTCATAGAACCTAGGTAAGTTTTCTGGGGGCATGGTAAGGTCCGCGTCTAAAATCATCAGGATATCCCCAACTGCTTTCGAGAACCCAAGCCTCACTGCGTCCCCTTTCCCTTTGCCTTGTTGTGTATAACAAGATGACCTGACTTGAGGGTGAAGCTTAATCTGCTTACTGATTTCTTCAAGGGTATTATCAGTTGAATGTCCTTCAACAAAAATCAACTCATAATCCTTAAATATCTTTGGGATTCTTTTAAAAACGGGCTTGATATTTCCGGCTTCATTTCTCGTAGGGACGATGATGGAAACTGAGGGGTTTCTTAATTGGTTTTGAACCATGGGTTTTAAGCGGGCAACTATGAAATTAGTCATGGCAAAATGTTTAAATGGCCAGAATCTGACTAAAAACTTATTTAAAAAAGGGGTTATTATTGGTATCGAGAACGGGATTAAAACTTCTTCCCATGATTTAATCACTTCAAATCCGGCGAGGTCTAACAGGTTTTCAGCATCTTTCACGGTTAACCAATTCTGCACTAAATTGGGTTTGGCAAGATGTAACATTTCCGCAATTTTCAGCGGAAATTCCCATAAACGATTATAAAAATTAATAATTAATCGCCCATCATTTTTAAGAACTTTGGAAATATTCTCAAGGGCAGATTGGACATCCCAAAGGTCATTGACTGTGTCAGACATAACTACAGAATCAAATTTCTCTTTAAGCTTGAATTCAACCGCGTCCATTTGGATGAAATCGAAATTTGGATGTAATTCTTTCGCAAGCTCAATCATATTTCCCGAAAGATCAATCCCTACCCCTTTTTTTGGATTTAAAAATGAGAGTAATTTCCCGGTTCCAGTGCCGATATCAAGAATAGATTGGTCAGAAGGTATATTGAATCGATAAACTTCACTAATACGGGTGTTGTAATATTTTCCCCAACCTTGCCAAGTCCTTAACTTTTTTGCGACTTTATTCCAGTGGGCTGTGTGTCTTTTATTGTAATTTTCCATTTTTTATTGGGCGACAAGAACAATGCATAGTATAACATTTTTAGAAAAAATGGCGTTCCCTGTCATTCACCAGTGAATATGTCACCCCTATCCACCAATGAAAATGTCACCTTGATTCAACCATTTCCTTTTGATGAATGAGTTTACCATTCAGCCGATAACCATAATCCTGTTTCCATGGATGACCTTTTCCTGGTGAA
>CBDAFG010000124.1:0-6390 GCA_965195205.1 uncultured Pelolinea sp. | reverse complement strand
TACTAGTGAACAAATTGAAGGTGTTCGGATGGCCGGCATCGTTCATGATCTGGGTAAGATCAATATCCCTGCTGAAATTCTCAGCAAACCGGGAAAGATTTCTGAACTTGAATACAAAATAATCCAAACTCACCCCCAGGTCGGGTTTGACTTGCTAAAGGAGATTGAGTTCCCCTGGCCGATCGCCGAGATGGTCCTTCAGCATCATGAAAAGATAGACGGCTCCGGTTATCCGCAGGGTCTCAAGAGTGATGAAATACTGTTAGAAGCCCGGATTCTGGCTGTGGCGGATGTGGTCGAAGCCATGTCCTCACACCGCCCATACCGCCCAGCGCTGGGCATTGAAAAAGCCCTCAAGCAAATAAGGGAGGATAAGGGAACGCTGTTAGACCCCAAGGTGGTGGATGCCTGCTTGAAGTTATTCGAACAGGGATATAAACTGCCTGAGGGTTAGATTATACAACCTTATATTGAATAGGATTTTATGAAAAACAAACCGCATAATAAAAACATGCTAATTCTCACCATTTGCATCATAACAATTATTTTTATTGTTATGCAATATGCACAAGTGAGATCCTACAACCAGAGAATAAGTGATCGAAAATACGAACTAAATAAGCATTATGCTCATCAGATAAATACGATCGTAAGCAACTATGGGGTTGCCGCGCAAATTTATTTTGATGAAGCAGTAAATAATAATGAACGTGTTATCGAGCTGATAGCTGCGGCAAATCATGCAAATGATCCAGAGAAAAAGATTTTTAGGGAAGAATTATATGATCTATTAAAAAACACCTATCAAAACGCTAGCGAAAACAATTTCAGGCAGTTTCATTTTCATTTGGAAGACTGCACCAGCTTTTTAAGGTTTCATAAGCCCGAACTTTTCGGTGACAACTTGGAAGGTGTACGAGATACCGTATGTAATACAAGAAATTCACATACGTCTACATTTGACTTTGAGGAGGGGAAGATTTATAACGGCTACAGATTTGTGTTCCCATTATTTAAGAATAACGAATACATTGGAAGCATGGAGGTAAGTACTTCCCCATTAGTTATTACGGAATCAGTAGAAGAAGCATATGATAGCTCGGGATTGTTCATGATATCAAAATCCTTATCAGATGAAAAAGTAATGGCTGATTTAATCAATACGAATTACCTGGAATCGGATATATCCAGCAACTATTACTATGATAAAGAAGTTTATGAGCAGCTTCTCGGCTCGGAAAACCAGGCAGAAAACAACTTTATATTACGCATAAACGATGTGATAAAAGAGGATATTGAAAACGATCTTGAAAAAGAGGAAGATTTTGTTATCAATACTGAGGTTGATAACCTGCCTTATTCCGTTGCGTTTTTAGCAGTTGATAATTTCAAGGGAGAACATGCTGGATATTTTGTATTCTATGATAGAGATCGGGAAACTCCAATATTGATAAGGTCGTTTTGGATAAATATCTGTTTGGCAAGTGTATTATGGCTAGCACTAATTTCCATCAGGATGGTAATTTATCGCTCAGAAAAGAATATATTTAAATTGAGTGTTACTGATAACCTGACCGGATTACTGAATCGCCGGGGTTTTTTCATGAGTGCTAAAGTGCTGTATGAAAATTCGCAAAGGCTGGACGGACTTTGGATTTGTTTTATGGATGTGGATAAATTAAAGACGATTAATGACTCGTATGGCCATGAAGAGGGAGATGAAGCAATCATTGCTGTAGCGGAAATACTCAAAAATACTTTTCGAAAATCTGATGTTATTGGGCGAATCGGCGGTGATGAATTTGCTGTTTGCGGTTTTTACGCAGCCAAATCAGACGAATTATTTATAACAAGGATGGATAAAAATCTTGAATCATTCAATAAAACAAGTTCCAATCCATATACATTATCGGTGAGTAAAGGTTGTTTGATGAAAAGAGAAGACATGAAAGATGCAACTCTAGCGGAAATTATCGCGGAAGCGGACAGAAGAATGTATGCAAGCAAAGCTAACAGGCGTAAAAATGCTTCCTGACGATGTCTGGATGCCTGTTTAATAAAAATTTATCTAACGAAGAAAAAAATCATTGATGCTTTCAGTCACCTGCTCCAATCATTGCCATATTATATTAACCGTGACTGGTTCACGTCTTTTTCATTGCTCCTGATCGTTTCTGTTATTCTTCCCAACCAACCACCCACACTTTTTATCTCAAGCTGGGGTGAGGTTTTTGCAATCTTAGCCACTTTTCACTTTGTGTCTACTTTTCGCTGGTACTGTTTTTGGGGAGCCTTACCTACTACTATGTGGACACAATGGACAGCTTGACCTACTGACTCTTAATCAGTAGGTTCAGGAAAAAGACCTTGTAACTCTCCACTGGATAGTTTCAAGCCCCGGTGCGTCACTTATATGGGGGTGTATCTAGTGTAAATACCGCCACATATACCGTTTTTCCACCTGCTCATTGAGTAGTTTGTTCTAATGTTTATATCCCCAGCCGATAAAGAATACAAGTGAATATTGTATAATCAACTAATTATTATTTTCTTGATCATAGTAGGAGAGTATTATGCCAGATAAGATCAATCCTTATATAGCTGGAGCGCCTGTACTCGAATCGCGTATGTTCTTCGGCCGGGAGGACGTCTTCTCCTGGATCGAACGCTCTCTATCTGGCAAGTTTGTCGATCACATCCTCGTCCTGCATGGCCAACGGCGCGTCGGCAAGACGTCCGTCCTCAAGCACCTCGGCAACCGCCTGCCAAAACGCTATATCCCCATCTTTATCGATCTGCAGGGGCGGGTCAGCACGACTCTACCGCGCTTCCTGTGGTGGTTGTCACGGGAAATCACCCGCGCGCTTGATCTGCCCAAACCCGACCGTGAATCCTTTGAAGAGGATCCAGATTACTTCGAAACTCAGTTCCTCCCTCAAGTGGAAGAAAAACTGGGCAGTGATGTGCTGCTATTCACTTTCGATGAGTTTGATACCCTGGAAAATACTTCCGCTCAGGAAGGACTGGCGCTGCCCTTCATGGCCATCCTCAAGCGCTTGATGGATCATAAGGCGCTCAATTTCATCTTTTCGATCGGTTCTTCTGGACGCAAGCTGGAAAATATGCAGGCGGCTTACACCGGGTTCTTCAAGCAGGCGCTCTACCGCAAGATCAGCTTCTTGAGTGAGTCCGACGCGCGCGATCTGATCACGAAACCCGTCGAAGGGGTTGTCCAGTTTGACCTGGATGCGGTTGACCGTATCTACGAGATCACTTCCGGGCATCCCTATTTCATCCAGTTGATCTGCCATGAGCTCTTTTCTGTCTGCCAGAAGTCCGATGACTGGCAGGTATCCAAATTAGATGTAGAAAGCATCCTGGATGCGGTCATCGAACGTGGGACAGTCAATCTCAAATTTGTCTGGGATGAAGCCTCTGAACTCGAGAAGTGGGTATTAGCCAGTTTAGCCCAGTTTGATAGCGGGGCGGACCTGGCTGCATTGGAAAAGTTCCTCAAGGGCCAGAAAGTACGCTTTATCCATCAGGACCTGGAAAGTGCGGTCCTGCGCCTGCGTGAGAAGGATGTCCTGGCCAGCGGGAATCGTTTTGTGATTTATCTGATGAAGTTATGGCTCATCCAGAACCGCTCCATCGAGCAGGTGCGCGAGGAGTTAACTGCAATCAATCCCATCGTCAGCCGCCTGCTGCAGGTCGGGCATGAGTATCTCGATCAGGGTGAGTTAGAAAAGGCGGTCGATTCTTTCGAAGAAGCCCTGGGCGCCGAAGAGGATAACCTCGAGGTGCGCATGGGCCTGGCTGCCGCCCATATGGCCCGCGAGGATTACGGCCGCGCAGGCGCGGAGTACGAAGAGGTCTTGGCCCTCTATCCCGAGGACGTAGCCGCTCAATCCGGGTACTGCGATGCCTATCTGGCGTTGGGTAATGTCCGCTTTGCGATGGGACGCTTAGACGAAGCAGAATATGCCTATCAGCAGGTGCTCAAGATCAGCCCCAGGCATTCTGACGGGCGGGCGCAGATGGCCCGCCTTTATCACCACCGCGCGATAGCTGCTATCTCCGGCGGTGAGGATATCGCTTTGGAGCAGGCCCGTAAAGCGCTGGACTTCACTCCCAGGGATGCCGGCCTGCAGGCGTCTGTCAGGGAACTGGAAGCGCTGGCAGACGGTACAGGGGAGATAAAAGACGTGCTCTTGGCCTGGGGACAGCGTGCCAGTGAGAACGAGCGCTGGGGGGACGCAGCGGATCTCTTATCCGCCTATCAGCGCATGAAGGGCGCGGATGAATCTGTGCTCTCCCTGCTGGCGGATATCCGTGAGAAGGCACACACAGAACAGTTGTCCAGTTTACGCACTCAGGCAGAACGCATGGAACGCCTGGGGGAATACGACGGTGCCATCTTCGCGCTGAATCAATATCTCTCTCTTACGCCGGAAGACGCCGCTCAGGTTTCGGAGCGTGTCAAGAACCTTAAAACTGCCCGCAAGCAGGCCCAGCTCAGGGAAGGGCGGGGGATTTCCAAACCTTTCTGGAAACGGCCGCTGGTGTGGGTTGGCTTCGCATTGGTGGCTGTCTTTTCTGCTTTGCTGCTCATCCCTAATTCCCCTCTCAGAACAGCGCTTGCTCCTGAGCAGGAAGTGGTTGAAAGAATCGTGGTCGCAACCCCCAAACCCACCACAATGCCTACCCCGACCCCAGAGCCATTACCCTATCAATGGTCAAGGATTAACTCCGCCCAGTTTCTGAATCGTGACCAGATCACTGACCTTGCTATCCATCCCACCGACCGCGATGTCCTGTATGCCAGCATGGAGCACTCGGGTATCTATAAAACCATCAATGGCGGGATCTCATGGCAGCCTGCGTTTACAGGGATCAACAACACTCAGGTATTATCTCTCGCGATCGATCCGGAAGATCCAGACGTGCTCTACGCCGGCACCAGTTTTGATGGTGTCTATAAAACCGAAGACGGCGGGCAATCCTGGCATCCTGTCAACAATGGTATTAATGCGGGTCTGATTGATGAAGGCAGAAAGATTCTGATGGACCCAATCGATCATAATCATCTTTACTATTCAAGTCTTTTTGAACTATTTGAGAGCGCCAACGCGGGTGAGTCCTGGAGCCATTTAGGTGGAAGATCAACGGGAAGCTGCCCAAGTGAATTTTTTGATATTTTGTTCGATCCTTCCAACGAAACTCTTTATACTGCTGTATGGGGTTCTGGTACTCAAGATTATGAATGTGATGCGGGTGTGTACAGATCAAAGGATGGGGGAAAGAATTGGGACCTCCTTCTTGAAGCGCCGATTGACAGATTGTTTATGAACACAAATCATGGCGAGAAAATATATGCAGTGGATAAAGATTGGGTTTTGTACGGATCATCCGACAGCGGTGAGACCTGGAAAAAATATTGCGAAGATTGCGATCCCCTTGGCGTGGATAAAGATGGGGAGATCATCATTTATTCGAATGGTAAATTGTTGAGGAGCATAGACGGCAAACCGCAATGGAAAACCTTTATGCAGCTCCCTCAAAATCTTCGTGGTCCGGATTTCATTGTCTTCAACCCGCATGAACCGGACTCCTGGTATTTTGGTTCCAGTTATTTAGGCTTTGCTCAAAACGGAGGAAAAACTACCTCAGATATCAGTAGCGGATTGGGAGCCACAGCATTCAATATCTATATTGATAAAAAAGATAATGCGATTATGTATGCTCAAATTCCTGGTCCTGATCATACATACCGGTCACTCGATGGTGGTACCTCCATGGAAAATCTAAATATCTATTCTGAAGGTGGTAATCAAGGTGGATATTTCTTGAATAATGAGGATACCGGAGGAATTACTGCTATTAGTGGTGCAGGAGATAGTCTGAAGGTTTCCAAATTTGGCGATAATTTAGAAGAAACATATACTCTCAACTTACCAGGAGCGGAGGAGATAAGCGAGCATGGATATGAAATTACCTCCCACCCGGCAAACCCTGATCTGCTATTTCTCGCGTATGGAGGGTATGGAAATAGTGGACCTGGACAAATATTTCTTTCCCCGGATAAGGGCATAACCTGGCAGGAATCAATAAACGGTGCGGATATTGTAGATCCCGTCTTTCATTTTTCAGAAATCAATACAGATAGGATTTACATAGTTACTAATGGCTTCGTAATAATTTCAGAGGATACCGGTAAATCCTGGAAGAGATGCTCTTGCCCTGAACTTCATGGATCTATTCCATATTCTCCTACTAACACCGCAGTCCATCCAGAAAATGATGATTGGCTGATGGTTGCCACACAGGGAACTGGGATACATATCCTTGAAAAGGATTGCACAACTGCCAGATTTAGCAACCAGGGATTAA
>CBDAFG010000123.1:0-29910 GCA_965195205.1 uncultured Pelolinea sp. | reverse complement strand
TATCTGGTATCTTTGTGCTTGGGTAAGCTGTGTGTATGTTCGCATGAGTGCTCCTTTGATTTAGTCGTTGGAGAGGTATTTATCTTACCGCAGCTTACCTCTCTAACTCTTTCAAAGTTGCACTTGCTAGTTGAATTCAAGGTATAATATATCGTATATATCTAAAACAAAACTTGAAGAACATCAGATTGTAAAGAATTTGGTGAGGTCAGATTCCCTTAAACAAAAAGCCGCCTGGCGGGCGAGTTTATGTCAGTACCCCCAAGGGGAATCGAACCCCTGTTTTAGCCTTGAGAGGGCTATGTCCTGGACCGCTAGACGATGGGGGCGGGCAGACAGAAATTTTAGCACGCGCCCTACCCCCTGTCAATTAGGTGGTTTGTTTTGTAACCGTAGCAGTTAACATTCTTTTAATTACATTCAAATAAGATGGGCGCGTTCTGATCTTGCGGTCCGCGTTGATCCTGGTTGGTTTGAGGTCGGATGCTGAATTCTTCAACGACCTGGCAGGAAGAACGCAGCCAACCCTTGACCTTTTGGTCTTTTTCTTGCCCAAAATTCTGATAATAGATATAGCGCAGATCGCCCGCTTTGACCAGTTCACGCAGACCCTGCGCGTCAATGACCGGATCGCCTCCGGTAAAACCTCCCATATACAATACTGGGCGGCCGGTGGCAAGGACGAATGGGGCGCCTGTATTGGCGTTTGGAACAGCAGCCAGATACTCTGTATTCTCGGTGTTTGCCATCAAGAAATCAAGCAGAGCGTTCTGGCGGGGATTTTCTTGATTGTCATTAGGCGGGCGCATCAGGCCGCCGCTTTCTCCCGCGTATGCGGAAGGCAGCCCTGTGTGGGGATTGCCGATTAACACAGTTTGTACAGTCCACCAAAGTGGGATGAGCAGTACAGATATAAAGAGCAGAGCTGACAATATCTGTGCGGTTCGTAGTTTCTTTGTGAACAACAGCACAGCCGCGCAGATGATAAATATACAAATCGGCAGGAAAAACAGAGCAGTGAAGGTGATGAATTCTAACGCAAGATAGACCTGGAAGATAAGTGTCAACAGCAGCGCGAATACCAACGCGCCTTTTTCCCATTGGACACCACTTCCCAGGTCTGTAAACCATGACAAACCGGCGCCAACCAGCGCGGACAGCGGCGGCGCGAGCATGATCATATAATACGCGTGGAAAAAATCAGCCATGCTGAAGAAAATCAGACAGGTCAGCATCCATCCTCCCCACAGGATGATGCCTTTATGGGTTGACGACATATTCTCGAGAGACATAGGCGCGGAGAATGCGAGCATTACCATACCGAATAGCGCGAAGGGCAGCAGCCAGCTCATTTCTTTGCCTAATGGCGCCTGAAATAAGCGGAAAATTCCCGGCGAACCAGTTTCTTTACTAAAGGGATTTCCATCGGGCTGCTGAGGTGGACGTGCGCCTTGAGGCGGCTGGTTTGTTGGCGGCTGTCCTCCATTTAAGCCAGGAGGATTCTGCGGAGGCATCGTATTCTGAGGGAAATTAGCGGGGGACTGCCCGGGACCATCACTGTTTTGCGGGGGATAACCACTTCGGTTTTTCCCAAACAACCGTGCCAACCCGTTGTGCCCAACGATAAGCTCCATGACAGTATTGTTTTCACTGCTGCCCACATAGGGGCGTGCTTCAACGGGTGTCAGATCAACGATCACTGCCCATGACAGCGATACTGAGAGGATCACAAGCAGTGCAACACTGATGTATAAGATCCTCTTGCCCCAACCGATCTTCGCGGCGAGCAAGAAAAGCAGTAGAAACGCTGGCAGAACCAGATACGCCTGCAGCATTTTGATGTTAAATCCCAGCCCGATCAGCACCGATCCAATAAGTAGATGCCGCAGCTTTCCTGTATCTGTTGCTTTAATGAACGCCCAGGCAGCCAACAAAAGAGTAAAAACCAGCATACCGTCGATGGTGTTATTGCGGTTGGTAGCGAGGACGATGGGCGTAATTGTGTAAATGGCTCCGCTGGTAATACCTGCCAGAGATCCGAAATATTTCTTAACTAAATGAAAGAGTACTGGAATAGAAAAAACACCGGCGAGGATGTTTGGTAAAGATACCGCAAAACCATTCACCCCGAAAATGGATGCGGACAGTGCTTCGATCCACAATCCGAGCGGAGGCTTATCCACAGTAACTGACCCCCCGGGTTCAGCAGCAGCGAAGAAAAAATTATCCCACGACTGGAGCATACTTTTCACTGCAGCCGTATAGTAGAGGTTGCCGTCCCCAATTGCGCCAATGTTTACCAGATGCAGCAGCAGGGAAACTCCCATCAATAAAGAGACGATCAGCCAGGCGGGTGATATCTTCCAGAAGAGTTTTTTATCCAGCCAGGGATGCGATCGTGATTGCGAGGATGCGTTTTCTTTTTTCATTCTATTCTCCTTTGATGAGGGGGCTTTTCTTGGATGGGTTGAATGTCCAATGGCGGTTAGCCAGATAGTTCCAAAACAGGACAATGATTGTCGCGCATGCTTTTGCTGGTATATAACCCACTCCCGGCATTCCTAAAATCTCCCCCATGGGGATTTCCAACACAAGAACAATTGCTGTGTTCAAACCCAACCCAACTAAGCTGATGATTGTGAATTGTGAGAATTGTTTCAGGGAGGATTTCCGACCTCTTTCATTGAAAGTCCACTGGCTATTCCAATAATAGTTGTTGACCAATCCTGCTGAAAAGGACAAAGTGTTTGCGATCAGTGTTTGCCAATTAAAGCTTTTAAGCAAGATCAAGATCAGATAATCTATTAAAGTGCCGGATGCACCGACAATGAGAAATTTGACAAGTTGCGGGGTGAACAAGTTCTTGAAATACTTTTTGGCTCTGGTCATGCTCTAAGTGTAGGTATATATAAGCGCTTATGGAAGTGCATCCGATCATTTTCCTCCTTAAAAACCCATGCGGGTTTGACAAGTGATCCATGACTGGTGTCATGGGTTTTGGCAGCAGAATGGTGATACCTTACACATGGCAGGGAAGTGTGAGCATGATAATATGGTTTTATGCAAAACATGAAAGACACCAGCGAAGAAGTCATCATTTTACGCTATGCGGGATGGATGTGGTTGGCGTATATTTTAGCGCTGATGATAGTTGATCTATGTATTTTCAGGATCAGTCCCCGCCCGCGTCTTTTTTCTTATTATATTGCCAATAGTGCGGCAGCAGCGCTTTTTATCATCCTTGCATATTGGAAGTGGGGATTTCGTAAACTAGGTAAAGGGATGGTCGTTGGTTTGATCCTGTTAATCTCAGTACTGCCGATCGTGATGAATCATTTCATTGCACCGCGAATGCCTCCAGGCCCAATGTCGAACGCCGAGGGGATGGCGCTGCGCTTGCTTCCGGTACTTTTTATTGGTTTGGTGCTGACTGCATGGCAGTATCGGTTTTCTGAAACCGTCCTTTACACAATCGGAATTGCCTTTTTAGAGATGATGATCGTGTTGGTGCTGGTTAAAGGCCGTATCCAGGCGCTGCAGCTTTTCGCGTTAATCAACCTCGTGAGAACAGCCAGCTTCCTGGCGATTGGGTTTTTCATTACGCGCATGATGGCTCTTATCCGCCAACAGCAGCACAATTTACGTTTGACGAATGCGAAGTTGACCCAATACACGCATGTGTTAGAAGATCTTACTGTCAGCCGGGAACGCAACCGAATGGCGCGTGAACTGCATGATACCCTGGCACATTCATTAACCGCCCTGTCAGTCCAATTGGAAACAGTAAAGGCATTTTGGTCGATTGATCCGAAAAAAGCACAGCAGCTATTAGATCGGTCGCTGGAAATTACTCGTGAAGGAACAGAAGAGACTCGCCGTGCATTGAAATCGCTGCGCGCCAGCCCACTGGAAGATCTGGGTTTTGGATTGGCGGTCAAACAGCTTGTGTTTTCTGCAGCAGACCGAACTGGATTAAAAACTGTTGTGCGTATTCCCGACGAGGTCAATCTTCTTTCAAAAGATGGACAACAGGTAGTGTACCGAATCGCGCAGGAAGCAATCGAGAATGTGATCAAGCACGCCAATGCATCACAAATTGAGATATCAATGGATGAGGATGAAAATGAATTTGAAATGTCCATCAGTGATGATGGAATTGGGTGTGAAGAAGAGATAAAAGCAGATGGATTCGGTATATTGGGCATGCGGGAGCGTGCCAATCTGATTGGTGGTGATTTAGACGTCCAATCACAAAAGGGAGAGGGTTGCACAGTGACTTTCCGCCTGAATAGGAGTAATTATGAAAATACTAATCTGTGATGATCAGGCATTGGTTCGAGAGGGACTTGAGATGCTCCTAAACTTGGACCCAGACATTGAAGTTATTGGTACCGCGGAAAATGGGAAAGAGGCGGTGGAGCTGGCTGAAAAACATGAGCCGGATATAGTTCTCATGGATCTCAAAATGCCTGTGATGAATGGGATAGAAGCAACACGGGCGATTAGGGCTACATTTCCTGAGATAAAAGTTTTAGTTTTAACCACCTATGACCATGATGAGTGGTTGTTTGATGCGATCCGTGCAGGCGCTTCTGGATATCTCTTGAAGGATGCCCGGCGTGAGGATATCATTGATGCGATCAAGGGAACTTATCAGGGAAAGACATTTATTGACCCAAAAGTTGCCGGAAAAGTATTAAAGCAAACAGCAGACAGACAGGTTTGTTCGCCATTAGAAATTACTTCTAAATTAACAAAGCGTGAACTGGATGTTTTGCGATTGGTCGCAAACGGGCTTTCCAACGCAGATATTGCGGAGAAACTGCATCTTTCTAAGGGTACGATCCGTAATCATGTGAGTGCCATTTTCGCGAAACTTCAAGTTAACGACCGTACTCAAGCGGCAATTCTTGCGATACAGCATGGCTTGGATCGTTAATTTATACGATTTCAATTAAACATAGTGGTTAATACAATTCTTATTGACTTCTTTATGGTGGCATGATAATATCAAACCATCATAAGAATAAATATCTCAGAACATTAACAATCTGCGAGAAAGGAATTTACATGAAAACAACTGCACTTATTTTTCGTATCTTAGGACTTATTTTGTTCGCAATAGCCGGCTATTATTTAGGAGATTTCCTTGTTGAAATTATAGATAGTTCTCTAAATCCTCTTCCTTACACAATTGGTGGAGCTGCTATCTTGGCAGTATTTGGATTTCTCATAATGCCGTACATCACCCTATATCCCATTTTGAAGGCCCGCTCTTATCTTACCAAGGTATCCGGACCAACACTCTTGTCTGCCATGATCGGCTTAGTTATTGGTTTGATCATTGCGGCTCTTGCTTCTATTACAATGGCCTCATTACCCGATCCGTTCAGTAGTGTACTGCCGTTCATTGCGGCTGTCCTTTTTGGATATTTAGGCGTCGCGATCGGCGTTAGCCGGCAGGGTGATTTCCGGGATATGTTTTCGTTTATTCGGCGGGGGCCAAAATCATTTTCTGATGCCAGCGGCAGAAAATGGAGCAGGGAACAATCCATCCTGATAGATACAAGCGTGATTATTGATGGGCGCATTGTGGATATAGCCAAAACCGGTTTTTTGCCAGGAAATTTAGTCATCCCGCGTTTTGTGTTGAATGAACTGCAATATATCGCGGATTCAGCTGAGAGCTTACGCCGCCAGCGCGGCCGGCGGGGGATGGAAGTTTTAGCTGAACTGCAGAAGGACCGAGCAATTAAAACAACCATCGCTGATATCGATGTAGAAGGTGTTAGAGAAGTGGATGAAAAATTAGTTTTGTTAGGCAAGCAGATGAAGGCGCCTATCTTGACGAATGATTTTAACTTAAACAGGGTGGCAGAATTACAGGGTGTTAATGTATTAAATATCAATGAATTGGCTAATGCTGTAAAATCCATCCTTCTTCCGGGTGAAGGTTTAGTGGTGCGGGTCATCCAGGAAGGGAAAGAACTTGGGCAGGGAGTTGGCTATCTTGATGATGGTACTATGGTTGTTGTAGAAGACGGAAAAAATTTCATTGGGAAAGAGATTGAAGTTTCAGTGACCAAAGTACTTCAGACTGCTGCTGGAAGAATGATATTCTCGAGACCTGCTGGAAAGAATAAAAACAATAATAATCACAAATAAGAAGTAAAAGGAGCGGCCGTATGGGATTGCAGGTTTATAACACACTCTCGCGCAAGAAAGAAACCTTTGAGACAATCGAACCGAACAAGGTGCGTATGTATGTGTGTGGTCCGACGGTGTATGACAAGGCACATGTGGGGCATGCCATGTCTGCGCTTGTGTTTGACGTCATTCGGCGGTATTTGCAGTACCGGGGATATGATGTGCGCCACGTGATGAACTATACCGATGTGGACGATAAGATCATTAAACGTGCTAATTCTCTGAAAACAGATCCATTCAAACTTGCCCAGACTTATATTGATCAATTTGACGCTCATCTTACCGACCTGAATATCCTTCCTGCAACGCTTAACCCGCGTGCGACTACTGAGATGGGACATATCCTTGAAATGATCACCGGGTTGATCAAAAAGGGATATGCTTACCCAGTAGAAGGAGATGTATATTTTAGAGTTAGAAAACTAAAGGGATATGGGAAATTATCAGGACGTAAACTGGATGATATGCAGGCCGGTGCCCGTATTGGGGTGGATGAAAGAAAAGAAGATCCGATGGATTTTGCGTTGTGGAAGGCAGCAAAATCTGATGAACCATCTTGGGAGAGCCCCTGGGGGATGGGTCGCCCTGGATGGCATATCGAATGCTCGGCGATGAGTGCGAATCACCTGGGAGAACAGATTGATATTCATGGCGGAGGAAATGACCTTATTTTTCCGCACCATGAAAATGAAATTGCTCAATCGGAAGCGTTGACTGGAAAACAGTTCTCTCGATATTGGATTCACAATGGTATGCTGCAGTTAAGTGGGGAAAAGATGTCTAAGTCAGTCGGTAATCTTGTCTCAATCGAGGAGTTCCTTTCTAAGCATAAAGGGGATGCACTGCGCATGATGGTTTTGAACTCAGGATATCGTAATCCGCTTACTTTCAACGATGAGGTGATCGGGCAGGCTGAAAAAGCATTAGAACGTTTGGAGTCAGCTTTAAAACCAGCGTTAGCAGAAGCTGCCGGATTGGCCGAAAAAGAAAAAAAGACAGTTGCTGCACAAATGGAAAAAACAGTGGCTGGCTTTGAAAAGGCAATGGATGATGATTTTAACAGCGCAGGCGGATTAGGTAATCTGTTTGAATTAGTGCGGGTAATTAATCACGCCCGTGCAGACGGTGCCTCAGACGAAGACTTGCTGGATGCTCAGAAGATGCTGAAACAATTAACAAGTGTATTAGGTTTAACGCTCGGATCTCGTGAAGGAGCGCACCCTGCAGATGCTTTTGTTGATCTCCTGATTGATGTTCGCTCAGAAGTCCGCGAAAGCAAGATGTGGGTGCTTTCAGACACCATTCGCGATAAACTAGTTGCTTTGGGGGTGCTGGTTGAAGATTCAAAGTCAGGCAGCTCCTGGACATGGAAATGAAAGAATGGATAACAGGTAGAAATCCAGTATATGAATGCCTGCGTGTTGAACGCAGGCATTTTTTCAGATTGCTTATCAACAAAAGCTCAAGTGCAAAAGGGAGGATAGAGGATATATTAAAAATAGTTCGGAGAAAGCGGATCGTCATTGAAGCAGTAGATAAAAATGTTCTTTCCAAAATAGCGGAGCATCATCAGGGGATAGCTCTGGAAACTAGCGCATATCCATATACTGATATAAATGCAATCTTCGAACGGGTTGAGCGATCTAAAAAACCAATGTTCATTCTCATGATTGATCAGATACAGGATGTGCAGAATTTAGGAACATTGATCCGTAGTGCAGAAATATTTGGTGTGCATGGAATAGTAATACCTGCCCGGCGAGCAGCAGGGATCACGCCTGCTGTGGTGAATGCTTCTTCTGGTGCCAGTGAACATCTTCTGGTTACGCAAATGAATATTAGTCAGGCAATAGATGAACTTAAGCAGAAGGGTGCCTGGGTAGTTGGTTTAGACATGGATGATTCCGCAGAATCTCTGGAGGAGATTAACATGGATGGACCACTGGCAGTTGTTGTCGGCAGTGAAGGGCATGGTCTGCGGAGACTTGTGCGGGAGAAATGCGACCATATTGCGTATATTCCTATGATTGGGAAAGTTGCTTCGCTGAATGCTGCAGTCGCTGGCTCAATTGCGTTATATAAGGCGGCAGTCAACCGAAAAAACAATTCTTAATTTATTTTTTGTCTTGAATTCACGTAGTATCAATAAAGGAAATTGTTATTCATAAGGCTGCAATCTTTCCTTGCATGGAGAAATAATGAAAAAGGACCTCATTGATGATATTCAATCTGACATTCAGAAAAAAGCATTTGTTTTTGGAACAAATATCGGCGCAGAGATATTAAAAAATCCGATAAAAAGAATTTTCACGGATGTCAACGCGCAAGTGGATGCGATCCTTGCTTTTTATGAGCGCTTCAATGCTGATTTCCTAATAACTGCTATGGATTTGAGTGTGGAAACAGAATGCTTTGGTAGTGAAATTGTTTTCTCGCAAAATGAGGCCCCCCAGGTTGGGAATCGATTAGTTGTTTCCCCATCGGAAATAGAAAAATTGGATGTGCCTTCTATGGGTGGTTACCGAAGCAGGAACTACATAAAGACAACTGAAAAATTGCTTTCATTGAATATTTTAAGACCTGTGATTGGAGGAATAATTGGTCCATTTTCTCTGGCTGGAAGATTATTTGGCGCGAAGGAAATGTTCCGGCTGACCATAGATAATGAGTTCAGTGCTTTGTCGCTGATTGAAAAATGCAACCAATTTCTGATAGATTTTACGAGAGCATATAAAGAGGCTGGATGTCAGGGTGTAGTTATTTCAGAACCTTCTGCTGGTTTGCTTTCTCCGAAAGCGTTAAGTAAATTTTCATCGGCGTTCATTAGACAACTTGTTAATAATTTGGAATCCCCCACGTTTCGTGTGATCTATCATAATTGCGGAGCAAGAGCTGTTCACCTGGATTCTATTTTCGAAACCGAAGCATCCATTTTACATTTTGGAGAACCAATGGATATTCCCACCGCATTGTATAGGAATAAGGAAAACCGAATTATTTCGGGAAATCTTGATCCTATGAATGTGTTTTTGGCAAACGAAAAGGAATCAGTTTTCGAAAAGACGATTGACCTTATCAATGCAACAAAAAATGGCAGCAACTTTTTAATTGCACCAGGTTGTGACCTTCCGGCAGAAACTTCACTTGAAAATTTAGTAATGTTTTATTCGGTTGTTCATTCTCAGTAGGGTATATAGACTAAATATTTTTACTGTTGAGTGTTAAGATCCCAATACCCAATTTCCACTTTGCCACACCCAAAATATCCATATTCCAATCATAACCAAACCAATTCCGAACCGAACTGCGATTGCACTAATGCATCCAAGTGCCATTTCTCTGGAGGATTGAGCAGCTTTTCGCCAATCTTTCAGGCGTATGATCTCCATTGCCATCAGCACAATCAGCGCAGCGATTAATCCGCCGAAGGGTGGAAAGAGGATACTGAATATAAACGCAGTTCCTGTTGAAAGAAGAATGCTTAACCAGGATGCCCCGCTTTTCTTTGCCTTAGTACTCATCATAAGCTGATCAACCACATTGCCAATCAGCATTAATACGGTGATTGAAATAAACAGAATGCTGGGTACAGTGGTAAACCCCGTTAAAAGGCCGTAGATTAGTGCGCTTATCCAAATGATGGTTAATCCCGGGATTATGACGGCCAATAAACTTATCAGCCCTGCAATCATCGTAAAAAGAATAACGATCTGGGCTGCGACAAGCATGGATGAGGATAATCCAATACCGGTGGAAAATGATTCAAGGTCGGGTAATGAACAAGCACTTAATGCGGTTAATTGGAGAATGCTTAATAACCCTCTAAATTTTATGTTATTTCTTCTCATTTCCAATCATCTCTACTCCACCCATCCACGGTTTGAGTACATCAGGGATACGAATGCTGCCGTCTGCTTGTTGATATGTTTCCATCACGCTGATTAGTGTGCGGGGCATTCCTAATCCTGAGCCGTTGAGGGTATGGACAAAATCTTTATGCCCGTTCTCATCTTTATATTTTATATTCGCGCGGCGTGCCTGGAAATCCGTTACATTGGAAACGGATGATACCTCCAGCCACTCATCGCATCCAGGTGCCCAAACTTCCACATCATAGGAGATTGCGGAGTTGAACCCCATATCACCGGTACATAATTGCACAACCCTGTGTGTCAGGCCAAGCTCTTTGCATGTTTGTTCTGCGTCACTAAGCATTTTGTCGAGTTCCAGTATGGATTCTTCTGGTTTGCTGTAAATATACATCTCAACTTTATCAAATTGATGCCCCCGTTTGATTCCCCGAACGTCTCTGCCTGCGCTCATTTTTTCTCTGCGGAAGCAGGGTGTATAGGCAGTATACCGCTGTGGAAGTTTTTCATATTCCAGGAAATCATTCATATGGATGCCGGTCAGCGGTACTTCTGCGGTCGGTACCATCCACAAGTCTTCTTCATGGTCGCGATAGAGATTATCTGCAAACTTGGGAAGCTGTCCGGATGCAAAAAGGGTCTGGCCTTTAACCATAAAAGGCGTATATTTCTCAAGATATCCCTGCCGCCGATGTAGATCCAGCATCCATGCAATCAATGCACGCTGAAGCTGCGCGCCTGCACCACTCAGCACGTAAAAACGAGAGCCGGTGATCTTCACGCCTTGGTCGAAATCAATGATGCCTAAGTTGGGGCCTAATTCCCAATGCGGGAGAGGTTTAAAATCATATATGGGCTTTTCACCGACCTGCCGCACAACTTTATTTTCTGTTTCATCTTTTCCCAATGGAACAGAATCATCCAATATATTAGGTATTGTTGCGATAAGGTTATTGAGGGAGGTTTCGATTTCTTTAACTTTTGCATCGAGAGCAGCGATTTTTTCACCGACCACTCGCATTTCTGCTATCTTTTGATCCCTCTCCGTTTTATCTTTGGTTTTACTGATCTCTTTTGAAACCTTATTGCGTTCGGCTTTTAGGACTTCAGTTTCAGTCAGAACAGCACGCCATTTTTCATCAAGCTCAGCAAGCTGGTCAACTACTGATGGGTCCATCTGCCGCTTTTCGAGTGATTTTTTAATAATTTCAGGTTTCTCACGTACAATATTTATATCAATCATCTCTACCTCTTTTTTCGTTTAAATAAAACTTCCCTCTCTAGACAGGACGAGAGGGGTTTCCCGTGGTGTCACCTGTTTTTACCGCTGAATAACGGCCTTGTTCCTGCGGTAACGGATGCTCCGGTCTGCTTACGGCTGGTTTCAGCCCCTTCTCAGACAGCTGCCCTTCCGGGCGCCGGATTGGATTTCCGGGCTAGCTTTTATGCTTCGATTATACCGATTCGTGTTTGGGTGTCAAGTTAATTGGTGATTAACCTTCGATAGGCTTGTCTGGTAGATAAATGACGCCCTCTTCTTTATCACCTTTGTGGATGACCTTATCTGGCTGTGTGCCGCTTAAAAAAGCGGTGTATGCAGCGATCAATGCGTTCAATTCACTTGCAGAAAAAATATGATCCAAAGGAAGCTGGTTGTTTAGCAGACGGTGGCGTGTGATCTCTTCAAAGAAGCGCATCGCATCTGGAACAGGCAGCCCGGCCAGGAAAAGGACCACCTGCCGCTGAAGACATCCCTCGAGCGTACCCTCTTTTAGAAGAGGGTGACCGAGGAGATTCCAAAAAGCAGCTTCTCCCTGGCACTCGAGAAATTGTTTTTCTGCTACAAGGTTGGGATAAAGCTGATATCCCAGTTTATCCAGTTCCTCAAATAAATGAAAACCCAGTTTCATCCACCGGGGGCTTTTTTTCTTCGTATTAGGAGTGCGTGGGACGTTGATCCCACGTTCTAACAATTCATATTCAACTAATCGCAGGTTTACCCATCTTCCCAAGTGTGAATTTGGAGAAAGTGTTTTCCTGATCTTTTCCCTTTTCAGCAAACCTTTGTTTGTTGTCATGGGAGAGTTGATAGCGGCTAAAGCGTTTGACTGCCCGGCCAGGAAAGCATACACATCATTAATTTTACCGTGGCCGAGGGAACGAATGACCATTTCTTTGTCAATCGCAACAAAAGTAAAGGGGTGTACCCGATCAGGGCTGACTTCTACACCGATAAAGGTAGTGAATTGGATTGACATATTCAATATAAGTTTAGAATTAATTGGTGAAGAAAGCAAATGGATAATTTCAAAAATGTGTGAGATATAATTCGATGGGAGGGATAAGGCAAATATCATGGACGAATCAATTCTCATCCGAAATGCAAAAAAAGGCGACGTGGATGCATTTAACCAATTGGTATTAACTTATCAAGAACAAGTTTTCAATCTGACCTATCGGATGTTAAATGATGAAATGGCTGCCGAGGATGCAACCCAGAACACTTTTATCAATGCTTTTCAGCATATAAAGTCATTTCGTGGTGGATCCTTCCGCGCATGGATTCTTCGGATAGCTGCCAATAACAGTTATGATGAATTACGCAGGAAGAAGCGCAAACCAACTCAACCGCTAACTGTTATGGATTTTGAAAGTGGGGAAGAGATGGATGACCCGGTTTGGCTGGAAGATGATCGGGATTTGCCGGAAGAGCATATCCTGAAAAAAGAATTAGAAAAGGCCATTCAGCGCTGCATAGATCAGTTACCGAAAACTTTCCGAGCCGTAGTCATCCTGGTTGATATACAGGGGTTTGGATATCAGGAAGCCTCGCGAATAGCTGGCTCGCCAATTGGAACAATTCGAAGCAGGTTGGCACGTGCCCGATTGCAAGTACAGGGTTGTTTGCAGGGAGTTCGGGAACTTTTACCAGAAAAATTTCGTCTTAATTCTGGGAGAAGGCTGTGAAAAAGCGCACACAATTATCCTCGCGGGAATGGCAGCTTCTGTCTGCGTCCCTCGATGGCGAATTATCGAAAAAGGATCAGAAACGTGCCGATAGGCTGCTGAGCGATCATCCTGCAGCAGAACCTTCAATTGAGAAATTGCGGTATGGAAAAACTGTCCTCAAATTACTTCCCGTCCGTAAAGTTCCAAGAAATTTTACGGTTTCGGCTGAAGAAGTTGGCAAATCGATCATACCTGCTTTGGCAGGGGTATTAAGATATGCATCTGCTGTTTCCGCAGTATTATTAGCGGTTGTCCTTGCATTCGATTTCATTATTCCTTACCAGTTACTGTCCAGCAAGCAAGGTTTGGCTCAATTTGCCGTTGAAACAGCGCTTGAGGAGAAAGCTGTTTCCACTTCCGAAGAGGAAGCCTCAATAAACACATATCAGCCGCTTGCTGGTGATGGGTCTGAAACTGGAGGAGCGAGCGGGGAAAACGGTGACTTGGACATGCAGGATGAAATGCCTCTTTCGGATATCATTATTGCACCAGGCGATGAGCAAGCTGAGGAGATGCCGTCTACAGCGCAAGAAAGAACATCCGCAGAAACTGAACAGCTGCCGCAAGCGGAAGAACAACAATCTCAAGCAGATGCTGAAAAACCTAACCAAGAATTTGTTTCTCCAGAAGCTGAAAGTGATCTAATCTTGGGTGTTCGTCCCTCAGAAGGACAGGGAATAATCGAGCAATTTGACGAAATATCAGAACCTGCTGAAGAAGGACGAGGGATTACCTCTCTGCGTTTATTGGAAATTGGCCTTGCCGGATTCACAATTACGGCTGCCCTTATAGCAGGTTCTCTCCGCAGACGCAAGAAATAATTACTCCACAAGGGAAAAAAGCACACATGCTATAATTAGAACAATCTTTCGGTTTAAACATATGGCAAGAAAAACAACTACCAAAAAATCTTCAAAACGGGCAAGTTCCCAAAAATCATCTAGAAAACGTTCAACACCCATTAACCGCCAGTTGAGGAAAATCTCAAAGGAGCGGAAAACAGATATCATTGGCGTTTTTCTATTATTAAGCGGTGTCATTGCAATCCTTGGCTTTTTAGGCCGGGCAGATGGGAACGTAACCGGATGGATTGTGAAGTTCTTATCATGGATTGCCGGGATGGGTGCGATCATGTTCCCATTCATGCTTCTGTTGATCGGTTTTTGGCTGATCTTCCGGAATGAAAAGCGTTTCCCTTTGGTCTCCCTGGAGAGATTATTAGGGATTGTCCTCCTTTACATAAATGCCCTTGCATGGTTGCACTGGCGCTCTGGCGGAGGATGGGAGTTGGCAAAATCCGGTGGTGGAGGCGGGATTGTAGGTTTTGTGTTTGAGGAACCAATAGATGTTGCTCTAGGTTATTGGGGAGCCTTTGTAGTGTTGCTTGCGTGGGTGCTGATTGCATTGGCATTCACATTTGATGTGTCCATTCCAGATCTCTTTCGCAATATTACTCAAAATGCAGTAAAAACTGGAAAATTTATTAAAAACAAAACAGAGAAAGCTGCAAAACCAACACGACGGTTATCTTCAACGCAAATTGAAGGGGCTGCTCAATTTTCAGAAAACGGGGAACAACCTCAAGGCTTTATGCCGATTGAAAAAAAGAAAATTAGAATTTCTCTTAACAAGAAATCAGGACAGAAAATTTCCTCAGATAATGCCGCGCGAAAAAAAACCACTCTACCGGATGGCGTTTCCATCGAGCGTGTGTACCATTCCGCTGAAAACAGCATCAATTGGAAGCTTCCTGAGATGGATGAAATACTCAATCCAATTTCAAAAACTATTGTTAGGGATAGTTTAGACCAGGAACGCGCCAAGATCATAGAAGAAACGTTAGCGTCTTTTAATGCACCCGGGCATGTGGTCGAGATACACCGCGGGCCAACATTTACCCAATTTGGCATTGAACCGGATTTTATTGAGACTCGCAAGGGGAAAATGCGTGTACGCATTAATAAGATCACATCACTATCTGATGACCTCGCATTAGCAATGGCGGCACCCCGCATTCGAATTCAGGCACCTGTTCCCGGACGGAAATACATCGGCATTGAAGTGCCGAACTCGGAAGCCGAGTTGGTTACGCTGCGGGAAGGTATGCAGAGCAAATCATTTCAGCGATCAAAATCTTTCCTGCGTTTGGTGTTGGGCAAGGATGTGGCGGGGAAACCGGTCACTGTTGGTTTGGGAACAATGCCGCATCTGCTTATCGCGGGCACTACTGGCTCTGGTAAGTCAGTTTGCATAAACGCGATCTTATGCTGTTTATTGATGAACCGCACACCAGACCAGCTTCGCTTCGTGTTGGTTGACCCCAAGCGTGTGGAATTAACTGGATATAACGGAATCCCGCATTTATTAACACCTGTGATTGTTGAGACAGATAAAGTGGTTGGTACACTTAAGTGGATGTCACGGGAGATGGACAGCCGCTATAAGAAATTTTCCGAAGTAGGCGCGCGCAATATTGATGATTTCAATTCGTGCCAACCTAACAAACTTCCATACATTGTGGTGGTTATTGATGAGTTAGCAGATTTGATGATGATGGCTCCGGAAGAGACGGAACGTAATTTAAACAGGCTGGCTCAGTTAGCTCGCGCAACTGGTATTCATGTAATTATTGCCACTCAACGGCCTTCAACTGATGTCATCACCGGGATGATCAAAGCAAATTTCCCTGCTCGAATCTCATTTAAAGTAGTGTCTAATACGGATTCGCGGGTTATTTTAGACCAACCTGGCGCTGAACGGTTAATCGGCCTTGGAGATATGCTATTCCAGGCGCCAGATGCGCCGGCTCCGAAACGGCTTCAGGGGGTGTTTGTGGCCAATATCGAGATCCAGAAGCTGGTCAATTTTTGGAAACGGCAGGCGCAGTCTCTATTACCGGAATCGCAAAACAGAAGTGATGTGCAGTCTCAACCTGCCATGCCAACCGCAACTTTGACCCAGACTCCTTTGTTTGACGAAATGCCCGATCCAGAAGAAGACCCTCTCCTGAAGAAAGCGGTAGAAATTATCCGTAAGGAAGAAAGGGCTTCTATCTCAATGCTGCAGCGGAAACTAGGGATTGGTTATACCCGTGCCGCACGTATGGTGGATCGATTAGAAGAATTAGAGATCATAGGAAAACCTGATTCTGGTTCAGGTGTCCGCCCTGTACTAGATTTTGGAGATGATGAGGAAAAAGAATAAAAGGGCTGAATTATTTATCCAGCCCTTTAGATTTATAAACCAGCCGCTTTCCTAAGCGCGTCTGCTTTGTCTGTTCGCTCCCATGTGAGATCGAGATCATCCCGTCCGAAGTGGCCGTAGGCAGCAATCTTCCGGTAAATTGGCCGGCGAAGGTCAAGATCGCGGATGATGGCGCCTGGGCGAAGATCGAAGGTTTCATTGACCAATTCCGCAATACGCTGATCAGATATCTTGCCGGTGCTAAATGTTTCTACATTAACGCTGACAGGTCGTGCGATGCCGATAGCGTAAGCAACTTGGATCTCACAGCGGTCGGCCAAGCCGGCAGCGACCACATTCTTAGCTGCCCAGCGGGCAGCATACGCGGCAGATCGATCCACTTTTGTGGGGTCTTTTCCGGAAAACGCGCCCCCGCCATGTCTCCCCATCCCGCCGTAAGTGTCAACAATGATTTTTCGTCCGGTCACACCAGAATCACCCATTGGCCCGCCGGTTACAAAACGTCCGGTAGGATTGACGTGATAAATTGTATCTTTATCCAGCATATCTACCGGAATGATCGGTTTGATCACGTGTTCAAGGATAGCTGCACGAATATCTTCCTGAGAAATCTCAGGAGCATGCTGGGTGCTAACTAAAACAGTATGCACGCGGACAGGTTTCCCGTAGCGATATTCAACGGTGACCTGGCTTTTTCCGTCAGGACGCAGCCAGGGCAGGGTGCCATCTTTACGCACTTCTGCCAAACGGCGGGTGAGTTTATGGGCTAAATAGATCGGCATGGGCATAAGAACGGGGGTTTCTTTGCAGGCGAAACCAAACATCATTCCCTGGTCTCCTGCTCCGATCGCTTCTATTTCTTCTTCGCTCGTATTGCCAGATTTTGCTTCAAGGGATTTATTGACACCCATGGCAATATCTGGGGATTGCTTAGAAAGCGCTACCAGTACACTGCAGGTGTGATAATCAAAGCCTTTATCTGTATTGTCATATCCTATTTCCTTGATAGCATCGCGAGCGATTTGATCATAGTTTAATTGGGCTGTTGTGGTGATCTCACCTAGCAGCAAAACGAATCCGGTTTTTGTTGCGGACTCGCAGGCTACCCGTGAAAGCGGATCCTGCTCTAAGCAGGCGTCCAGAACCGCATCACTTACCTGGTCGCATAATTTATCTGGATGACCTTCAGTCACAGATTCTGATGTGAATAAAAATTTTTCAGATTCCATCATTGTTTTCATATTTGTATTACCTCCGTCTTAAAATAAATTGCCCCGTCAAAGAGAGGGGCAGTCGCAAACATTGTTGCAGTACCTCTCATCTTCCAGAATTACTTTCTGTCGGATTTAGCACCTTATGAAAAACAATTTTTGTTGTTTTCCTGGTTGCCGAGGTTTCAAAGGGCCGATCCCTCCACCTCTCTGGATAAGAGAACAATCCGGGGCTTTCAGTTGTTAATCGAGACGATTATAACACACACATTTTTGGTTACTAACGATAATTTTAACCAACAGGGTTGAACAGGAAATTATAATATGGTATTAATAGAATGCTTTACAGCTTGCTGAAGGGACAGGAATTTTGAAGGTTTTTCCAGTTTATTGAGATATAAAAAAAACTTTAAGTTAATCGTGTTTGATTATATAGTGGTCAAAATCACGAGCCACTATTGCGCCAGGAAAAATTTTACGGGCTTCATTTTCGACATCTTTTTCCCGATATCGCCTTGAGATATGAGTAATGAATAACTGTCCAGCTTTTACATCTTTTGCGAGAGAAGCCGCTTCATGTGCGGTGAGATGAGCGAATTGATGGGCCATATCTGACTCTTCCAGCAGGTAGGTTCCTTCGATTACCAGCGCATCCGCGTTTTTGCAATACGGAACCAGGGATTTTGTTTCACCCGTATCACCAATGATAACCAACTTGGTGCCTGCTTGAAAATCACCTAAAACTTCATCTGGTTGAATTGTGCGCCCGTCGGGTAATTCAGCAGCTTTTCCGTTTGCGAGGTCTCTTCTCCACGGACCTTGCGGTATGTTGAGGGCTTCGGCTTTATCTGCCAGGAAAGGGCGTTTTCCTTTTTCCTCAAAAATATAGCCAAAACAATCTGGCCCGCGGTGGTTTACTGGGAAAGCATGAATGGTCATATCATTCTCGGAGATGACCACCCCTTCAGTAATCGGAATCAGATCGATCGGAAAAGGGGTTTTTACCCCGCGGATAACCACTTTGAAAAGAAGATCGTGAATGCGGTCTAAAGCTGTTTGGCCTCCATAAATTTCCAGCTTTTCCATTGCTTCCCAGCGCAGAAAAGTAGAAACCAGTCCCCCCACACCGAGTATATGGTCTAGATGTCCGTGTGTGATTAACACCCGGTTGAGTTTTCTGAACCCCAAACCGGATTTCAGGATCTGGCGTTGGGTGCCTTCTCCACAGTCAAGCAGAAAGCGGTGTTTCCCATTCTTTATGATTTGTGCTGGTAAACCGCGGTGTGTAGAAGGCGCTGATGCGGATGTGCCTAAGAAAACTATTTCAAACAATCTAGGAAGTTCCTTTCTGAGTAGGTGCTATATTGTACCTTATGGTTTGGTTGCATAAAACTAGTTTTTTCGCATGATTTGCGATTAAAATATATGCATATTCAATATTGACCTAAGAAGGGTTGAGGATTCGCCATACGCAGTTTGGCGGAGAATTTGCTGGCATTTTGGATATGATCAATGGCCTGGTAGAGTGCTTCACTCCTGGTCAACTGCCGTAAATAATGAGAGGTTGGTCCTTTACAGGGTGCGATTCCACAAATACAATGAATGAAGGTACATTGGTATTGTTCTTGCACCATTTATGGAGATGATAATGGGTATAAAGTTTTATTTTAGGGTTAGTGCGTAAGGAGTATGAATGGATTTTTCAGTTATACAGGTCGAAAAACCAGAAGCGATTAATTTTATTTTTGGTCAATCGCATTTTATTAAAACTGTGGAAGATATCCATGAAGCATTGGTTAATACTGTGCCGGGCATCAAATTCGGAATTGCATTCTGTGAGGCATCTGGAAAATGTCTGGTACGATGGTCGGGTACTGATGAGGCGATGATTGAACTTGCCAGGAAAAATGCGATGGCAGTGTCAGCAGGACATAACTTCTTTATATTTTTAGGTGAAGGGTATTTCCCGATCAATGTACTTAATGCGGTAAAAAATGTTCCGGAGGTATGTTGTATTTATTGCGCAACAGCCAACCTGACAAAAATTGTCTTAGCAAAAATAGGTGAGGGCAGAGCGGTTTTAGGTGTTGCTGATGGTTTATCCCCGAATGGGATAGAAGAACCTGAAGATATCGCCTGGCGAAAAAAATTTCTACGTCAGATTGGATACAAAAGTTAGTCGTTAAGGATAAAGGAGAAGGAATTATGAAAAAGAAAATTATTGTAACAACGATCGTGTTAGTCAGCTTTCTGGCAGGGTGCAGCCTGATTCCGCAATTTGAACAGGCGAAAGAGGAATATCTTGAAACCCGGGTAGCCGAACTACTTGAGGATCAACTCGCTGAAGAATTAGTAGTTGAAGAGCCAGTGGAAGAAGAAGAATTGGCTGCTGAAGGTGAAGATAAATTTGCGGAAGAAACAGTGCCTGCAGAAGAAGAAGTCGCAGAACCGGAAGTAGAAGAAACCGAAGAAGCAGAGGAAGTCATCGAAGTGGATGAAACTCCTGAAGAAACGGAAGTGCCAGAAGAGGAGCCTGA
Organism: uncultured Pelolinea sp.; assembly: GCA_965195205.1. Lineage (GTDB taxonomy): Bacteria > Chloroflexota > Anaerolineae > Anaerolineales > Anaerolineaceae > Pelolinea. The sequence goes on along the minus strand of CBDAFG010000123.1, from coordinate 9,873 downwards.
GCCAGAACCCGAACCAATTGTTGAGTCAGATGACCCCGCAATTTATCTTGGTGACGCGAGCTGGGTTGATGAGATGGAAACCGCGGAATATTGGCCAACAGGAAGCAATGATTTTAATTCCGCAGCTTATGAAAACGGAACCTTAAAATTAGTTGCACTTTCAAAGATCAATGGTTGGCGGATCGCTTCCACACCCGCGTTAGGAAATGCATATATTGAAGCGGACGTGAAGATGGGTGCATGTAATAATACCGACGGATACGGCTTTATTTTCCGAGTGCCAGAAAATACAGGATACAACCGCGGATATTTATTTGGTATTACCTGTGATGGGCGCTACTCTTTGCGTAAGTGGGATGGACTTACCGGCGAAAGTGGAAAAATGGAGTGGTTGAAATATTACACTGTCAGTGAATGGATCAATCAGGGCGCAGACCAGAGCAACCGCATTGGCGTGATGGCGTTAGATAACCGCTTGATGCTGTATGTCAATGGCGAATTGATCGATGAACTCAGCGATGATGCGTACGCGGAAGGATTTTTCGGATTGTATGTCAACCGGGATATCACAGAGAACTTAACGATTGTTGTGGACAAAGTTAGTTACTGGACAGACCCACACTAAGAATAGATTTACCAGATGATAGTTTTAATGGGTAGGGAATATTCCCTGCCCATTATTATATTAAAAGTACCCAAATAGCCCTGTGTTAAAATTAGTGCCACAATGATGCCAACGAATTCTTTCATCGCAGTTTTCTTTTTCTCATTCAGTATGGCTATTGGAGCAGTGTTGACACCCGGACCGGTCACAACGGCGATCATCAGCCAATCCCCGCGTTTGGGATGGATTACCGGCTTGTTAGTGTCAATCGGCCACGCCCTGATTGAGCTTGTGATAGTCGTATTCATCACATTGGGTTTATCCGGTATTCTGGGTGCACCATCTGTTCAAATCGCGATTGCGCTCCTTGGCGGATTATTGCTTTTATACATGGGCGGCACTATGCTGATCGGCGCTGCCAAAGGAGAAATGGTCCTTCCACAGGAGGACGGCACAAAAGAAAAATTATCGTATGGCCGCCTTCTCACTCTGGGTGTTGTAACATCAATTAGCAATCCATTCTGGTACGCGTGGTGGATGACCGTTGCTGCGGTGTATCTGTTAGAAGCGAAAACGGTCGGTTGGTTGGTCGTCGCGGGCTTTTATTTCGGGCATATCAGCGCGGATTTTGTTTGGAATTTATTGTTATCCACGGTGATCGGCAGCGGGAAAAAAATGATGACGAATAAGGTCTATGCCGCACTGATCAGTTTATGCGCGGGATACCTGATCTTTTTGGCGTTCAAATTCCTGGTTGCTGGCTATCTAGGGATAATTAGTTGAATAATATAATTTCGATTTGATATAATAAGAACATAAGTTCTAACATGGCAAATGAATAAAATCTTTTTCGGAGATAATCTACAAATTCTTAAAACACTGAAATCAGAATCTATTGATTTAATTTATATCGATCCGCCATTTAATACTGGTAAAACGCAGAAAAGAAAAACGATTAAAACAATTAGATCAAAAGATGGAGATAGAAATGGTTTTCAAGGAGCTCGTTATAAAACTATAGAAATCGGGCAGAAGGAATACAAAGACTCATTTCAAGAGGATACAAATGGTATCGTTCCAATTGAAATCGAAAATTCCTATGCTCAAATTGCACCTCATGCGAGTGTGTTCTATCTTGAAAATTTTTTAAAGCCAAGAATTTTAGAAGCTCATAGGATATTAAAACCTAATGGGAGTCTTTACTTCCATATAGATTTTAGAGAATCGTATTATTGTAAGCTGTTGTTAGATCGAATATTTGGAAGAAATTGTTTTCTTAATGAAATCATTTGGGCGTATGATTTTGGTGGTAGAGCTAAAACAAAATGGCCAGCTAAACACGATAATATTCTTTTTTATGTAAAGGACCCAAAAAATTATACTTTTAATACAAATGATATCCCTCGAATTGATTATATGGCACCTGGATTAGTTGGTCCAGAAAAGACAAAATTGAAAAAGCGTCCAACTGATACTTGGTGGTGGAGTTATATTGGTAAAAAGGGAATGTACAATGCCGATGTGTGGTGGATGTCGATTGTTGGAACAAACAGTAGGGAAAGAGTAGGGTATCCAACACAAAAACCCGTTGATTTAATTGATCGAATAATTTTGGCATCATCATTTCAAGGGGACACTGTCCTAGATTTTTTTGCGGGTTCAGGAACTGTTGGTGATAGTTGCTTGAAAAACAATCGGGATTTTATTCTTATAGATAATAATAGACAATCAATTGAAGTTATGTACCAAAGATTTTGTGGAATTGATGATATTGATTGGATTGGGATTGATCCAAAATCGATAAAAGATAATGAGAGTAATTTCTCAACATCACAATTTTTAGAAAAAACTAATGATATTGACCCATTTTCTCCAGAGTTGAAAAAAATAATAAGAATAACCTCTGGTATTGAGGATAAATCTGAAAAGAAAAATGATATTTGGAAAAATAGTCCGTTCGAGTGGATTACAAATTTACCTGCAAGATCAAAAGGGAAAATCGCTAGAGAAATAATTATCAAATGGCTTTCAAGTGAGGGGATTACTATTGAGAGAGAGAAAGGAACAAATGAAAATTTGATAATTAATAATAAATCGTTGGCAATAAAATTTTCATCGATGTGGGCAAATAACAAATATCAGTTTCAACAAATTCGAGCAGAGGGACCTGGGTATGTAATTTGTTTTGGAATCTCACCCTTTGATGTACATTGTTGGGTAATTCCAAAAGAAATTGCCATTGAAAATGGAAGCGTTCAACATCGTGGAGCAAAGGGGTCTGAATATTGGTTGACAATTGATCCATCACAAGTAGAATCTTGGGTTCATCAATATGGTGGATCCCTACTACGGGCATTAAATGTATTTAAATCATTATAAGAAGATAAAATTTTATGAATGATAGTAATGATAAGGATTTTAAGCTATTAGCAACAGCTGCAAATTACATCAAAAATGATTTTGAAAGTCCAAACAATGCCTGGAAAGATAGTCCTTTTGAATGGGTTAAGAAATTATCATCTGGATCAAAAGGAAAGTTAGGAAAGCATCTTGTTTATCAATGGTGTGCATTAAAAGGGCTCCCCGTTGGACGAAGTCCTGACTCTGATGCAGATATGATAGTAAACGAACATCGAGTTGAAGTAAAATTTTCCACATTATGGAAATCAGGCATTTATAAATTTCAACAGATTCGTGACCAAAATTATGAATATGCAGTTTGCCTTGGAATATCTCCTCACGAAGCACATTGTTGGGTAATTAGTAAAGAAATTTTGCGTATTAATGTTATTGGACATTTAGGACAACACACGGGTGCGGGCGGTCAAGAAACTGCTTGGATTACTATCAATCCTCAAAATATTCCAACATGGCTTTCCGATTGTGGAGGTACATTAACAAATGCTTATGACGTATTAAAAAATTTAAGTAAATAATTGTCTTTTAGATTTGGAGGAGCGAGGTTTATTAAAAAAGGAAAAAGGATTTTCTTAAGATCTATAATTTTGATATGCGGGCGGTTCTGGCGTTAGTGAGTCTGATAAAGTCCTGCACTGTCAATTGAATTTGCAGCCCCCGCTGTCCCCCCGATATCAGAATGGTTTTTCTCTCGATTGCTGATTCATCGATCACAACCTGAAAACCTTTATGGATCAATGCCAGTGGAGAGATTCCACCCGATAATAAACCAGTCATCTTTTCTGCATCGCGCTGCGTGGTTACGCTTATCTTCTTTTCCTTTAAAAAAACCGCAAGTTTCTTGGGATCAACTTCTCTAGGGGCAGGCACTACTGCGAGGATCAGCTTTCCTCTTTTTTCACGGCGAAGGACGATTGTCTTATATACATCTTCTGGCGGCATGTTTAAATAAGCGGAAACTTCTATCGCGCTAAGTTTCACTGAAGGGATCTCAAATGCAGTGTAGGTGATTTTTTTGGCATCCAGCAAACGAGTAACGTTATTAGTGGTTGCCATGATTCATCCCGTGGAATTTGAATTATGGATGATTATCAATTGGAAACCTGGTCTATCAAATACATTCATCTCGAGCCATACAGTTGCTCGTGCACAGTGCTCAATGCTCTAACCTGTTCTGCTGCGTGATAGGAGGAACGTACCAGGGGAGCGCTTTCTACCCAGCGGAAACCGATCGATAACCCGAACTGTTTCAGCATCTCGAAATCACCCATAGTGTAATATTTTGAAATAGGCAGGTGGTGCCGGCTGGGCTGCAGGTACTGCCCGATTGTGAGGATGTCCACATCCCACGTCCGCAGGAGTTCCATTTCCTCTTTGATCTCATCCAGCGTTTCCCCGAGGCCGAGCATTAACCCGGATTTTGTCAGCACTTCGCTGTCTAACTGCTTGGCACCAACCAGGACCGCTTGAGACCATTCCAGTTTATCGGATGGCTGTACACTTTTGAAAAGGCGTGGGACTGTTTCCAAATTGTGGTTAAGAATTTCTGGCCGTGCATCCATCACGATCTTCAGCGCGTTAGGATCTCCCTGAAAATCAGGGATGAGCACCTCAACGGAACAGCCGGGATGCAGTTCGCGGATGCGGTGGATGACCGAGGCAAAGATCTCCGCGCCGCCCAGGTTATCGTCATCCCGGTCCACGCTGGTGATGACGGCATGTGTGAGATCCATCGCTTTCACAGCCTGAGCGATCCGCTCGGGCTCTTCCCGGTCGATTGGCAGGGGCTTCCCGTGTTTAATATCACAGAAGCCGCAGCGCCGGGTACACACATCACCAAGGATGAGAAATGTAGCGGTACCACTTCCCCAGCATTCTCCCATATTGGGGCAGTTGGCTTCTTCACATACGGTATGTAATTCTTTCCGGTGCATCATCTCTTTCAATTGCTCATAAGTGTCACCGGAAGGCGCGCGTACTTTGATCCAGGATGGGCGCCGGATGGGTGTGGTATCGACTACATCGGGATTTACTCGATCACGAGTTGGTTCTTTGCTCATAATGTCTCCGTCCGAGATTATACCCTTATGAGAATGTGCTTGTCCATAAATTGAAAAAACGGCTCAAATTGTGTCAAGCCCCTGTCTGTGGAACAGGATGTTGCGGGTTTCCTGTGAGGCATCAGGACAGGCAACCCCCGTCAGCCACCCCTAGATATTGGGGGTATAGGAGTCCTTTGAGTGTTAGTTAGGGGGTTCGTGTGCTAATCGTGTGCAATTTAACTTCAATTGGTGTGATCAATTCATCAATAAAGTTCGCGGTTTCTTGTTCCATACCTGGCAATAGATGTCCATAGGTATCCAAAATCACACTTACTTTTGAGTGTCACAATCTTTTTGCAACGATCAGTACTGGGATTCCATGATTGAGCATCAGTGATGCCGTAGTGTGCCGTAAATCATGGAAACGTATATTCGTAATCCAGCTTGCTGAATAACTGCTTTGAATTTTGTATAGAGATTTCGTTGACTCATGGGAGTTCCAATTGCGGAGGGAAAAGGCGGGAATTTTGAATGCTTCAACAGTACTTATCGGGATAAGGTTCTAGATGCTTATTTGTTCTATTCGCTGGATGAAGCCAGGAGGATCACTTCAGATTGGTTGAAAGAATACAATTCCATTCGCCCCCATGCTTCTCTTGTGAATAAAACTCCCTATGAATATTCCTCTAATCTTGAAAGTGTCTACTTATGAATGGTACTAAATTTGGGGACTTGACAATCGCTTCCAGCAACAAGAGTTACCAGGGTGCTGGACACGATCGCGTCAGAGCGTGGGTATCCCAAGCAAGTTAGAGTGGATAATGGACCAGAGTTCATCTCCCATCATATGGCCGGATGGGCAAGGAGACATACAGTTCAGATTCATTTTATTCAACCTGGCAAACCTGCCCCAACCGGGTTTGTTGAACGCTTCAACCGCACGTATCGAGAAGACGTGCTAGGCGTATATCTATTCAATTCGCTGGATGAAGTCAGGAAGATCACATTTAAGTGGTTGGAGGAATACAATTTCTTTCTCCCTCATGCTTCATTAGGGAATAAAACTCCCTATGAATATTCCTCTAATCTTGAAAGTGTCTACTTATGAGTGATACTAAATTTGGGGGCTTGACACACCCATTTCTGGAATCGGTATTACCAATAGGTATGAATTAATGATCTGATGTCTGGGAAAAATTCCGGGTTGATTATTTGATAATTGGGTTTGAGAGATCTATAAGCACATAGTAAAAAAACATAATAGAAAAGTACTCACTTATATTTCTTGAATTGGGTTGGATTTCACTTTATCCAGAGGAAAATAGAGGGAAATATTTTAAATTATCGCTTTGATTGCGTGGATCTAATTGTACGAATTTCTTCATCGATGTGTTTGATTCGATAATCTACGTTTTCTAATAATTTCCGATTGACTGAAATTAAATCAGAAATCAACCCAAAAATAACTGACAAACCGCCCAAAATCAATAAAACCGCGGATAAGATTAAAGATTGGATATGCCCAGAGCTTGAACTTGTGAATAAATAGAAATACAAAAAACGAAAACCCAACATTGTTCCACATATAAAAAAGGTTATTCCTGGAATGATGAAAAAAGCAAGTGGTTGATAAGTCATAAATATGCGGACAATTGTATTTATAGACAATGCTATGTATCTAGGGATATTGTGGATCAGTCTAGATTTTCTTAAGTAATCATTTGTCCGAATTGGAACAGATACAACAGCCATACCCCGTTGTCCCGCTTGAATGATAGTTTCGAGCGTATACGTATAGTTCGAAAAAACATGCATACGCATGGCCGCATCTCGGCTAATAGCCCGGAATCCCGAGGGTGCATCTACAACCTGGGTATGACTAACTTTACGCACTATCCAGGAGCCTATCTTTTGAAATATTTTTTTTAAAATCGAAAAGTGTTTGATATTACTTATTGGGCGTGTTCCAATAACAATATCCGCTTTTCCTTCAAGAATTGGTTGAATTAAATTCGGAATATCATCAGCATTGTATTGATTATCAGCATCCGTGTTTACAATAATATCTGCGTCTTTATCAAGACAAGCATGAATACCTGCCATAAAACCCCGGGCTAATCCTTGGTGGCGGATGAGCTGAACAACATGATCAACCCCATTTGCTTTTGCGACTTCAACGGTATTATCCATACTACCATCATCGATGATCAACCATTCAATCACATCTATCCCGGGTAGCTTCCTAGGAAGACTTGCTAAAGTAACAGGTAGCGATTCTTCTTCATTAAAGCAAGGGATCTGTATAATTAATTTAGTCATTATTTTAAAGATTATATATTCAAATATAATACTCAATTCCTCTTCAATTATTTGTGAATATTGTGAATAATTATTAGTACATACTGGTTTTTTATTTTCTTCTTTAGTTTACTAAATACAAAGCTATTTTTTTGTTTTCACTTTCAAAAACCATCTCCCAGGTTTCAGGAGGGGTTCCCAAATAATCTGGAACAGGATTAAATTCAGGGTTGTAATAATCGCGGTCAACAATCGTGTAACCGCCGGTTGGGATCTCATTCAAGTGCATAAAATCACGATCATTATTGAGATATCTTATCCTTCCAAACCAGATCTCTTTTCCCCAGAAGTCATGGGTGTAGATTCGGATGATTGGCTCGTAAGCGGTCCTTATGTCGCGAATAACCCAAAAAGAGCGGTCAGTTTGGCTATTTTCCTGCAAAAAATTACGCAGCTCGATATAATGATCATTCCCATTTCGAACGATATTATCATTATGTTTAATTGCGGAATATCCCCATAATCCTGAAGTTATAACAAGAGAGATCACCAAACAATATGTAATGAGATTTAAAAGCTTCTTCTTTACCTTGAGTTTGCCAAGGATGGAATTTATTATTTTATCAATAATGGCAAATCCGTTGATGATCAAGGGTGGAAATATTGGGATCCAATAACGAAAAATATGAGGGCGTAAAAGCACCTTGTTTTCCCAATTAAAGATCGCTGGCAGAAGGCCAAGTCCAGTGTAAAAGCAATAAATAATACCTGCCCATAAAAATAAGAACAGCAATTTCTTGTTCTTTTTAATAATTAGTGGTATGGATCCAAATACAGAAATTAGTGCTAAATAAAAAGTGAAATTATTACCCTTGTTTTTCAGCAGCATCGGAAAATATGTGACAATTTCCCCAACGTCTTTTACGGCCGGAGACCATATTTCCCTGGGGGTAGCCGTGGTGAAGCGGATGAATGGATCTCTGTAAATAAGAAATCCAATTGCCAACTCGAAAATAGCGATGAAAAAAGCACCGACAAAAAATCCAAGAAGGTAACGGATTGGTATCTTTGCAACAAGAAAATAGATCGGGACTAAAATGAAAAAGAACAGAAAATATTCTTTAGTTAGATATGACAAACCGAATAATGTGCCGGATAGAAAATAAAGAAAATATGCTTTAATACCTGACCCATGTTTAACTGTATTTTTTCTATTGTTATTTATGATAATAAGGATCAAACCAGTCAGCATGTAGTTTGCTGCGGGAATGTCCGGGAGTAAATGACCTGATTCCAAACAGATACTTGGTATAAATAACATCCATAAGGCAGATAATAGACCAACTTTAAAGTTAAATAGTTTTTCTCCAAGCAGAAAAACAAGGATTATCAATACTGCCATTGATAAAACAGGTAATAAGTAATAAGAAAATTCTGAGTATCCAAAGATTTTAAATACGATTGAAGCTGGAATAATTAACCCTAAACGCATACTCCAATGGGAGGGATTTTCTTTAAATTCCGGGAACAAAACCGCAGCCTTGAAATATTCCATTGGATCACTAAGGACGATAGGCTTGATGAAATAAGTCTGGATTAAGATAGAAGCAATGAGGAGAAAAAAGATCGTAAGATAATTTCGTTTTTTATCATTCATAGATATAAGTATATATTCAATTTATTATTAAATATAAATAATTTTTCAGCAATCTCTAACGGTGCATATAACCTTCAATTAATCGAATAAGTCTTCAACGGGTACTAAGTAAGTTAATTGCAAAACCATTACAAGAACCAAATACTAAAGAAAAGCTAAAAACAATAATCTAAAAATTGTACACTACCATAAGATTACCTGGAACATTTGACTAATGGGGTTTTAGCCTTTTTGTTCATCTTTGTTCGTATTAAAGGCAATGAAATTAGGCCAATGGAATGTGATTAACACCTAATTACCAAGTCACATGAACGGATTGCAAAAAACGGTGTGACATACCTACTCAAAAAAAACCACAACCGTATAGATATGATTAGACGAAGTCAATTATAATAATTTGAAGGTACTTGATCGGTGAAACTTTTCCATGGGTTTTGTAAAAGGTATTCTTGCCAGAGAGGATCTGCTTTCTAGCAATGGCAAAATCAAACGTTAATAATAATTCTAATTAATAGACTGAAGGTAAAAATTGAAAATAAGTGAGTTTTTGCAAACATTCAAGTTTGATTTTTGGGCGTTATGGGGATTTGTTGGACAAAGTTTTTTCTTTCTTAGGTTAATTATCCAATGGTTTCTATCAGAGAAGGAGCATAAATCTATTGTCCCGAAGAGCTTTTGGTGGCTTGGGATTATTGGCGCAATAATGATATTTATATATGCAATTGCAAGAAAAGATATTGTTTTTTTAATAACTGCAATATTGCAAGTGTTTTTCTATTCAAGAAACTTAATGTTCAAAGCAAAAGAATAATTTTGATAAAGCATCTATGACTCCACTGCAAAAAGATACCACA
>CBDAFG010000122.1:0-13678 GCA_965195205.1 uncultured Pelolinea sp. | reverse complement strand
TCACCAGGAAAAGGTCATCCATGGAAACAGGATTATGGTTATCGGCTGAATGGTAAACTCATTCATCAAAAGGAAATGGTTGAATCAAGGTGACATTTTCATTGGTGGATAGGGGTGACATATTCACTGGTGAATGACAGCACTAAATGTCATCCATAGAATGTTAAAATTATCAAATTCGAACCACCAAGAAGGAACTCATGAAAACAAAACCAACCTTAAGAACAATTCCTTTTATCCCCGGTGATGGGATTGGCCCAGAGATTATGGATGCAGCTCAAAGAGTGACTGACGCAGCTGTTTACCATGCATACGGCAGTTTAAAACAGATCGAGTGGAAAGCTTTCCAGGCTGGACAGGCAGCATTTGACACGGTCGGCACCTGGCTCCCTGCATCTACAATAGAAGCGATCAGACAATTTCAAGTTGGCATCAAAGGCCCACTGACGACACCAGTGGGCGGCGGAATTCGGTCATTGAACGTGTCTCTGAGACAGATGCTCGATCTATATGTATGCCTACGCCCCATTCGCTGGTTTAAAGGGCTGCCTTCCCCCCATCGTACACCACAAGGAATTGATGTGGTTATTTTCCGCGAAAACACTGAGGACCTGTATACTGGCATTGAATATCAGGTTGGCACACCGCAACACTCACAATGGATGAAAGCATATCGAGAAGCGCTGCCCGAGGATCATAAAAAGCTGCCCTACCCACAAGAGTGCGGGATTGGCATTAAACCAATTTCCAAAACAAACAGTCAGCGATTGGTGCACGCTGCACTTGAGTGGGCAATTAAGAATGACCGCAAACGGGTAACTCTCGTTCATAAGGGAAATATCATGAAATATACAGAAGGCGCATTCCGCAATTGGGGGTATGAAGAAGCGGAAAACAGCTTCACTTCGCGGGTATTTACCCACCGGCAATATCAATCGCTGCTAAAAAAAGTGGGCAGAGAAGAGGCAAAACTGCAAAAAGAAACCGCCCTTAAGAACGATAATATATGGGTGGATGATGTCATCGCAGACGTAGTGTTTGAACAGTTAATCACCAAGCCCCAAAATTTCGACGTGATCGCAACGACCAATCTTAACGGCGATTACCTGTCTGATGCAGCTGCTGCTCTGGCAGGTGGAGTTGGTATTTCCCCCGGCGCAAATATCAATTACACAAACGGCACCGCCTTGTTTGAAGCGAACCACGGCTCCGCACAAGATATTGCCGGACTGAATAAAGCCAATCCCAGCTCACTGATCCTGTCAGCAGAAATGCTGCTGCGATATATCGAATGGCCAGAAGCAGCAGATTTAATCCACAAAGGGCTAACGGAATCAATCAGGCAAAAAAAGGTTACCTTTGACCTCGCAGCGCAGATTGAAGCAGCCACCGCACTCGGAACACGGGAATTCGCCGACACGATTATTTCAACTATGAAAAAGTAAAGAGGCATAATGGCAAGCAGTCATCAAGAATTTCAGTCAATATTAACTTTCAACGAAAAGACTTACCGGTATTTTGATTTAGTCAAATTCAGCCAACAAGCAAAGAAGAACCTCGATCGCCTGCCATATTCTATTCGAGTGCTGTTGGAAGGCTGCCTGCGAAACGCAGGAAAGAAGGGGTTTTCCGAGGAACATGCAAGAGCAATTATCGAATGGGAAGCCGCTCCTGGAAGCAGCCGTACAGCGGTACCATTCTTACCAGCACGGGTGCTGATGCAAGATTTCACAGGTGTGCCAGTGCTCAATGACCTTGCCGCTCTACGTGCCGCAGTTCAGCTGGACGGAAAAGACCCACATACAGTTAACCCACGTATCCCTTCCAACCTTGTCATTGACCATTCTCTACAGGTTAGTGCGTATGGATGCCCAGAAGCACGCAGCATCAATGAACAATTGGAATTCAAGCAAAATTTTGAGCGGTATCAATTCTTGAAATGGAGTCAGGCAGAGTATGATAACCTGCAGATACTTCCGCCCGGACTGGGTATCTGCCATCAAGTAAACCTGGAACTCCTCGGCCAAGTGGCATTCATTAAAAAGATGCCAGATAGAGAACGAATAATCTATCCTGATAGTGTGTTAGGTACCGATTCGCACACCACGATGATCAATGGTCTAGGCATAATAGGTTGGGGTGTGGGTGGAATAGAAGCGCTGGCGGCCATGCTGGAATACCCTTCGGAATTTTCCATTCCAGATGTGATTGGTGTTCGTCTAACCGGTTCTCTACCTGACTACGCCACATCAACAGACCTGACTCTCACCCTGACTGCTAAGCTTAGAGAATTGGGTATGGTTGGTAAATTTGTAGAAACATATGGAGAAAGCGCCGCGTCGCTGCCCGTGGAAACCCGCGCGATGATTGCCAATATGTCTCCTGAATCAGGCGCAACGATGACCTACTTCCCTGTTGACAACCAAACAATCACTTATCTTGAACGTACCGGTCGTTCGCTTGAACATACCAAGCTGGTGAGAGAATATTTCCGCGCGCAGAGGTTGTTCCGTGAAGGGGCAGACGAACAAATTGAATACTCCCAGACGTTTAGTTTTGATCTGGGAGAGGTTGAACCCGTGCTTGCCGGACCCAAACGCCCGCAGGATATTTTCGCTTTTTCAAACGCAGAGAATGTCTTCAACGCATCCCTTGTGGCAAAAAAAGGTTGGGGTGGTTTTGGAGTATCTGAATCAAAAAAATTCGTTCAGGCTAATGTGAAATTAGATGACGAGAAATACATCATTTCACACGGCACAGTCCTGATCGCGGCTATCACCTCCTGCACGAATACATCTGATCCCTCTGTGATGATAACAGCTGCCCTGGTAGCAAAGAAAGCTGCCGAAAAAGGGCTGTTTTGTAAACCCTGGGTTAAAACCAGTTTCGCTCCTGGCTCACGGGTAGTAGATGCATATTTGGAAAAAGCCGGGTTGCTGTCCGGGTTAAACACACTGGGGTTTAATGTCGTCGGTTATGGATGCACAACCTGTATTGGAAATTCAGGACCAATCAATCCAGCATTATCTGAATCACTGCTTGAAAGCAAACTGATAACGGCATCCGTACTCTCTGGGAACCGTAATTTTGAAGGGCGCATCCACCCGGATATTCAGGCAAATTTCCTGGCGTCACCGCCATTAGTCGTCGCATATGCGTTAGCCGGAACGATCGCTTTTAATTTTATAAATACTCCGCTTGGGACTGACAAAAACGGGCAGCCTGTGTTCCTTCATGACATCTACCCCACAAATAAAGAAGTTTCAGAGATTGCCGCAGCCATGATTCCCAGCCATTTATATACAAAGAATTACGCCGATATTTATAAAAGCAGTGAACGCTGGAATTCCATGCAAGTACCTGAAAGTGTCGTTTTCAAATGGGAGGAAAAGTCATTAGTAATTAATGAGCCAAGTTTTCTTTTCGATGGATTTGGAGATGGCGGCGCCTTAGGAGACATTGAGGATGGATATGTTCTTGCTTTTCTGGGCGATTCGATCACAACCGACCATATTTCCCCTGCTGGCCGAATTTCAGCAGATAACCCAGCAGCATCATATTTAATAGAAAAGGGTGTGCAGCCAAAAGATTTCATTTCGTTTGGCGCCCGGCGCGGCAACCATGAAGTGATGGCTCGCGGAACCTTCAGCAACCCCCGCTTGCGAAATAAATTAACAAGAGGAGTAGATGGCGGTTTCACCATCCACATTCCAAGCGGTGATATGCTTTCAATATACGATGCAGCCAAGCGATACATGAAAGACCACATTCCTCTCGTCATTATCGCAGGAAAAGCATACGGCACAGGATCCAGCCGCGATTGGGCAGCCAAGGGTACATATTTACTGGGAGTACAGGCAGTAATCGCCGAATCTTTTGAACGCATTCACCGTACAAATTTAGTATGTATGGGTATTTTACCGCTGCAGTTTAGAAAACATGAAACTGCTGAAACACTAAAGCTAACAGGATCAGAACGGTTCACGATCAGGGAAATACCATCCATTGAAAAACCAAACACGGAAGTAACTGTCACTGTAATTAGAAATGATGGAAGCAATGGTTCATTTATTACTACCGCACGGATTGACACACCATTGGAATTAGAATACTTCAAAGCGGGTGGGCTGATGAGGAAATTGCGTGCGGATTTCTAAGGATGACAAATCAACATCCGTTTATAATGTTGTCATGAATAAATCGTTTGTGTTTTTTATAAGCATTATCGCCGGGATTGGCACATTTTCTGCATGTACACCCACCCAGCAACCGGTACAATCCGAATCCATAAACACGCTTGAACCAATTGAAGGCACTGCAAGCCAAGAGGTGGAATTGATCGCTGTTCCTACAGCCACAGAGCTGCCATACCTTATTCATCCGCTTGATTTCTCAAAGGACATAGCGTTTTGTGCTGAAGAACCAGCCAAGAGCCCCTTTTCGCTATTGTGTGCTGAAGGAGCCCTCACCATTTCTCAAACAGAAAACAGGCGCAAAACAGACATCTATTTACTACGGGAAGAACCGCTTTCTTCTGGGAGGTTCAGTTTAACAGCTGATGTCACTTCCCGCCCAGCAGATATGGATAAATTTGACCAGAATCAGTTCGGTTTCTATTTCACCAAACCCGATGGAAACTCCTATGTACTACGCGTGCAGGGGCAATATTTCAACTTTGAAGAATGGGAAATCACAAACAGCGTTGAAGTGGTTACTGTGTATAACAAAACCTACACGCCAGCGCTCTATTCCGCCGGGCGCATTAATAATTTCCAATTAACCTGCGGCTGGGACGTCTGCGATCTATTTGTAAACGATACCATGGCCGCTCGTTTACCTTTTGGAACAGGAAACGGCATCAGCGCGCTGGGTTTTTTCACTGCTTCCGCCTGGGATCAGCAATTCGGCAGTATCACACTGACAAACTTTGAGGCAGTAGAACTACCGGGAGGTCTCCCGGAATTACAACACTTCTATCTCATGGATGACCTATCAGACGACCATGGCACATTCTCACAAATGGGATTAAGTGGCGCATTCAGTGAATTTGAAGAAGATGGCTTCCACTTTTCACCAGTTATTCCATATGGATATTATGCTGCCAAATCTGACCCTTCTCTAGCAGACGTCTCTGTCAGCGTAGTGATTAATATGGATATTAATCCAGGCATGAAAGCAACCCAATACGCCGGTATAGTCTGCAGATCCAGTTTGGAAGGAAAGTATATAGCGGTTCTGCGTGCAGATGGCACATATACGATCTTCCGCGACACAATTCGGCGCCCCTTCGCCCTTCTGGCACAGGGTCAATTAGAAGGAATCCAACCCGGAAGGTCTAACAACACGATCCGCCTGGATTGCATCGACGATACGATCTCAGTAGTTATCAACAATGAATTAGTAGAATCATTCACAGACAGCCGTTATGGATTGCGCTATGGGCGATGGGGTTTATTCACCAAAGCTGGCGGCGCGCCTTATTCCGACGCAATCATTTTCAGTGACTTTTCAATTGAAGAGATCAGATAGTATCACAATAAATAGCCAGGTGAAATTTTTCGCAATTTTCGATCAACTAATATTGCGCAAACCCTTCCACAAGTGATCAAGCGTTTGCAGGAAAGTCTTACTGCGCATATTCCACGCTTCTACGCTGATATGAAATCCATCTCGGTAAGGGTCAATCCCGTGGTCGCCCAGTGGTTGAGCTGCCGCCCACCAATTCCACAGAGGAATATCGTATTCATATGCCAACTGCGCTGTGGTGAGATTAAGTGAATGGTCTTTTTCAATATTATCTGCTTTGGTCGCCAAAATCGGTACTGCGCCCTGGGTGATAGTGTACTCTATGATTTGACGCATGTAGAGCTCGAATACTTCTGGGGTTCTTCCAGAAAACCAGAATTCTAAGCTGATCAGCATAAATGTCGGACGGTTGATACGCAGTTCACACTCCAAAGGTGTTTCATCCGGCAGGCAGATATCAGGATCAGCCCAAAGGGGAGAAAGTACGGCGGCGGCATTGAAGCCATATTGTGTGGATTGACCGTCCCTGTCAAAATAACCCTGAAAATTCTCAATCGTATCCTGCAGGTCATCAATGCCAGTCAAACCATCATATCTCCCTGGATGGTCAAAGAAACCCAAAAAAGACTGCTTCACATTCTGGCAGTCACCCACTTTTGAGAAAGCCCGCGGATTATTGCCCATGGCGATACCTTTCCAGTAGATTTCACGCGCAGTTTCCGTCACCTCTGGAACGATTGGCCAATTCTGCCAATCATCAGGTGTGAGGCGGGTATCTTCAGTTGGAGTAAGTGTTACTTCTGGGGCTGTGGATTCCTCAACGGCCATCGTTTGTGTCGCACTGATATATGGCTGTTGTTGGATTTCATCCTCGACGGGTGCGTCAAACTCCGCTTCAGGTAAAGCAGAACAACCAACTGTATATAGTAATAACAATGAGAGTATTGTTTTTTTTCGTGTCATTCTCCTAATTTTACCAGTGGGAACGTCCTCCCACTTACTGGAAGAAAATATATACGTTGCTTGCAGCATGGTGAACGGGGAAAAGATATTCGAGCAGGTGCTTGATGCAATCGGGAATAAATAATTTCAGAAATAACGTCGAACGTTGTTGAGGTAATCCTGATACGGTTTTCCGTATGCCGCCAGGCAGGCTTTTTCTTCACCAAGAATACGAAAATGGTAAAAAACCACACCACCAAAAAATAGCAAAATGGCCAGCCCATTCCCGCAGGCGAATGCAGTACCAAAGAACATCAATGCCAGCCCAACCCACTGCGGATTACGCGAATATTGATAAATACCCGTACGAACTGGCTGATCCGCGGGCGTTGCCCGGTATTCAAACAGGGCGATGAACATGATAATGCAACCAAACATGTAAAGCAATAACCCAACCCAAAAAACAACTGAACCGATTTTCAACGGTGACATAATCACAAGACCAAAACACGCCAAGGAATGCGGTTTTCCGATCGCAGAAAGAATGTATTCGCGTCTTGACCAACCTTTAACACTGTACAGTTTCTTTACAATGGGTTTCGGACAGTTCAGCAGGAACAATCCAAACAATATATAAAAAAAGGCTAATGGAACCCAACCATTCAACCACCCAAGCTGTAAATCAGTAATGAATTGCATAACTCATCCTTTATTAATACACACCTGGTATCAATTTATATTTAACCCGTAATGCATACGCAGCGTATCCTTCCAGCTCAAGCTGCAGAGTGTAGTCCTCAAGAGCAGTACGCAAGATAAAAGCAGCGCCTGCGAGAGATGCGGGAATTATTGCCCATAACGATCCTAGCATCAGAGGTATTCCGATAATGGAAAGGATGGAGCCTACATAACCTGGGTGACGTACATATTGGTAAGGCCCAGATTCGCAGACTGTGTGGCCGCGTTCGGTTTGAATGCGAACGCCCTCCGAGAAAAACGCATTCGATACCATCGCCCACAGAAATAATATATACCCTATACTCGTCACAACTGCACCGGTTAATTGAATATCTTGCGGTAGAGCTGACCAACCAAAGCGGTGGTCAAGAGCACCGAGCAGTTGGCTTCCAAACGGAAAGACACCACCTGCAGTCATTGTTAGGACGCTGTCCCAGGATTTTGTACCCACCGTTTGTATTCCCCGCGCGCGTTCTGCCAACAACTGAGGATTGATGGGAATCAACAATAGTGGATGCGCTATCAAGAATACGGCTAATGTAATATAAAAAACCCTCCCCCACTCCCACTTACAATCACCCGCGGTCAGGAAGAAGACAGGTAAATATGCGATTAGAAAAAGCGCACTCTGTAATATCCAGCTTCGCACAAGCTTTTTTTCTCTCTCAGATAATTGAGTTATTTTCAATTTTCCCTTAGACTTTTTAGCTACCTCGTTTAATTATTAGTATATACTAACAATATACTTAAATCAACTTATGCGCTTTTCCAACTGCCAAATTAGAATCCTTGGCACTTACCGCACCCACTTTACTGTCTTTTTTCTATTGTACTTTGGTGAAAATCAATCAAGAGTAATTTGCGGGTAAATTGTTTAACAATCTTGCTTCCCCATCATATGGCCTTATGAGATCCACCAATCTGGGTGATAATCCAGAGTTTGGGGTCCGATTTCTGCTTAATTGTGGTTAAATTAAGATATGAAAAACGATGCTTACTCCCAATTTATAAAAAAATATCCTCTCTTCACGGACACAGTTGCTCTCGACCTTCTCAGGGAAAAAGATTATCAAACACTAGATTCAGAAGGACACGTTTACCTGGATTATACTGGCGGCGGCTTATATGCCAATTCACAGTTAACAACACATCAAGAATTACTCAGTAAGAATATATTCGGGAATCCTCACTCTTACAACCCAACCTCCCTCCACGCGACCGAGTTAGTTGAAAACGCGCGCGATTATGTGCTGGAATATTTCAATGCACCACCTGAAGAATATGTATGTATCTTCACTCAGAACGCCAGCGGCGCCTTGAAGATAGTCGGAGAATCCTACCCATTTGGCGAAGGCTGCCGTTATGTGCTCATTTTCGACAACCACAATTCTGTAAACGGTATCCGCGAATACGCCAACGCAAAAGGAACAAACGTACAATATATTCCAGTTGTGCTTCCCGACCTGCGCGTGGATGAAACGGTTTTATTTGATGAATTAAACTTATCTGACCGCGGATGTTTTAACTTATTTGCGTTCCCTGCCCAATCAAATTTCTCAGGCGTCCAGCATCCACTGGCATGGATTGAAAAAGCGCAGGAGTTGGGATGGGATGTACTCTTGGACGCAGCTGCATTCACGGCAACCAATCGGTTGGATCTCAGCCAATGGAAGCCAGATTTTGTTCCGCTGTCATTTTACAAGATGTTTGGTTATCCAACTGGCGTCGGTATCTTGCTGGCGCGTAAAGACGCGATCAGCAAACTGCACCGCTCATGGTTTGCAGGCGGAACCACCACAGTCACATCAGTAAGAGGAGAAAAACATTATCCAGCGGATGCTCCCGCTTGCTTTGAAGATGGAACAGTAGACTTTCTGAGCATCCCCGCCGTAGAGATTGGCCTGCGCCATCTCAAATCTATTGGCATTGATGTAATCCACAAACGTGTGGCCAGTTTAACAGGTTGGTTGTTAGACACACTTAGCGAACTGCAGCATAAAAATGGTACACATCTGATAAAAATTTATGGGCCATTGACCACAAATGCCCGCGGGGGAACTATCACCGTGAATTTCTTCAATAGCAGTGGCGATTTGATCCAGAAACACATATTGGAAAAAGAAGCCAATGAACGAAAAATCTCCATCCGAATGGGATTCTTCTGTAATCCAGGAGCAGGGGAAATCGCCCTGGATATTTCAACAGACGAACTATCATCCTGTTTCTCACGCCCGCATTATTCTGATCGGTTAACAGATTTAGATTTCCAGCAATGCATCGATCCCAAGGCAAGCGGGGCAGTCCGCATTTCGCTCGGATTGGTCAGCAATTTTGCAGATGTTCAAGCATTTATCGCCTTCGCGGAAACTTTCCTTGACAAATGATTGAGCCGTAATCTTTCGGCCTTGTTTACGATTGAAATAAATAAAAAAGGATCAGCACAATCAAGCAGATTATCAATACTGGAATCAGAATCTCTGACCACCGTAGGCGAATAGATCGCGATCCATCCGGCAGCGGCTGTGCTTTTTTATTAAATTGATCAATCAGGAAACGGATGGTTGGAGTAAACATTCCCGACTGCTCAACCAAATCAAGAAACTCCGCATTTAATTGCTGGATTTCATCGCGAATTACCTCCGCATGCCGGACCATGGCTACTTCCATACGGGGATTTTTAATCAGTTTTTCCAAAATAGAAACTACAAGCGGCTCAGGCATAAGCAGGAAACGTTTCATATACTTCGGCCGGACGGGATATCCCAATCTTTTCAAGACACTGAATCCCTCTTTGATCCCACGCCATGCCAGGACAAGCGCGTCGCGCGTCCGTGACATACGCAGGTTGTCATTTCCGCATAAGAAAAGAGCCGGAGCGAGCGATGGAAAAAGCAGCGCCACATGATACTTTGACCAAGCATCCATGTACGGCTCGATTGCTGCTTCGACATATAATCCTTTTCCTAATTCCTGCGCAATTTTCTCCAGGCGAGTGGAGATTCCTCCATCTATCTCTCCCATAATAATCTCTGCTGGCCTGTCTGGTGACCCGTTGAGGTGCACAATGGTATGACCGTCGCGGTATCCTGCCGCCCCCAGAAATCCCAGCATCACCCGATCCTTACCCAGGGCATCAATGAAAGCGCCCGGACCTGCCGCATTATTCATCAAAAACAGGAATGTTGGCACCTTCTTATTCATGGAGAGCAGCGGCAGGATTTTTAAAGCGCTGTTCTTACGCATCACGACCAACACGAGATCATAATCATCTTCCGACGAGAATATTTCTACAACCGGAACTCTGACGGACTCTGTCTCCTCAGTCGGCCACCGCCTCAGCGCTACGCCGTGCTTCTTTAAACCCTCCAATCGCACTCCGCGCGCCAGCAAAGCAACTTCATGACCACCCTGGAATAATCGGGCGGCCAACAAGCTGCCCAAAGGTCCTGCTCCAAATACCAAGATTTTCATAACTTCTCCATATATTAGTACATACTAATATTATAAATTATTTTAGAGGATCCTATCAATGAAAATTGAAATACCAGTTGCCAATCAAAATTTTATTTAAATAAAGCTGCCGAATAATCAGCAGCTTATTACTGTTTATTAATCTGCTTCTAAATATCAACCCCGATCCAAACGCGAATCAAATTCCCGATCACGAATGAAAGCAGAGCCACTCCAAGACTGATAGATGCCATTTCCAAAAAACGCTGGCGGAAGTTATATCCACGGGCAACGGAAATGTAATAATTAAAGACTGCTATGATCAAAATCGCGTTGAAAATAGTCCATGCAAGACTGATGTGATAATTCGTGGACAATAAATACGGGAGGATCAGCATGGTCACTGTAAAAATATACGCAATTCCCGTATAGAGAGCTGAAAGGAGTGGGTTTTGCCCGGACTCATCGGATTTTGTGGACAGATATTCCGATGCAGCCATTGAGAATGACGCGGAGATACCTGTTATCAGGCCAGCCAATGCGATTAATTTCGTATCCTGAAATGCAAAGGTTAACCCTGCCAGCGCGCCTGTCAATTCCACAAGCGCATCATTCAATCCGAGAACCACCGAGCCAGCATACTGCAGACTCTGTTCATCCAGCATGTCCAGCAGTTCATTTTCATGTTTTTCTTCATCTGCTAACACATCTGCTGTCTCTGGGAATGCCTTGAGCAAACTGGCATACTCAACCTGAACTTTCTCTTCCCCCAGCTCCATTAAACGAATGCCAAAGGTCAATCCAAACAACTTAGAAACCCAAAAGAAGAAGCGTATTTTCCACTTATCAGGGGCAACCTCTTGTTGAGTATATTCTTTCCAGGTCTTATAGTGCTTGAACTCTTCGCCCGCGATCCGTTTTAAGATATTGCTGTTTTTCGGATCTTTTACAATTTTAGACAACCGATTATACGTATGATATCCGTTGATCTCTTCTTGCTGCAAGACAAGCAATTGCTCCCGTTGGGTCTGTGTGATTTTTTTCATACTTTCCTTTTTCTAAAAATCCCTATCTTTAATAAATTTTAAAAAATAAATATAATCTCAGTTATTCCTTCGGTTGATCACCACGCGTAGCGAAGAAGGCAAACAGAATGCTTAATAAATAAAGGATAAATAATGGTGCCATTAATAATGCCATATTGACCGGGTCCACAGTGGGTGTGATTACCGCTGCCAATATCGCAATAATTACGATCGCATAGCGCCACCCTTTCGCTAAGGTTTTCACGGAAACAATGCGTAATTTTGCAAGAGAGAACACAAGAATGGGAAACTGAAACCCGATCCCCAGCCAGAAGATAAGACTCGTGATGAAATTAATATAGGAAGAAAGGCGCGGTTTAGTTTCAACTCCAAGGAATTGCAGCAGAAAAGTCAGTGATGCCGGCAGCATCACAAAATAAGCAAATGCCGCACCTGCCAGAAACAAAATTGTTCCGAAAAATACTGTCAGTGTCACCCATTTTTTCTCGTTTGCCTTAAGCCCCGGCATAATGAACGCCAACAGCTCATATAGAATAACCGGCATCGCGATCGCCACTCCGCTCAGCAGCGATACACGCATGAATACTGCCACATTCTCAGTCACTTCGATAGACTGCAGAGCATTGATTGAGCCAGCTGGTTGTGCCAAAAGATAAATGATGCGTTCGGTAAACAGAAAACTACCCGCGGTTGCCGCTGCCAAGGCGACCAGCGCAATCAGAAGGCGGTGCCGCAGCTCTTCCACATGGTCCCAAAATGGCTTTTCGGAACTTTGTGGAGCTCTAATTGGGGTTTCCTTATTCACTTTTCGTCCTTTAGTTGAGATAGCTCAGTATCTCCTTGATCCCCATCTGATTTTTCAACCGGAGAAATTTTCGGGTGATGGGAACGGTTGATTTCACCAAGCGTTCCACGAGTGGACCTACGCAGATCTTCCAAGTCTTTTTCGATGCCCGCTTCACGCGCTATTTTCCGGGGAAATTCGCGGATTTCGCGAGACGTATCCACGATTTCATGCCAAATCGGTGAACGGATGATCTTCCGGATCACCTTTCCCGCTTCACGCGCGCCATTGACCATACCCTTTGGCCCTAAAACGATCACGGCTATCACCGCTATAAATAATAGTTCTAATGGTCCAATACCCAATAACTGCATCGAGCAATACTCTCTGTGTGAATTCTTTATTCGTCTTGTTCTTTATCTGTATCTTCGGTGCCATCCTCCCCAGAAAGGCCGTCTTTAAATTCTTTAATACCCCTTCCCATCTCACCAGCGATCTTTGTGATCCGGCCAGGACCAAAGAGCAAAAGAACAATGACCAGAACAATGATAATTTCCCATCCGCTAAAACGCATGTCAACTCCTGTAAATTTACTGTTTTGTTTTCTGATATTAATATACCGCATATCCATGGAAAATAATATAAACCTATGATATTAAAAACAGGTGCCAATTCTATTCCAGCAGTTATTTTATCCTTTAACAAAATAACAGCAGTAATAAATCACTGCTGTTATTCATTTAATTTTCTATTATTGGGCAGGGTTAGAGACAGGAAGTTCTTCGACAGCCGCTGAAGTAGTGACCGTTTCGGTATACACCCATCCGATGATACCATTCAAATTGATCTGCAGCCAATCTCCGGGTTCGTTGCGGGCCAAACCAATTGCCTGCATGCCTGGCTCAAATTGGGAAATAATATCAGCGTTGAGGTCCGGTTGGCTGCGTACATTCACCCTCTGAGGACCATCATTGCCCACAAAAAAGCTGCTGTCTGTGGTTTGTGGTACGGCACTAACGATATCCGGTAACTCCTCAGAAACCAAACCGGCGGAAGTAAGCAGTTTGTTGAATTCCCCAAGAACCACCTGCCACAAAACCTGGCTGTTCTGAATGCCCGCATCCACATTTTCTTTGGTTTCACCACCCATGAAAAATGACAGGTAGTTGATCGTGGAATTCATATAGTTGAG
>CBDAFG010000121.1:0-52866 GCA_965195205.1 uncultured Pelolinea sp. | reverse complement strand
AGTTGTTCCAGATATTCTTTTGGTAATGTACAATCATTCTTGTAGATCATGGTCTTATTCCTTTCTTTTGTTTATCTGACTTCTGAAAGGATACCGTGATCTACTCTTTTTTGAAATTACAGAAAGATTGTTACACTAGCTCTAATAGAGATGGCGTGAAAGCAAGACCTGATTTACGGTTATCTTTATTGGATCGGTTAAACACAATTTGCGGTTTAATTCTTGATAGGTACTCTTCCAATTCATTGTTTGCTTCAACGCATTCAACCGCATGGCCCAAAAACTTGATAGCTGAAGCTATGTTTTTTATTACCCTATTATGAGTTGATCCAATTGTTTCATTGATTGGATCGGAATAATTGGTGGTTAATGGGTCACTGATTAGTGCGATTCGCATAGTGTTTCTTGTCCTCTTGAAAAAATATGTATTGATAGGTTGGTTAATGAAAATCATAAACGGCAATGAAAATATTTAATTGCCATTTCTCGAAGAATGAGAACTTTCTAAAGTCTTACACGATTTGAAAATAATATGAATTTCTTACAAGTCCTGCTAATTTCAAATTGGGATATTAATAAAATTTATCAAGCAGGTGACCTGTAGGTTATCAGTGTATTTGGTACATAAAAGGGATCTGCAAATAAGGCTCTTATGACCTTATTGATAATGTTATACATCAATAAGGATTAAATTCAGGTCACGGTTCTCACACGCGATATTCTTTGCTTGATATGCTCCCGCATGGACAAATCTTCATTGTTTGACTTTCTTATTCCATGGTGTATCAGTCCAACCGCAAAAGAAATAACAGAGTCTCAATCTATGTTCGCTTTATGCGCTCTGTAATCCACACCGACGAACTGTCCGATCTAAATGAACTTCTTAGCGTTATCACATAAACTGACCGTGTTTTGATAATGAAAAATGCGTTGAGCCGCTTACAGTTGAATTATCTTAGATAGGCTTTGACCGTTGAGGATTCCCCATTCTCAATACCTGCTTCCCAAAAGTTGTTAAACTCATTATTCTTTAGATGCTTTTTTGCAGTATCATGAATTCTCTTAAAGTCGCTAAGGCTGCTGGTATGCAGTGTGAAATTATGCCTTTTGGTTACATCATCAACCAGAGCAAGCAATACCACACTTTTCTTCAATTCACCGCGGCGTAAATGATATTCGGATAACAGTAAATATGTTTTCACTAATTCATCTTTCGCTTTTAATCCCCAGGATTTCTCAAGCGCTTCGATGATATATTGATACGCTTTGATTGATCTCCTTTCAATTAATTCAATTTTGGCATAAGTCTGTAGAACATGAATTATGCCTATTGAATCACCCACAATCCTAAAAGTGGCCAAGGCTTCATCCAGCAGTTCCCTAGATTGAAGAATGTTTCCGTTCTGCAATTCCATCACTGCAATATTAACAAGCGTACCGGCAATAGCTTGCTGCACTCGCAGGGTTCGATAGATATTCAAGCTTTGGTTAAAGAAGTTTTCAGCTTTTTCTGCGCTACCTTTTGCCGCTAATGCAGCCCCGAGAGAATTTAACGCACGGGCAATACTGTGTTGGTCGCCCAGTTTTTTTGCAATCTCAAGGCTTTTTCGGCTGAAATTCTCAGCGACCGCATAATCTCCCAGCGCACTAACCAGCTTTGCTGCAGCGCAAAGCGCGGAGGATTCCATCACCTGGTTCGCGTTGGTATTCAGACTAAATGTCTTATTCAACCAATGGTATCCCTCCTGATAATATCCGCGAATTTTCCAGTATGGCATCAGGAGCTCACAAAACTCAAGCGCCATTTGCTTATTCTTCTGTTGAATGGTGAAATTCAGTGCCGCGCGGATGTTGTTCTGTTCAAATTCGATTTCATCCAAAATCTCTTTTTGTGGGTTATCGCGGATTTTTCTCTCCAGCTTCTTTAGGAAAGAAAAATAATAATCCCGATGTTTTTCATGAGTCGTAATAAATTCGCGTTCATTTTGTTTCAGCTTTTCATATACAAAACGCCGGTGCATGGAATGCGAACGAAATCCCTTTGGCATGACTCGTTGAAGGAATCCGCGAGACACCAGACTGCCCAGGAAGAAAACGGATACTCCCGCAATTTTCTTTGCCGCGTCTTTTGTTACAATACCATGGAAGACTGATAACCGGCTTATTAACAGCTGTTCCTCTTCGGAAAGCTGCTCCCAAAAGGTATTAAATACAGAAGTCAGGCTGCGCTGTCTTTCAGGCAGGTCCGGTTGGTCTGTTCTTAAGAAGGATATATCATCCGAAATATGATCTCTCAATTCCACAAGCTTGTGGTTACAAATTCCATGAGCTGCCAGTTCAATACCCAAAGGAAGCCCCGCAACCAGTTCGCAGATTTGTTCAATCACCGCTGTATCTTCCGTACCGGGAGAAAATGACGGCTTGATTCGGCGGGCTCTCTCAATGAAAAATGCGCCGGCTGGGGAGTGTTCAATTGATTCATATTTTTGATTGCCGTTTGGTTTTCTCTCCTTCATTTTGGGAATTAATGACAAACCTTCAATGTTCATATTCACTTCTTCAGGTAGGCCGGTCATTTCTCGAGATGTCACTATGAACTTGGAGTTCTCTGTCCGGTTAATGACTTCAGAGATGATCGTACTGGCTTCAAGCAGATGCTCGAAATTATCCAGCACAATCAGAATGCTGTGCCCGTTCAGAAATTTCACCAGCTGGTTCAGTGCCTGGTTCTTTTCTGGAAATGAAATTTTCAGTATTTTATAAATTTCTGGCAAGACAAGATCTGGTGAAACCACTCCTTCAAGTGGGACAAACCAGATACCATCCGGGAAGTTCTTCAAGTTCTGTTTTGCAGCTTCAACCGCCAAACGCGTTTTTCCAGCCCCACCCTGACCAATCATAGTTACCAAACGAAGCTGTGGGTTGCGCAAGTGGCCGCGCAGCTGCTGGAGTTCATTTTGCCTTCCATAGAATTCCGTGACCTGAAGCGGTATATTATTGGGTATAGGCAGAATGGGCTCGGATTGCTCGCGTGTTTCAGAACTTTCTGGAGAAAACTTTCCATTCTTTATCTGTTCAACTAACTCAAGCACCTCACGGGCTGGCTCTATGCCTAGTTCATCTTTGAGCAAATGTATATATTTATCGAATGTTTTTAGAGACGCATCACGCTGGCCGTCGGCTGCGTAGAGTTTAATCAGCCAGTTGAAAGCAGCATCATTAAAAGGGTCAATAAAAAGAAGATGATTAGCTGCAGAAATCCCATCCACATACAAGCCGTTTTTATAGAAAGCATCAATGACTAGCTGTGATGCATCAATCACTGCGATTCTCAGAGATTCGCGTTTATATGCAGCCCAGTCTTCAAATGCTATTACGTTTGGAACATAAAATCCCTGCAGAAAATCTCCTCGATACAAAGGTAAGATTTCCGTAATTTCTCTGGCATGTTCAACTGAAATATTTTCTTTTAGACGGTCACTGCTAAGAAATTTTCTGATTATTTCAATAAGATTGAGGGCATCCACCGATAATTTGATTTCCGGATTTAAAGAAACCCTGCGCCTGCTGATGTTTAATAACTCATTAGATTTTTTTTTGATGTTTGATAGCGTAACGCGCAGATTTGTGAGCGCATTTGTCTCGGGCATGTCCTCCCAGAAAAGAGTCGCTAATTCCTCTCTTTCACAAGAAGCCTTTTCTGAAAAAATTACATAGATCAGGATCGCTTCCGCTTTGCGCGACGAGAATTCAAGTAAATTTCCACTGCTGTCAGTAATTGTTAATCCACCTAATACATTGATTGAATAATTCGATGACATATGTTTGCCCATGTATTTCTGTGCATATTATACATTCGCTTATTTTTTTTAACGTTTGATTAACGATCTTTTCATATTATTGAGAAAGAAAAATAAAGAAATTAGGAGAAAAATAATGAAGAAAAACAAAACTACAACATTGATAACAATGCTCGTTACAATTTCACTGCTGATTGTTAACATAAGCACCGTGTTCGCGGACGATGGCAGCGTGGTTGAACCTGAAACTAAGCCAGCTGCGCAGGAAAACAATGAGCAGAAAGATAATTCAAAAAAAGAAGCTGAAGTAAAAAAATTAGCGGTAGAAAAAGAGCAAACTCAGGAAACGGAACAGAAAGAAATTGAGATTTTTCAGGATAACGAGAATACTGAAAACTTCGACTTCAAATCCAGCGAGCTGCCCGAGAATTGGGTAATTGGCGGTGATGCAGAATTGACCGGTGATGGCATTACCGACGAATCAGGTGACGGCTGGCTGCGTCTAACTGATAATAATAGCTGGGAAAGTGGATATGCTTTCAACAATGAAGCACTCGAGACAGAGAATGGTCTGGCAGTCTCCTTTGATTACACCTCTTGGGGTGGCTCAGGTGCCGATGGGATCACCTTTTTCCTTATGGATGGTGAAACCGAATTGGAAGATTTCAATGTCGGCGGCGTCGGCGGATCCCTCGGGTATGCCCCGCGGTATAAATATGCTGAAGGATTGAGCAATGCCTATGTTGGAATTGGACTGGATGAATTTGGCAATTTCTCTTTGCCAACTGAAGGCCGAGAAGGCGGACCCGGACGAGTACAGGATTCCGTATCCGTGCGCGGCAGCGGTGATGGGTTTGAAGGCTACGAATACATTGACGGTACAGAACGCCTGGAAGAAGGGATTGATACGCGACATGCCAGTGAGCGCCCTGACCAAGACGGCAGCCAATACCGCAATGTGTCCATTCTTTTTGAGCCTGTTGAAACACAATTCTCGATGACGCTTAAAATTCAATTTGGCGCGGAGATCAAATCGGAAGAATTATTCAGCAGCCTGCTTCTCCCCGGAGCTTTACCAGCAAGTGTTAAATATGGTTTTACTGCCACGTCTGGCGGCGCAACCAATTACCATGAGATCCGAAATGTGGTCATAGACAAAGCAGTAATTGAAACTGTGCAGGAAGAAGCAGAAAACCAAACTGGTGACAATGATTCAGAACCTAAGAAAACAACACAGCCTGCAGTTAGCATTCCAGTTACCGCGATCAGGAATAATGATACGCTGACAATCATTCCCGTCACTGGATCTGAACTGTACGATCTAAAATGCGGCGCAGCATCCAGACTGGATATTGAGGATCAGGCATATGCACTGCTGCCCTCCCTGTGCGGATATAAAGGATCATTGGTGCTGGAAACTGCCGGCACGTTGCCAACTTCCATCCCAATGGGCTTTTCATTTATCAACGCAGTGTCCCTGACAATTATAAAAGATTACGTCCTGGAAAACACTATTGAGACTGGTGAAGAAATAGAAATAGGATTCTATCTGGATGAGAACCTGAGCATCGAAAACCTCGCCATTCTGGCATGGGAATCCGGCGAATGGGTTGAAATGGATGTTGAAATTATCGACGGGATCATCACAACCACATCTACATCCACTGGTCTTTTTGTCCTGTTAGAGAAATAATCTTAAGCAAGGCGGCGCGCTGATCCCCGAAGTGCGGACGCGCATTATTCGGCTGGAAGCGCAAGATGCGGCAAAATTCTGCCGCATCTTTTTGTTTTGTTATGCCTTGCGCTTTTGAATATGGTTGGCCACGGTGGTATCCTTCCCACACCATTGTCCCGCCCGTCATGACGCATAACATGCTGTCAACCAAGCAGGATAGGGAAATTATCAGAGTAAAGAGAGCAAGGATCAATAATTTATTTCGTTTGGTTGGCATTTTTCCTCCTCAAACTATCTAACCAATCACTGCACCCGTCCCATTAACAGTATATATGAAATAGCCTTACACTTCAATTATTAATTCTTTTGTAATAAGCGGGGTCTTGTTAAATTATCAAAACCAAATAAAGAAATGGCCGCTGGTTATTTGCTTCTCCTGTGTATGAAGTCTCGCTCCCACATATAAAAAAATAAAGCAGGTCAGTTCTTAGCTCTTTACACCTGCCATTAAAAGTCCAATCCTCTCTGGAGTTGATTTTTTCCGGTCTATCACATCCATGATTTCACCTTCAAAAATCACTGCAATTCGATCTGACAGTGCCATTATTTCGTCAAGGTCTTCAGAAATCAACAGGGTTGCGGTTCCTTCTTCTCTTTGCTCTAACAACCGCAAATGAACGTACTCTGTAGCGCCAATATCTAAACCGCGTGAAGGTTGAGCTGCGATCAGTATGCGTGGTTTTCGAAATAGTTCTCTTGCCAGAACCAATTTTTGGATATTTCCCCCGGATAATTTCTTAACGATGGTTTCTCGGGAGGGGGTTTTAATATTAAAATTTTCGATCAAGTTATCAGAATGAGTTGAGATTGCCTTTAGATTAAGTAATCCTTTATTGGCGTATGGTGACTGATTGTATTCGCGTAAGACGAGATTTTCCGCCACAGTAAATTCTTTGATCACGCCATCTCGCATGCGCTCTTCGGGTATATACGACAGTCCTTTTTCCATCAATTCTTTTGGGCTTTTACCAGTAACATCTTCTCCTTCCAACAGAATCTGCCCCTTCGTAGTTGGCCGCAGGCCGGTGATTGCCTCGGCTAATTCTTTTTGCCCGTTTCCAGACACACCAGCCACACCTAATATTTCCCCTGCAAAAATTTCCAGGTTCACATCTTTCAGAGCCGGAGTATCCCGATCGCTTTGAGCGCAAATATTATTAAGGACAAGACGCGTTTCAATCGGGTCAATCGTTACTCGCTCTTTTTTCAATCCCACTTCACGACCAACCATCATCTTTGCGAGTTTCCCTTGTGTTGCTTTATGTGCTGGAATCGTACCTATCATGTGGCCGTCCCGGAGCACAGAAACGCGATGGCAAATATCAAGCACTTCATGAAGTTTATGGGAAATGAAGATCAAGGCGTGCCCATCATCAATCATTTGGCGCATGGTAACGAAGAGTCCATCCACCTCTTGGGGGGTGAGTACAGCTGTAGGTTCATCCAAGATCAATAATGCTGCTCCTCGGTATAATGCTTTGATGATTTCAACGCGCTGCTGCTGGCCCACGGCGAGCTGCCATATATAAGCATCAGGGTCAACCTGCAAACGATATATCTCTGCCAATTCCAGAATGCGGGCAGAGACTTTATCTAAATCAGTGAGCAGTCCTCTGGAAGAGGGTAACCCCAGGGCAACGTTTTCTGTAACGGTTAATGATTCAACCAGCATAAAATGCTGATGGATCATTCCGATTCCCAGGTTGATCGAATCAATTGGTGATTCAATTTTTACTTGTTCACCATTAAGTTTTATCTGCCCTTCATCGGGTTGATATAAACCATATAGTATTTTCATCAATGTGCTCTTCCCGGCCCCGTTTTCTCCAAGAAGAGCATGCACCTCGCCTGCATGCACGTCAAAACCAATCTTGTTGTTTGCGATTACGCCCGGAAAACGCTTGGTGATATCGATCATTTCAAGCTGGGAGATTTTCCTGTGTCCGCTGGGTAAAAATTGTTTTTCTGCCATGGTTGATTACATCCTTGGACCTATTTGATGTAGTTAGTTATATAAAAAATGATTGCTAGGGGGGCAGATTATTCTGCCCCCCTATGTGATTAAATATTTACGGGAAAACAGTGATTGAGCCATCGATAATACCGTCGATGGCTGCTAGAGCAGCGGCTTTGACATCATCTGGTAATGCATAGTCAGCATTAAATTCAATTTCGAGACCGCCGTTTACGAGTGTGATTTTGTAATATTGGCCGCCATACGTGCCGCCCTCAATTAATTCGATCATTTGTTTGAGAACGACTTCCCAGTGATAAACCTGGTTGGCAACAACAATACTGGGAGCCAATGAGGTTTGGCTGGATTGAGTGCCAAACCACAGCACACTATTTTCTTCAGCGACGCCAATTGCGCCAACCACCATTTGCGCGGTACCAGTTAACACATCTGCGCCAGCGCCAATATGGGTCTGCGCAGCCTCAGAAGCTAAAGCTACATCAGAGAATGAGCCGATCCAATTTGTGTTTACTTGGGTATCCGCATTGGCTGCGGCAGCACCTACTGCAAAGCCATCTACATATAATTTTGCGTCTCCTGTTTCGATTGGTCCAACAACCCCGAGGACTCCGCTTTCAGAGAGCATGGCGGCTATAACGCCATTTACATAACCGCCTTCTTCTGATTTCGCTTCATAGGCAAACACGTTGGGCATACCAAAAGTATCTACCGTGGTGCCCCAGGCAAAACTGGTCTCTAGAAAATCTGGAGCGATTTCTTGCAGTGAACTGCCGTACTGCGAGCCGTGAGCAATGACCAGGTTAAATCCCTGGCTGGCATAGTCGCGAATGGCAGCTGCCGCATCATCAACAACAAACATGCCTTCCGAGTATACGATCTCGAAATTTTCAGCCCCGCGTTCTTCTTGTATAGCAACGAGGGCATCATACATGCTTTGGCTGAAAGCCAGGTCGGTGATGGCGCTGGGCATAACAACTGCTACTCGGAATGGCTCAGTTATTTCAACAACTTCGGCCTCTTCAACCACTTCAACAGTCTCAACTTCTTCAACTACTTCAACAACTTCAGCTTCTTCACCACCACAGGCGGCCAAGAGCAAAGCAACTAGCAACAACATAATCAGGGTGATTTTTAACTTTTTCATCGTTTCCTTTCCTATCAATAGGTCTTAATTTACGTGTGAATTTGAGCGATAAGGTTTTTTCTAATCAGGTTCTCACCTCCTCTTATAAAAGATTCTAATTACCTCGTTCAAATGGTTTTGATAAAGCCGAGGGTGGTCGAACGCGCTGCACAGAAACAATCAATGTAAAAATTGTTAACACATAAGGCATCATCACTGCAAAATCGGAAGGGATGGGGATATTCAATACTTGCACCCAAAGTTGTAGCGAGTTAACCATTGAAAACAATAAAGCGCCGCCCATCACGGCAAAAGGACGCCAGCCGCCAAAATATACCAGAGCAATGGCAATAAATCCCAGCCCGCTGGTCATATTTTGTTGAAATACGTTCAGCAGGGCAATGGACAATGAAGCGCCTGCAATCCCGGACATGATCCCACCCAAACCAACGGCAAAGTAGCGTACTTTCCTCACACTTACACCAAGCGAATCAGCTGCTTGGGGAGACTCGCCAACGGCCTTGATTTTAAGTCCCAAGGTAGTTTTATTTAGCACAAACCATGCTGTGAAAACCAGGAAATATGCGCCATATACCAGGATGTTTTGGTTGAAGAAAATTTCTCCAATAATCGGAATATCGCTCAACCATGGTATGTATACAGGTCTAAAACCGCTTACTGTTTCAACTGTTCCCAGTAATTTTTGGAAAAGTAGATCGCTCATCCCTAAACCAAACAAATAAAATCCAATCCCGCTGATACCTTGTACAGCCTGTAAATTGATGCTGACAAAAGCCATTGCAAGCCCCATTAGCAAACCTGTAATGATTGCCGCCAGCATACCTAACCATAAATTTCCTGTAGAAAATGCGACGTAGAAGGCCGCAAAAGCTCCTAACAACATCTGCCCCTCTACACCCAGATTCAACACGCCACTACGTTGGCTAAAAGTTTCTCCAATGGAGGCATATAAATATGGTGTAGCCAGGCGTATTCCTGAAGACAAAATCCCGACCAGCACTGCTTTGGTGAAAAGTTGTTCGATCATGGCTCAGTCTCCACTTCTGCTGTCTTTTTGAGGGGCGTGTCTGGGGGTGGTTCTTCTTTCTTTTTATCTATCGTTGCTTCTGTCAGGCGTTTTTGTTCTCTGCGGCGGCGCCAGATATCACTGCTGACCACAAAAATAACTACCAGGCCGTTCAGTGCTGTGATCAGTGCGGAAGGAACCTGCACCGCCCGCTGCAATTTATTTGCTCCCACCAATAATGCACCAAACAAGAAAGCTGCTGGGATTGTACCCAGGGGGTGTAATTGTCCAAAGAGAGCTGCCACGATTCCATTGAATCCGGCGCTGCCGGTAAAACCAGTAGCCGAACCATCGGTGATCATACGATGATTTACACCAAACACTTGAATAGCGCCAGCTAAGCCAGCAAAAGCTCCACTGAGAAATAAGGCCAAAACAATTTGTTTCTTGACATTAATACCCGCATAGCGAGAAGCATGTGAATTCTGACCCACAGCCCGGATGCGGTAGCCAAGCGTTGTTCGCCAGAGTAAGATGTACACTAAAAAAGCTAAAATAACAGCGATCAAAGCGCCAAGATGCAAACGCGTGGGCACTAAACGCGGCAGATCAAATGCTTTCGCTAGTCGGGCGGTCTGCGGGATTTTGGACGCTTTAGACGCCTGTACTGGATCAATCATTGGGCCGCTGAGCAGGAAATTCATCAATTGCACTGCAACAGCGTTCATCATGATCGTGCTTAGAAGTTCACTTGCATTGAAGTAAGCTTTTAATATTCCTGGGATCCCACCCCAAATCGCTCCACTTAAAAAACCTGCAAGCATCGCTAGGGGGATTATCAATGATCCTGGCCAATCGGGGAAAGCCAATCCAAGCGCGGTGGCCACCAAAGCGCCAATAATCATTTGGCCCTCACCACCAAGGTTGATCACATTTCCACGGAAAGAAATGCAGATACCCAGGCCGACCAACAACAACGGGGTTGCTTTTACAACCGTGTCTGCCAGTGCATTGGTACTGCCAAACGCGCCATCAACGAGAGCGCTAAAAGCTTCAAAGGGATTAGCCCCTAAGATTAGTAACATCAGCGCACCAAATGCCAATGCTGCCAGGGCAGCAAAGACGGGTAACAATGTGTCAATTAATTTTGATATCAACTCAGACCAAAGCCATTTTTTCATCGCTTGACCTTCCTTGTAAAACTACATTGTTGCTATCAAATACAAACCCCTGTTTCTTTGCTTCAATAATATTATAGTATTTTCCGGGTTGATTGAAAGTAATTATTACCGTTTCTAACGGTGTTATAGGTCATGTTTGAGATTGCTTGGTGCTTGTATTGATCCATTCAACGGATATTTATCGACCTAAGAAATTGATCAATCGAAATTTTGTCCAATCTTTCCACAATGCCTGATTAGGCTATTTCCTAGAAACCAAGCTCGAAAGAAATCTCCAATTAGCTATTTATCTAACCCAATGCAAAAGCAGTGGCGCGCGGTACACTGATCGGCGCATTTGGTATTTCGGATAACCTAAAGTGAGCACCATTTGAACTTTTTGGTCGTCTGGGATGCTTAGGATATCTTTTCCCAACTCTTTGTCCATTTGTGCACCAAAAATAAAATAACCGATCTGGCATGTCGCAAGTCCCATTTGTACTGCTGCAAGCTGCATGGTATAACCGGAAATAACAGCATCATCACGCCCAAAATGTGAACGCGGAGTTATCGCAAAAAGGATGACTGGAGCACCGAAAAAGATGGGTTGCTCCCCTTTTCTAAATCGCCTTCCCAGGTGTTCGAAGGTTTTTGCCTGCATGAGTGGTAGTCTTTTTTCCTGCGCGCCAGTCTCGGGCGTGATGGAATTCCTTAGATCCTCAGCACTTTTTTCCAGCGCATTTACTGTTCTTTCGCTCAACAGAGAGATTGTTTCCGTGTTATCAACAGCCAGCCAGGTGATTGCCTGCAGGTTTCGGCCGGTTGGCGCCCAACGGGCAATGTTTACCAGGTCAGCGATCTTCTCTCGTTCAACACGCTTGTTTTTATACACACGGGTTGACCGTCTCTCTCTCACATAACCGACCAGTTTTTCAAGATCGTTTTCTGATCTTTCGATCAATGGGCAATCCTGTAAAGAAAAACTGCTGTGGGTGATGGCATCAACTGGGCATACCGCGATGCACTGCCCGCACTCCCAGCAGCGGCTTGGAGATAAAACCTTTGCTTTCTTATTCTCGAGTGTATAAACATGTGTTACGCTGCACAATGCGACACATGTCCCACACCCTGTGCATTTTTCTTGATCTATTCTGATTTTAGCCATCTCATACCTTATACAAAAACAATAGTTGAATAATACCTTGAAAATACACGTACTAATACAACATCATGCATCTTTCAGTTCGTCAATTTTCTCTACCCGAGTTGTTGAGTTCACTGGGAAGTATCAACATTGTACTCACGGGGAACGGTGGCTGATGTTATATAATTCCAATATGAGGGAGTGAATACAGGACTTGCCAAAGGATGGGACAACGAAATTAAAGTAGTTCTTGAAGCGATATACAATTATGAGACCAAAGGGTATGAGGATTTTGGGAACTCCCTGACGGAAAAGATATCCTTTGATAAGAAGCGCTTTCATCCAACCTGGTAATAAGTGAATTCGATTGACTGTATTCAATGAGAGGTGACATTCAGAATCGTACTAATAATGAACAGCGCCGCCGTACACGAACCACAGCGGGCAGCTGATCAGGGCTAACGGCCACCAATAGAACATAACCGTGCTCAGGTAGAGGGTCACATAAGGGAACATGATTGATAAATCCATAGGTTCGCGCCAGGGGATCTTCTTGACATAGTCAATATAATATCCAAAAACCGCATAGATTAGGAACAGGAAGCCACCCAGCCAAAATGACCACGATTTGCCACCCAGCAGCAGAATGATGCTGATTACAACGGCTGGGATGCATAGCGCGTACACGATCCATCTAAACTTTATTGTGTAGCTTTGAAAGAACCGTTTGCGCACCGCGAAATGGATGATCAGGATGATCTGAACGGCAAACGCCCAAACGGTAAACAATGTATCTCGCTTATCTAGACCAAACATCTTATCACCTCTATTTCATAAAGAAAACCGCAATTTCTCTTTTTTATGCGTTGGTAATTAAACGCACTTTGACTTATTGTACAACCAAATATTGCACATATAATTGATAGCATAAAGGATAATAGTCTTTGCACGGGAAATATCAACACCAACACTCGCAACGAAGTGATTACATGTGTACTATGGATTACCGCCCAACGTTGGTTTCATCTGACTTGATTCATTTGGAGTGTGTGGGTGGCATGGCCCTCAATAATGATGTGATACATAAGGAGAAGTTCTAATGAAACAATGGTACGAGGAATTATATGAGGGTTTTGCGGCTTATAGTCAAGAGCCCTATACCCAGAACACCGGGGCAGAGGTAGGTTTTATTGAGGGTGAGATTAACCACGATTACTCGAATCGTATTTTGGATATCGGCTGCGGCAGCGGCCGGCATGCATTAGAATTAACACGCAGAGGGTATACGGTTATTGGAACTGACTTGTCCGAGTCGATGTTAGCGCAGGGGCAAAAGATAGCGAAAGCTGAAAATCTCACTATAGACTTGATCCAGTGCGATGCACGGAAGCTAAAGTATCAAGAAGAATTCAATACTGTCATCATGCTGTGTGAAGGTGCGTTTTCTTTAATGGAAGAGGACGAGATGGACCGTCTGATCCTGGCCAACGCTTTTCGGGCGCTTCGTTCAAATGGAAAACTGATCATGACCGCACCTAATGCAGTCCATATGCTCACTCAACAGTCAAATGTGTCTTTTGATCCAGTCACATTTCGGGAAACCTTTAAGCTGGAAAAGACCAGGCCAGATGGTAGAAAGAAGATGCTCGATTGCACGCAGCGCTATTACACCTGTCCAGAATTAAACTGGTTGCTGAGGCAAGTTGGTTTTAAAAGCGTAGAATTCTTCGCCTGTACACAAGCTGGCTATGACCGGGCTGTGAAACCAGGCAAGAAACATTTTGAGTTGGGAGCAATCGCGGTAAAGTAGCCTTGTACACACTATTACATCATATAGCGATACGTGTGTTCCGGGTTCTAATAAAAGGTTAATGTATGGTGTAAAATTATAGGGTACACTAAATTGCTTGAAAAACAGAAGTTCTGATACAAAGAGTAATATCTTGATTTGGAACCCATGCTTGAATAAGCAAAATAATTTAGGAAAGGAGTTTCAAATCATGTCTGAAAAAGAACAAGGTACGGTTAAATGGTTCAATGGCGCCAAAGGTTACGGCTTCATCGAACGTGAAGAAGGCGAAGATGTATTCGTACATTTCAATGCCATCGTTGCAGATGGTTATCGCAGTCTGGAAGAAGGCCAGCGCGTAGAGTTTACTGTTACGCAAGGTGAAAAAGGCCCGCAAGCTGAAGAAGTTACCGTTATCTAAAACGGCTTGCAAAAAATAAATTAAATAAATCGGGTCAGTATTTATTACTGACCCGATTTTGTCTTTTATAAGGGGAGTGCTTATCTCTGGTACGCTCGCTGTTTTGGCTGCGAATGTGACCTTTGGTTATTACGAGGTTTTGTTTTCCGTGAAGTCTGTGGATATTCCGGCTTAGGTGCTTCATAATCAAAATCTGGCAGCGTTTGCCGCTGAAGCTTTTGTTTCATGATCTTTTCTATTTTTCTTACCAACACGTTATCATCTGGTGTCAGCAAAGTGAAGGCTTCCCCTGTCCGTTTGGCTCTTCCGGTACGTCCGATCCGGTGAATGTACGCGTCAGCGGTGTCAGGCATATCATAATTGATCACGTGTGAAATGCGGTCGATGTCCAGTCCGCGTGCTGCAATGTCTGTCGCTACCATGATCTGGTATGTGCCCTGCTTGAATCCTCTTAGGGCGGATGTGCGCTGATTTTGGGAGCGGTTACCGTGTAAACTGGTCACCTTTTGGCCGGTGCGTTCTATTTGTTGTGCGAGCTTTTTGGCGCGGTGCTTCGTACGCGTGAAGATCAACACAGATTTGGTATCCGTCTGTTTGAGCAATTTTGTAAGCAGTTTCCTTTTCAAGTGCTGCGGCACTGGATACAATGTATGTGCGACAGTATGAGCGGGGCGGGTAAGGCCGATTGCGATTTTTTTAGGATTGCGGGTGGTCTGGCCTGCCAGGCGCTCAATCTCTTTAGGAAAAGTAGCAGAAAACAACATGGTTTGCCGCTTTGCGGGTACATGCTTGAGAATGCGTTTGATATCGGGTAAGAAACCCATATCAAGCATCCGGTCGGCTTCATCTAATACCAATATTTCCACG
Organism: uncultured Pelolinea sp.; assembly: GCA_965195205.1. Classification (GTDB taxonomy): domain Bacteria; phylum Chloroflexota; class Anaerolineae; order Anaerolineales; family Anaerolineaceae; genus Pelolinea. Next base: position 37,825 of record CBDAFG010000121.1, on the reverse strand, counting down.
TTCCCCAGCTTGGCATGTTTCTTTTGAATGTGATCCAACAGACGCCCCGGGCAAGCCACCACGATTTCTATACCGCGGTGCAGTGCTTTAATTTGCTTGGCAGCCCCCACACCGCCGTACACAGTAACGCTGCGAATGTTAGTGCCGCGGCTGAGGCCGCGAATGGTTTGGTGAATTTGTTCAGCCAACTCACGGGTTGGCGTGATGATCAATGCCCGCGTTCGTCTGCTGGGACTTGTAAGCAGCTTATGCAGGATCGGCAGAACAAAAGCTGCCGTCTTGCCTGTGCCTGTTTGGGCAGTGCCGATCAGGTCATGCCCGGCCAGGGCCAGGGGAATGGCTGATATCTGGATCGGTGTAGGTGTCTGAAAACCCGCATGGCTGATCCCTGCGTTCAAACGGGCGTCAAGATTGAACTGATTGAAGTTCATAATAAAATTGTTCCTTTTTCTAGAAGTCAAGCGGATGTTAGGGGGATCGAGCGGGGCTCAAAAAGTAACAGCGGCAGAGACTGCTGATTGATTTATTTTTTTAACAGACATAAAGATAACCGATACTTGCTCTCTTGTCAAGCAGCATAGTGCTGCCCGGTGCGTGTGTTCCTATCGTACTAATTAGGACATGTGTCATTACAAACTCTCGAAGCAAGTTGTGACAATATGCTTATTATGTAGTTCGTGAGATTGGAAAAATCATTTTTTGTTAAAAGAATATTCCACAATTTGCAGTAGAGATAAAAAATATTAAGACAATGTCTGTTTATTCGTGTAAAATAGGATGAGTTAGTTACATAAGTAAAATTAATATTATTATGCAGATCAACAGGAATTTTAGGAGGCATCAAAATGAAAAATCAGAGTCACATTAAATGGATACTTTTGTTTCTTCTTATATTGATGAGCATTACAGCTTGTGGTTTGCTGCAGGGTACGGAGAAAGACGAGCCGCCAATATCTGAGAATCGATGTGGGGATGATGTGTGTGATGGACCAGAGAATATTGAAAATTGCGCTGAAGATTGCCTTGTCATTGTGCTGGATCAGTCTCAAGATGATAATGATGATTCGGGACAAACAAGTGGTTTAGGGGATACGAAAAAATTCAACATCATGATGATCATTACTTTTGAGAGTGATCTGACAAAAGTGCCTGGATATGATGGCTCGCCATATTCAGAGCCAGTTGGTTATGGTATGCTGGATCTTGAGGTGTCTTTTCCGGAGTCGGGTGGATACGATTTGTATAATGGAGGTACGATCAAGTTAACCAATTATGAAGAAAAGGGCCCTTACTGTACTCTCGAAACACCTGAAGGGATGATAGGGGCAATAAGTGAAGTTTCTTGGAGCCAAATTTACTGGGATCCGCAAGGGCGCTTAACTTTTGAAGCGGATGTGAATTTTGAAAATCCGGCATTTACGATCACAGCCAATTGCCCGCCGCTATCAGCTCCCATAGAAGAATATCCTTTATATAAACTTTTGGGGATTTTCAATGAAGAAATGCGCGGGTTTTCAATTGACTTAGATGCTCCCAGTCAATATTTCGAAAATTTACATTGGGGAATGCATGATACCATGCAGACAACCATTGACGTGGTTGTTGAAGAAATTCCATAAGAGAACAATTATTTAGACCCAGAATCAGGTATTAGAATTTCTCTAATACCTGATTATTTTTTGGAAGGGGAAGATTGTGGATTTAGTTATTATTATTATTTTTAATAACTGGTCATTAACTGCCGCGTTTTCGAAGCAGCAAAAGTTCAAATGTTGTTTTACTGACTTGTGGTATCCAATTCGATCTGGTTGTGTAAACATTAAACTTTCCACCTTGCCTGACTGTGAAGCCTGATATATTACAGGAAAATGTGAATTGTCCACAATGACTCGTTTTGTTTTTTGAATATGAAAAAATTTCAGAAACGAATATTTATTAAACTGTCACGTTTTGTTAAGTTTTTTCAAGCGGCTCAACAGTCGCGGTTGTAATATCCCTTGAAATACTCCTTCAGAACTTGGCCGGTATAAGATGTTTTTACTTCACACACCTCTTCTGGGGTGCCGGACGCAACCAGTTGCCCGCCGCGGTCGCCCCCTTCAGGACCCAGGTCAATGATATAGTCCGCTGTTTTGATGATGTCGAGGTTATGCTCGATGATCAGCACAGAATTGCCGCTGTCAACCAGTCGCTGGAGAACCTCAACTAGTTTATGCACATCAGCAGCATGCAGCCCCACAGAAGGCTCATCCAGAACATACAGCGTTTTACCTGTTGCCCGACGAGACAGTTCCTTTGACAGCTTTACGCGCTGCGCTTCGCCGCCGGAAAGGGTTGTCGCGGGCTGACCGATGCGGATATACCCCAATCCGACGTCAGACAGCGTTTGCAGCCGGCGGACGATTCGTGGAATGTTACTAAAGAAATCCAGCCCGCGTTCTACAGTCATGCTAAGAATATCTGCGATTGATTTGCCCTTGAACTTCACTTGCAGCGTTTCACGATTGAAACGCGCTCCATAGCACACGTCGCAGGGAATATATACATCCGGAAGAAATTGCATTTCAATCTTAATCTGTCCATGCCCCTGGCACGCTTCGCAGCGTCCACCGTGCACATTAAAAGAAAAACGTCCGACACGATAGCCGCGCATCTTACTCTCAGGTAGTTCCGCGAATAATTTCCTGACTTCATCCCATACGCCGGTATAGGTTCCCGGGTTAGAGCGCGGTGTGCGCCCGATAGGGGATTGATCGATACTGATGATTTTATCCAAATACTCTGCCCCTTTTATCTCCTCGTGTTTACCAGGGTTAGTGCGCGCGCGATTGAGTGTATGCGCGAGAGACTGGTAAAGGATATCCACCATCAATGTGGATTTTCCAGATCCGCTTACCCCGGTGATGCATACCAGCTTGCCAAGCGGGATAGTTACGTTGATATTCTTGAGGTTGTTTGCTTGTGCACCAATTACTTCAAGACGCATCCCGTTTCCAGTCCGTCTTTCATCTGGCAGTGGGACGGTTTTTCGGCGAGCCAGATATGCGCCAGTTAACGAGGTAGGATGGTTGATGATCGTATCAACGGTTCCCTCGGCGATCACCTCGCCGCCGTGTTCGCCTGCGCCGAGACCGAGGTCCACGATCCAATCAGCGGTGCGGATTGTTTCTTCATCATGCTCAACTACCAGCACTGTATTGCCCTGGTCACGCAATTCTTCCAATGTAGCCAGTAACCGGGCGTTGTCTCTGGCGTGTAAACCAATTGAGGGTTCATCTAGGACGTATAGAACACCCATCAGCCGTGATCCGATCTGAGTGGCCAAACGGATGCGCTGAGCTTCTCCGCTAGATAGAGTTGCCGCAGAACGTTTCAGAGAGAGATAATCTAATCCAACGTTGACCAGGAATTTTAAACGGTCACGAATCTCTTTAAGAACTTGATTCGCGATTGCCTGATCTCGTTCATTTAAAGGAGAATCCTTTTCCATAAAAGATTCAATCCACGGTAGTGAGCGTTTCACAGGCCAACCAGTAACTTCCATGATATTCTTGCCACCAATAGTAACGGCCAGCGATTCTGTCCGTAAACGATCGCCGTGGCAGGTTGGACATGGGGAATCATTCATAAATTCTGATATTTTTGAACGGATGTAATCGGAGTGGGTTTCTCGATACCGCCGCATCAAATTTGTGATGACACCTTCCCAACCCTTTTTAATTTTAGTCTGGTATGTTCTTCCAAGTAGATCCATTTCAATTTCTTTCCCGCGGGATCCGTAGAGAATAATATCTAGTTTATCTTCTGGGATCTTATTAATTGGCATATCCAAGCTAATTTTGTATGATTTAGCGGTTGCAGAAAGCAATTGCCAGTAGTACTTCTTGTTTTCACGGGCATCATTCCACTCCATACCAGAAATTGCCCCATCATTAAGTGAGAGGTTTTTATCCGGAATTAACAAGTCGGGGTTGATCTCCTGCCTGAATCCCAGACCCTGGCAGTCAGAGCATGCGCCGTGCGGAGTGTTAAATGCGAAATTACGAGGTTCAATTTCCGGTAAACTGACACCATATTCCGGTCATGCAAGGCCTTCAGAATAAAACATATCCTGTGGGGGATCGCTTGATAAATTATTTACTATGAGATATCCATCGCCGAATTTTAGGGAAGTTTCTACCGAATCTGTTAAGCGGCTGATGAAAGATTGGCGTTCTTTTTCATCTTTTGAGTCGGGGATAACGATTCGGTCGACGACAGCCTCGATATTATGGATCTTATACCTGTCTAAAGATATCTTCTCATCTAGGCTGATCACTGCACCATCAACACGCACACGCACAAAACCCGCTTTTCTAATTTCCTCAAAAACTGCCTGATATGTACCCTTTCTTCCTCGAATGATTGGTGCAAGAATGAGTAGTTTGCTTTTTGGGGGAAGAGTAGATATGATGTCAACAATCTCTTGGGCGGATTGCTTAACCACTTCCTTCTTACAGATTGGGCAGTGAGGGATACCAATGCGGGCATACAATAACCGCAGGTAATCATAAACTTCAGTAACGGTGCCGACTGTTGATCTGGGATTTCGGGATGTGGCTTTTTGGTCAATTGATACAGCGGGCGATAACCCTTCTATATAATCTACATCTGGTTTATTCATCTGCCCGAGAAATTGGCGGGCGTAGGCGGAGAGTGATTCTACATAGCGGCGCTGACCCTCGGCAAAGATCGTGTCGAATGCCAATGAGCTTTTCCCTGATCCAGATATACCTGTAATGACAACCAGCTTATCACGCGGCAATTCGACAGTAATGTTTTTTAAGTTATGAACGCGAGCCCCGACAACACGAATCTTATCTTGCGGCATTAGAAAACCTCTCTAACTAGAACATAATACCTATTCAATTGAAGTAATTTCAAATTATAACATCCCCCGTTCCCTAGCCTATTCCCATAAATAACTCCCCCATGATGATTAATGGGGGAGTTATTCTATTGAGAAGTGTTTCAAAAATGTTTACTTTACGTGGTATTTATCCTTATCTTCGTCTTCACGCAGCCCTTCCCAGGGATAATATTCAGTTCCTTTTGATGCGCTCCGTATTTTCGGATCACTTGAATATAATCCACCCTTTTCAGGTGGAATCAGATCAGCAATGTGTTTCATGATTTCGTGGCCAATCTCATCCAATTGCTTACGGCGATTATACCTGCTGCCAGAAGTGGAAAAAGGCCCGAATGGTTTTCCTATCCTGACTTTGACTCTCGGGCGTTTAAATTTTCGTAAAGACGGAAATAATTTTGGAAATCCCGATAAACCGATCGGGAGAATTTTCGCGCCGGAATTTGCAGTCAGCAATGCGGCCCCAGGGCGGGCAGGTCTGAGAACTTGTGCCCATGCACCGCCTTCCGGGAAGATCCCAACTACTCCACCATTCCCCAGAATTCTCTGGGCTTCCTTAAGTGCATAGGTTGAGCCGGTTCCGCGGTAAACAGGCAGATACCCCCATAACCTTGGGATGAATTGGACGATCTTTGGTGCATGGGGTGTCACTGCACCACCAACAAAATCAATTGGCCAGGGAGCCACACTAATGAAAGCGGGAGGGTCAAGGAAACTAAAGTGATTTCCAACCATGATCAAAGGACCAGATTTGGGAAAGTTCTCTTTGCCTTCCACTTCAAACTGTGAAAGTATGTGGAATAATCCGCGTGCCATCCCTTGGAAAACTTTGCGCAGTCGGCGGTTTGGTTTATAGGTTGGATTCTGATTTGACATGTTATTATTTTATACTTGCTGCCTTAGCGGCTCTTCGCCCTTCTGCTTCATTCACGAATAGCAAAGGCATGAGACCGACCAGAAGGAAAAGGACCAACGTGATGAGGGCAAATCTATGCCCGATCTGTTCGGAAACTAATAGCGCGTTTGCATTACCTGCGGTTGTGAGGTCAGCTGTTACCAAACTGCTCATTACCCAGGTGGAGATGCCAGTTGCGGCTAAGCCCATGACACCAGGACCGATGATGGATGACGTGCGTCCAGCAAGGGAGAAGAAACCGTAAAACTCAGCGCTTTTACCATCTGGCGCGAATACACTTACCATTGTTCTGCTTAGGGATTGAACACCAGCCATAGCGTAACCAGCTAATGCACCAACAAGGAAGAAACCCAGTTTATTTGGCATGAACATCATGCCAAATACTGCGATGATCATCAAGATCAGGGATTGGACGAGACTTCTCTTCAATCCTATTTTTTCACTCAAGATGCCGTACACAAGCGCACCGATAACATTTGTGACTTGAACGATAATTACAAATATGATCATTTCGATTCCACTGAGACCATATATGACTGCGCCAATAATCCCCGCAAAAGTAAGGGCGGCGATGATTCCATCATTGTAGATCAGAAGCGCGACCATAAATTTGATGAATTCTTTAAAATCTTTAACGGATTGAAGTGTGTTTTTAATGCGGTCCAACGCGACTCTAAAATAGCTTTTTCCTTCTTTATCTTGTGGGCGATGTTCTTCTTTGATCCAGAAGAAAGCGGGAAGTGCGAATATGATGAAATAAACTGCAGTGATTACAAGTGATAACCGAACGATGAGTGTATTTCCTGGATTCAACTGGATGAGAACCAATACTATCACCAGGCAAATGATGCCCCCGACAGAACCAACTGCCCATCCGTTGCCGGAAACTCTGGCAATTTCATCTTCATCAGCAACATCAGTTAATAGTGCGTTGTAGAATACCTGTCCTCCTCGGTATCCAATTTCAGCGATGATGAATAGAACCATTCCCAAGAGCACATCACCTTTCTCAACAAAGAACAGCAGACCAGTGAATATGGTTGCGATTCCAGTCATAACAAGCAGGAGCGTTTTTTTCCGCCCGGAATAGTCAGCCAGGGCACCGAGAAATGGTGAGATGACAGCGACTACCAGCATTGAGATAGTTAACGATAAACCCCATAAAGCGGATCCTTCAGCGGAACCGACGACGGATTGCTTGAAATACGCGGAATACACAGCTAGTAAGACAACTGCAGCGTATGCTGAATTACCAAAATCGTAAAGATACCAGCCCCATTGCGCTCTTTTTTTCTGTTTATTAGCACCATTTTTTGCCATAATTAATTCCTTTTTAAGTGAGATATATTTGCCTATTCTAACACTTACATTAACACTAAGAAAAAATAGTTAGTTGCGCTGTAAATCGATCAAAAACATTAATGATTCTCATTTTCTTCCCGTATGGGTAAGGCAAAATACTTCTTTGATAAGGAAAATTCAATCAAGAACCCTGGAAGAATGATTAAATTCAGAAAAACTTTTATGGAAGACGCACAAATTATTCAAGGAGTGGCACTGTCTATATTAATGAATCGAAACATTATTTTGATTTAGAGACATTGCTTACATGGTTGCCCTGCCCGATGCCGAAATATGTAAAACCAATTTCGCGCAGGGTCTTACTATCCCATTGATTGCGTCCATCCACCAAAACAGGAGTGCGCATAAGGCTAAAAATCTTCTTAAAATCCAGCTGTTTAAATTCATTCCATTCAGTCGCTAAAATGAGTGCATCCACTCCCGTTGCAGTTTCATAAGGATCCTTGCATAATGTGATTTTTGGGAGTTCTTTGGCTGCATTTTCCATCGCCTGTGGGTCATATGCTTGAACAGTTGCAGATTCATTGAGCAGTAAATGGATAATTTCGGTAGCTGGTGCTTCCCGTGTATCATCTGTATTTGGTTTAAAGGATAAACCAAGAACTCCGATTCTCTTATCACAAAGGGATCCATTGAGGACATTGCGTAGTTTGTAAACCACACGCCGCCTTTGATTTCGGTTGATGTCCATAACCGCTTGCAGTAATTGAGGCTGGCTGTTATGAAGAACAGCCATATGAGCAAGGGCTTTGACGTCCTTTGGAAAGCAGCTCCCACCCCAACCTATTCCAGCATCAAGGAAACTGCGGCCGATACGTTTATCTAATCCCATCCCATCGGCTACTTCCCTAACATCAGCACCCAGCTCATCGCAGATATTGGCTATTTCATTTATAAAAGAAATTCTTGTTGCCAGGAAAGCGTTTGAGGCGTATTTGATCATTTCGGCTGTTCGCAGATCTGTGATTAAAATGGGAGAACGTAAAGAACTATATAATTTGGCAACCTTCTCTGCTGCAGTTCGATTTAATGATCCGAGTACAACTCGATCAGGCTGCATGAAATCACTGATTGCACTTCCCTCACGCAAAAACTCAGGATTTGAAACTACTGAAAAAACTAATTTATTGTTTCCGCGTTTTTTCTTGATGATGTCGGCTACCCAATCTCCGGTGCCAACAGGAACAGTTGATTTGTTGACCACAATAATGGGGTGGTCAACTACCTCAGCGATTTTCTCGGCTGCACTGCGTACATACTGTAAGTCTGCTTCTCCGTCCACACCGGAAGGTGTGCCAACCGCTATAAAAGCAAATTCCGCCTGGTTTAATGCAGTTTCGTAATTGGTTGTGAAGATTAACCGTTTCGCTTTTACATTGCGATCTACGATCTCCTCTAAACCAGGTTCATAAAATGGCATTATGCCATTTGTTAATTCCTTAATACGCTTTTCATTGATGTCAAGGCACAGTACATCGTTTCCAAGTTCAGCGAAACACACACCAGTTACTAAACCTACATATCCAGTTCCAATCACACAAATTTTGCTCATTAGTTTTTAGCTCCTAGCAGAAAATTATAGCTTATTCTTGTATCTAGAGATATAAAGAAAAACTTTAATTTTAATGATTAATTATGATGGCGATCGTTTTAAGATGATGATAAAATTTTTATATCTATGCCTCAGACCAACGAAATTAAATCTTTTTATATTGAATCATTAGGATGTGCAAAAAACACTGTTGATTCACATTCGATGGAGAAAGTACTTATATCTTCAGGACTTCAGCCCAGCATGAATCCCGAGGATTCCGATGTGATCATCGTAAATACATGTGGTTTTATTCAACCAGCAAAAACGGAATCGATCCAAATCTTACAAGAATATTCGGAAAAGAAACGGAAGGATCAATTTCTAATTGCAGCAGGCTGCATGAGCGAAAGAGAGAAAACACATCTGAAAGATTTAGTAAGTGGGTTGGATGCAGCTATCAGCACGCGGCGGTGGGGGGAAATAATTAAGGTCATCCGGCATTTAGAAAGAGACCCATCTACCCCTTATTTTTATTTTCCTGAAACGGGCTCTATTTTACCGGGGCCAAACAAAACACCCCGATATGCTGTTCAAGGGAAAAGTGCCTATCTGAAAATTGCGGACGGGTGTGACCGGGGCTGCACCTATTGTGTGATACCTTTGATAAAAGGACCGATGGTCAGCCGGCCAGTTCAGGACATTCTTAGAGATGCCCAGCAATTAGAAAAGATGGGAATGCAGGAAATCATCTTGATTGCGCAGGATTCCACGGTTTATGGACGAGATATGGGTTATAAAGATGGTCTCCCGTTATTATTATCGTCTTTAATTGAAAATGTTAAAGATGTTCCGTGGATTCGGATAATGTATACTTTTCCGGGATCTATTTCCAACAGGTTAATCGAGGTAATGGAAGCAAGCGCTCAGGTATTACCTTATTTAGATATTCCTCTCCAACATGCTCATCCGGACATTTTAAAACGCATGCATCGCCCTTCAAATATGGGTAAAGTAAAGCGGACCATTCAGAAAACGAGATCTGCGATGCCGAATTTAGCACTGCGTACCACGTTCATTGTTGGTTTCCCTGGTGAAACACAACAAGAGTTTCAGGAATTGATTAATTTTATTGAAGAAATAGAGTTTGACCATGTGGGAATTTTTCCTTATTATCATGAAGAGGGAACTTTTGCGTTTCAGATGGAAGATGATGTTCCGGAAGAAGTAAAAAATGAGCGTATCCAGAATCTTGCTCGGGTGCAGGAAGAAATCTCTCTGAAGAAAAATCAGGCATTCATTGATCGAGATATACAGGTTCTCATTGAAGGAAATGGAGATGGGATCTCCATTGGCCGTTCATACCGTGATGCACCAGAGATTGACGGGATGGTATTAGTGCAGGGTATTATTGAACCTGGGGTTTTTGTTAATACTCGCGTAACCGGTGCATTGATGCATGATCTAATCGCGATCAAGAAATAGAAGCACAAAATAGTTCTAACAATCTGTTAGAAACAGATTATTTCCTCCCGTTTTATGTGGGGGATGGAGTACTTGTGGCAGTTGGATCTTCTGTGGGCTCTTCAGTTGATTCTTCTGTCGGTGTTGGATCTGGTGATTCAGTTTCAGTGGGCTGAGGAACGGCTGTTGGCGGGTAACATTTTAAGTGGGATTGATTGAATTTTTCTTGAATGTATTCAAGTGCAGAATAATTTAAGACATTCTGATATTGCTGGAGTGCTTCACAATGTTTTCCTTCACTTGCCAATAAATCACCATAATATTCAGACCCCTTCAGGTAACGATCAGTAGCTGTCCAACCAGTTCCGTCATGCATATATGGAAAAGCTGCGGTTAATTGGCCGAAGTAATTAACAACCTGTGACCAATCAATATCCCAGAAACTCGACCCGGTGAGATAGAGACGGGCCCAAACGGCATAGTTAACAGCGTCATGGTCCAGCGGTGCATATTTTTCCAACAATGCCAGGAAATATAACCCCTCTTCAAGGTTTCCCTCATTAAGGATTAATTCTACTGCACGGTATCTAAGAGCTGTATAGTACATTCCATCTACTTCAATTGTACGGTATGTATAATCTTCAGTACGCAATGCTTCAAGGGTTTGGATTGCGAGCGGCCACTGCAGTGTTTGTATCGCCTGTAATGCCTGGTTAAACAATGCTTCTGCTCCACGAGTATCCACTGTTTGGGTAGGCTCAATAACCTGCTCATCAGGTAAAGATGTGCTTGCTAATTTCACCATAACCTCAGTGTATTTTTCTTTAATTTCTGGAAAATCCGGATATATCTGCAGCACATATTCAAACTGGATGCGAGCTAATTCGTAGTTGCCAGTATCTAACGCTTGAATTCCATATTGAAAATGCAGCGCTGCCTGAGTGATCACTTCCTGATTTTCCTGCGAAATTCGCTGTTGGATACCACTGAAATAACCAATGCCGCCACCGCCAATAGAAAATAATAGGATTAATAACAATCCAAGAAAGATTGATTTCCACCGTTTTGGTTTAACGCGAAAAGATTGCGTATCGCTGAGGGTGGATGCGGTCGTATTGATTTCGGCCGATTCTTCTGAAGAATTGGTTGAAATGGGCTGTGTGTCTTCTAACTTCTTGCTAACCATGCGCGTTATTATACCTTTTTTGTTGTTTTAGAGTTTGAGAAACAAACGTAATTCCGGGATGATAAATGGAATTGTTATCAATCCTCCAAAAAAAGCGGCGAATACACCAAGATAAAGATCATTCAAATTAGATTGAAGAAAATTGATTACCAACCAAATCGCGATCCCTCCAAACAAGCTTCCAGCAAAGGAGCGAAGAAGAGTGACCAATACCTCTTTTTTTGGGAAGAAATTATTCAGGAATGTTATTAATCGAAGTTGTACTTTTTCACTTTTGATAAGGCGTATTTTGAAGACTCCCATTAAGAACAATGCCTGTCCACTGAATGCGATTGCGTCTGCAAGTCCGACACCAACAGCTCCATATAGATCAGACAATAAAATGCTAGAGATGATAAACAGGAAGAAGTTGATTCCTGCTCCAATTAGGGGTATCCTGGCATTTTGCTGAGCGAAAAATATTCGGGCGCCTAGTTCCAGGAAAACATGCCCTACCAAGCCAACCAGAAATGCACGAGTAACGCCGATCAATAGGTTGGTTCCGGAAGTATTAAAACCGAATGCGTATGAGAGGAAGGGTTCTAATGAAGTAGACAAGAGGATTGCTGCGGGTAAAGCGAGAGCAATTAGAACGCGTGCTACGTTTCGTATGGTCTCCGTAAATCTCTTCATATCCTCTTTCGCAATAAACTCGGACAATGTAGGGAGGAGGGCTGTTCCGATTGCGGTTCCAATAAGTGTTTCTGGTACTTGGAGGATCATCCAACCGTAAGTAAGAGCGGTTACTGATCCTAGTGGAAGATGGGATGCAATGTTGTCACGGGCGATAAAAGTAAGCTGATAAAACAACATGCTTATAACTCGGGGGCCGAGCATGATTAAGATTTTTTGAACATCCGGATCACTGAAGTTAACCACTGGAGTCCATTTGAATTGGTATATGATCAAGCCGGGTATCTGGATGATGAAGTAAAGGGCGGAGCCTATCAGTACACCATATACAAGCCCGTCTATTCCTAGCTGCATGGTGGGGAGACTGAAGGAGCCGATCATGTACCCATTTTCAGGTGATAAAAAAACTGCTCCGAAGATCTGACCAATATTATATAGAATTGGTCCCACTGCGGGCAGCAGGAAATGCTGGTTTGCTTGCAAACCAGCGATTAACAACCCGGCCATCGAAAAGATTAGTGTTCCAATCAGGTTTATTCGCATAAGATGCACAACGAGAGTCTGTTGGTTGATGTCAAATCCAGGCGCAATACCTAAAGGATGCTGTACAAGCGGCCAGGAAAAAATGGCTACTAACGCGGATAGAATGGCTGTGACGAAAAAGGCGATATTTGCTATCTGGCTGAATACTCGCCAGGCTACACTCCGGTTCTCGCGGGTCATCACTTCGGTCAGTACCGGAATAATGGCTACGGCTAGCGCGCCGCCAGAAATGAGAGAATAGAGCATGTCGGGAATATTGTTGGCGACATTGAATACGTCTAAATCTGAGGAGAGGCCAAATTGGCGGGCAATAATTAATTGCCTTAAGATGGCGATTAGTTTATTGATGCCGAAGCTAAACGCGACGAGGATAGCAGCACGGGAAAGTTTTGATGCTTTTTTTAACAATTTAAGGATTATCCTAAAGCTACATCAAGAATCATCATTATTGTAAATCCAATCATAGCGCCTACTGTAGCAATATCCGTATTTGACCCTGCTTGAGATTCAGGGATCAATTCTTCAACTACCACAAAGATCATTGCGCCAGCAGCAAAAGCGAGTGCGTAAGGAAGTATCTGCCGCATCAGGATGACGGCAGCAGCGCCTATCACAGCTCCCACAGGCTCAACAATCGCGGAAAGCTGCCCGTAAAACCAGCTTTTTCTACTAGACAAACCTTCACGTTTAAGGGGGGCGGAGATCGCTAATCCTTCGGGAAAATTCTGAATGCCGATGCCTATAGAAAGCGCAATTGCGCTGGTCAAACTTGCTCCTGGAATACCAGCAGCTGCGGCACCAAATGCGACACCAATAGCCATCCCTTCCGGAATGTTATGCAGTGTAATGGCTAATACTAAAAGAATGCTTCTTTGCCAGGATGTTTTAATTCCTTCTGCAGAAGAGATTGGAAGGTTCAAGTGCAGGTGTGGGATAATTTTGTCAATCAGCCATAATACGGCTCCGCCGAGCAAGAAACCGATCGCTGGTGGAAGATAAGGAACTAATCCTAAATTTTCTGATATTTCGATTGAGGGTGCTAATAATGACCAGTAACTGGCGGCGATCATAACACCTGCGGCAAAGCCCAGCATGCCATCCATCAACTTGCGGCTGACCTCTTTTGATAAGAAAATACCTGCTGCGCCCAGTGCAGTAACTCCCCAGGTGAAAGAAGTCGCGAATAAAGATTGAATAATTGGATTGAATTGCTCTAAAAAAGATACCATTTTAGTCCTTTCATAACGCCTAAACACTAATATTAGCATATACTAATACTAATATTCTACATTATCAACAACAAATCATAGGAGCACATCATAAATGTAGTGATATGTTTTCTTGAAATAAATATTAATTCTAATATAAAATAGAATATTAAGACTAATATAAAGGGTAAAGACGGCTTTCCCTTGAAAGAAGGTTAATTTAAATGAAAGGTTGCTTATTCATTGTTTCCACCCCCATAGGGAATTATCGAGATATCACTCTCCGCGCATTGGATGTGTTGGGTGAAGTGGACGCGATCATCATTGAGGAATATCGACAAGGCAGTACACTTCTTAAAAAATTAGGGATAACTGAAAAAGAGCTTATCCTGCTGAATGAACACAATGAAAGAGAAGAATCCCGAATGATCGCTAAGGAATTGATTCAAGGCAAGCGTTATGCTTTGATATCAGATTGCGGAACTCCCGCTTTTGCCGATCCAGGTACGGAATTAATTCGGTTATCTATGAAGAAGGGTGTACCGGTGATCCCTGTTCCCGGCCCATCGTCGCTGATGGCAGCTATTTCAATTTCTCCACTACCTATGGAAGAGTTTTATTTTGTTGGATTTCTCCCGCGAAAGAAAGAAATTAGAAGCCAGAAATTGCTCACTTTAAAGAAGATGCAAATTCCAATAATACTAATGGACGCGCCATACAGATTATCCCAGTTGCTTTCGGAAGTAATAGATACTTTTGGGAAAACACGGATCATATCTCTGGCTTTTGACCTTACACTGCCTAGTGAAAAAATACTGCATGATACAGCAGAACATATTCTTCAAATAATGAAAGACAAAAAAGGAGAGTTTATTCTAATTGTGTATCCATGATCTCGCAAATAATTCTAATTATCAAGAAACCCCTTTGTATAAAATTTCGTAGATATAAGCAGAAAGGAAAAAATAATGGATAATCGCCGTTCAGGATGTTTGTCAGGTTTATTGAAGCTTTTTTTATTGGATAAGGTTTTTGATTGGCTGCAAGAGCGATTTGGCTACAAAAGCGGATCCTGCATGGGGTGCGGCTGCGGTACTGTTCTAGTCATCCTCTTCATTTGGATTGCTGCTTCGATCATCTTTGGAACGGATTGGCTGCGGCTATTCTGATTCTTGAGAAAAAAATGAAGAAATTAAAAGCAATTTTTATATTAACACTTACTGTTTTGACCAGCGGATGTATCTTCCCGGTTAGATATACGCGTGTGCTGGGATCTGGAAAAATTGTTTCAGAGACACGCCCCATATCAGGGTTTACAGCATTGGAATTGAACGGTATCGGGACATTGATTATTGAACAAGGGAGCAAAGAGTCGCTTGAGGTTACGGCGGAAGATAATATTATCAAATATCTGAAAAGCGATATCTATGGCAGAAATCTGCGCTTGAGTGTGGATGATTTTGTGAGCATAGATCCGACTGAAGAAATTATCTTTCATCTGACTGTAAAAAATTTAGAAAGAATTGAATTAAGCGGACTTGGAAATATCGAAATTGAAGCATTAAAAACCCCAAATTTGGATTTAGAGATCAGTGGTGCTGGAAGTGCGAACATTAGAGATTTGCAGGCTGACTCGTTGAATCTTGATATTAGTGGTTTAGGCAATGTGGAAATTGGGGGCAGCGTGGACGATCAACGAATTGAACTGAGTGGGGCGGGAAACTATGATGCGAAAAACCTTGAGAGCAATAAGGCAAGCATTGAAATATCCGGCACTGGAAAAGCTGTGTTGTGGGTGGAAAACGAATTGGATGTTGTCCTGAGTGGTATGGGAAATTTGCAGTATTATGGAAGCCCAAATCTCAGCACGGAGATTAGTGGGGTGGGTACGGTGAAATCGCTCGGGGAAAAGTAGATTTTATACTAATCTTATTAAAAGCAGTGTTGAAAAGTGTTTTTTTAGCATATTGATTAAATTGATTATGGTCAATTGTGATACTTATCACAAATTCTTTCTGAGAACAGAGGACGTGTTCTTTAAATACTGAGAGAAAGTTAATTAACGATATTTGTGAAATTAGTCCCCAACGGGATAAGCAGCAATACCAAGTGTTCCGGGTCCGAAGTGAGCAGCAAGTGAAATCGAAAGTTCGGTTAAAATGGCTTCTGTGCAGTTGAAGCGTTCAATGACGCGCTGGAGCAGGTCGATTCCAGATTGTTTGTCTCGGGCATATACGACACCTACCATAATGTGCTGATCCCCAAATATTTTCTCCATCTTATCAAGCAAGAGGTCAATGGACCGGGTGCGGGAGCGTACCTTTTCACCCATTTCAAGAATGCCTTTTCTAAGTTCAATGATAGGTTTTACTTTCAATAGAGCTGCCAAAGTCGCCTGCAGGTGCTTTACGCGGCCGCTCATACTGGCATATTTCAAAGTATCAAGAGTAAACACTAATTTATGCTGATCTCTTATTCTTTTAAGCCTTTCAATGATTTCCGGTAGAGATTTACCATTTTGGTCCATGACGCGGGCTTCTTTTGCCATCATACCCATGACTAGTGAACCAGAAGCGGAATCGAATGGGGTGATGTTGAGTTCGTTTATTAATTCCTTAGTAGCCTGGTTGGCGGAATCCATGGTGCCGGAAAGTTTTTCGGTAACATGGATGGATAAAATCTGATCGTCGTTGTTTGCGATTTGGCGGTAAAACTCAACAAATTGATAAGGTGTTGGCTGCGATGTGGATGGGATAGCCCCTTTCTCTTCAACCATCTGGTAAAAATCTTCGTAGCTAATATCAATTCCCTGGAGGTATGTTTTCCCCTCATGGATGATGTTAATTGGAATCATATCAATGTTATACGTTTCCTTCCAACCATCAGGTAGATCACCGGCTGTATCCATCACGATTTTTAGCATAATTCACCTCTATAAAAATATTGTGCAGATTTTTTCCTGCACGACTTACAACCCCTGTTATTAGTAAAGGTTACTGTACTTTTAAGGATCCAACTCGATATACAAGCGTTTATTGACTTTGCCTTTGCTTTTGTAATCGGTGATGTGGATTATGCCAACCTCAGAGGTGTTGTTCACGTGCGTACCACCATCTGCCTGAAGGTCAAGGCCAACAATCTCAATTGTACGTATTTCTTTTATGTGCGGAGGAAGTAGATTGATCTTTGTGCGGAGAAGATCCGGGATTTTAAAAGCTTCTTCGCGTGAATGGATGGCAACGTGTATATCTCGCGCAGCTGCAACCTCTTTGTTAATCGCACTTTCAATCACAGATACAAGATCTTTGGTCAGATTTTCAAATTCAAAATCCATTCGCCCTTTGAGTGGTTCCATGTCTCCGCTAGTTACGAGTGCGCCATAATCCCGAAATATTGTTCCGCATAAAATGTGCATGGCGGTATGGGTGCGCATTACTTTATAACGCCGATTCCAATCGAGGATTCCGGTTATCTCAGATCCAACCTTTGGCAACGTTTCACCCTCTTCGAGTATATGAAGAATTCCATCGGGACTGTATTTAGCACGTTTGAGAATAGTTGTATTCTCCTTAAATTCAATGATTCCCTTGTCGTATACTTGCCCACCACCACCAGGAAAAAACGCGGTTTGATCAAGGAGGATAGCATGAGCATTTACTTTGACGTTAACCACTTTAGCGGAAAATTTTTTTAGATAACTATTTGTCTGGTACAGCAGAGTGGTCATATGAACCTCTTTAGATGGTACTATGTATTTTCTTTTCTCTTGGCAGAAAGAAAATGAACGGTATTCCTGAAAACGCGAACCACCCACTCCAAAAGAAAGTTTGCTGCCCGCCGATTTGATCATACATATACCCGGTTGCAACTCCTGCCAACGCATTAATCGCGAAGAACATGGCTAAGTATGAGCCATTTGCGAGGGATCTGTTTTCAGGGAAGCTCCGCTGCATGATTGCCATTCCAACTGGCAAAACCATAAGAGATGCTATGCTGAGGATGCCCAGAAACACTAATTGAAGATATCCTTGCGATGTGGAGAAAACCAACATTGCTGTTGCTGATAAAGTTAGTGAGATGATCATTGTAATCCTGTAACCCAGTCGATCATTAATGGATCCACCAAGAATTGTGCCAATTATTCCAGCTCCCTGTACGAAACTGAGAGAGATACCTGCAAACCAGACACTGGCACCATTCTCAATCAGGAAAACTGGTAGATAGAGCTGTGAGGATGTCCTAAGAAAAGCGCGCGAGGTGGCGATGGATGCCATAGGCAATAATATTTTTAGCAAGTCTTTGACAGGGATTTTTGATTGCTGCTTAGCGGGTGAACTATAGTTAGGAAGGTCTTTTAGCAAGAAACTTATCACTAATGAAAAGATAATTCCACCAAGCATTAGCCAGGGGGTTGCCTGCATAGAGAATATTGCGACAACGGCAGTTATAAGAATTGGGCCAATCATTGCCCCCAATTCACCACCCACCATCCAAATGCTCATTCCCTTCCCTATGTTTTTGCCAGAGAGACCACTTACTAGCGCGGGTAATGTGGCATGCATAGTGGCTGATGAGACGCCGGCGATGAAGCAATACAATAGTGCGATTGAAAAGGAAGGTGCGGTGCCGAGTAAACTGATAAAAATTGCCGTAACCGCGGGAGCGATCAACGCATATTTGCGGAGGTTGGTGCGATCGCCAATGTGTCCGATGACTGGTTGGAGAATGGAAACTCCCTGATAAACGAGGATAAAAAGTCCAGCCTCTGCTTTTAATAAGGATAGACGTTCGATTAGGAAGGGAAGGAGAGGTGCGATGAATCCCGAATATGTGTCATGCATTGCGTGGGCGCTTGATACGAAAATTGCTTTAAGAGTTGAGGAAGACGAAATGTTTTTTGTCCGCTTTCCTTTTATAAGAATATTTGCCATATAAGATGATCAAGTCCTTATCAAAAGTTATCCACCACATAGATTTGCAAAACAGGAATTATACTGGTTTGATTAAGAGATTTCAATATCCATTGACCAAAGATCCAATAATTTCCCTTTTTTCTGGTTGACGACTACTATCTCATACAGTAAGATTTGCACATCAAATTTAAAGAAAAGGAGGCAATGTTCATGAACAGCAAATTTTACGCATCAGTACCAATGATCCAAACGCCTCCTGCTTTTAACTAATCCTCAATAATAATCATCGAGCGATTGACCGCAGGAGACTGACAGCCCTGCGGTTTTTTTATTTCCCAAACAACTCATTTAAAAAATCGCAGTGGCTGCAACCAACGTGCTGAAAAAACCGTATGTGTCATTGGGTGAGAAAAACGTCTTGGTTTGCGCTCTAAATATCAAGTTTAATAATAATAACGGAGATAAAAAATGTTATCCAGTTTCAAGAAAACTTACAAAAAATTTTCAAAGGACTTCTGGTTGTTAATGGTGGCTTCATTCATTGACATATTGGGTGGATCTTTGATTTTCCCCTTCTTTTCGCTGTATATGACTCAAAAGTTCGATGTTGGCATGACGGAAGTTGGAACCATGTTCTTAGTGTGGGCATTAACTTCCGGGTTAATCGGGAACACTGTTGGAGGAGCGTTAGCAGATAAATTTGGTAGAAAAACAAATATCATCTTTGGATTGATCGCAAGCGCCTTGTCAGCGTTGATGATGGTCCTGATCAATGAAATAGTAGTATTTTATATCGTAATCGGTGTGATCGGAATATTTGAAGATATTGCTGGACCCGCTCGGCAAGCGATGGTCGCTGATTTGGTTCCCGAGGAACTGCGCGGAGACGCATACGGAATTATCCGTATCGTTATGAACCTGGCTATAACCATCGCCCCGGCGATTGGTGGTTTCATGGCCTCACGGTCTTTTGAGATACTGTTATACGCAGATGTAGTACTTAGTATCGCTGTTGCGTTGTTTGTTCTTGTTTTTCTGCCAGAAACGAAACCAAAAACAACTGAGGAATCCAGAAAAGAACAATCCTTTGCCCAGACCTTTAAAGGATACAAAATTGTGTTTAAGGATAAATTATATATTGCGTTTATTTTTGTGTGTGGTCTTTCTACATTGATGTATTTCAATATGAGCAGTACGATGTCTGTGTACCTTGTTAATTACCGTGGTTTAACACCTGCACAGTTTGGTTATATTCTGAGTTTAAATGCAGGGATGGTGGTGATTCTGCAATTATTGTTCACACGCATTACTGCGAAGTGGAAACCGATGCTGACGATCGCATTTGGCAATATGCTGTATGTGATTGGATTCACGATGTACGGGATCTTTGATACTTTAGCCATGTTCATCGCTGCCATGGTCATTATTACAGTGGGAGAGATGATCTACACACCGAAGGAGCAAACGATTGTGGCGAATATCGCGCCAGAGCACATGCGCGGCAGATATATGGCCATCCGCAATTTTGCGTGGATCTTACCAATTGCGATCGGACCGTTGGGAGCAGGAGTGATCATGGATAATTTTGATCCGCGCTATGTTTGGTTTGCAGCAGGCCTTGTCGGGTCTCTCTCTGTGTTCGGGTTCTTGCTCTTGCATTTCAAAGCTCGCGAGAGATTTGAAAGATTAGGAAACGGGAAAAAGGAAGAAGGAGAAGCTGGTGGTATAAAAAAGAATGCTTCAATAGAAGCGGATTCGACTATCTTGTCATACGAATAAATATTTCCAGGAGGTTGGCTTGAAACCAGCCTCTTTTTTCTTAAAGAATAATTTGTAACAAAATATTATAATTGTCGTTATATAAAATGAGACTGACATTGGACACGATTCGTAATGATGAAGAACTATTAATTGAAAAGGCAATTTCGGGTGATAAAGAAGCTTTTGGGCATCTGTATGATCACTATTTTATTCAGATATTTAAATATCTGCTTATTCGTACAAATACCCAAGAAGATGCTGAAGATATGACGGAAACCGTTTTCATGAAAGCTTGGGAGCATTTGCCCCATTTTGGAGGAACGAAAAAAGAACGCAATTTTCGTCCATGGTTATATAAGATTGCTCACAATACCGTTGTTGATCATTATCGCACCAGGAAACATTTCTTGCCACTTAAAACAGCCCTGCAAACTAGCTTTGGTGAGGGTGAACCCGATCGGATTGCTTTGAAAAATGAAGAAAGTAGAAGAATAATTCAGGCGATCAAACAGTTGGATGAAATTTCACAGAAGGTGATCGCGAGCCGATTTTTTGGTGATTTAAGCCACAAAGAAACTGCCTTATCAACAGGCATTAATGAAAATAATGTTCGCATGATCCAATATAGGGCGCTAAAAAAGATAAAGGAAATACTGAGGGAAGATGATGAATGAGAAAAGAAGGGCGCGCATAATTGGTGATTGTATTGAAATGGTACAAACCGGCCAAATGAGCAAGAGTGACTGTACGAGGAAGTATCCCAACTTAGCCGACGAATTGAATTCTGCTTTTCTCAGCGTGGATGCGATCTCATCAATTGCGTTTTCTAAAACGGATCCTTTATATCAAAGAAAACGAAAAATTAACCTAATGCAAAAATTGCCTGATCGGGAGAATATTGTAACAAAACGCTTAGATCATCGTTATAGATTACAGAATCTAAAACGGAGGTTTGTAATGACTTGGGTAGTAATCGTAACAACAATACTTTCTTTAATATCAGGAGCTGGAGCGGTGTATGCATCCAGTGATGCGCTGCCGGGCGATACCTTATATCCTGTTAAGACCTGGGTAGAGGATGTCCAATTGGCGATCGCACCGGAAGATGTGGATGCGGGTTTGCTCATACGGTTTGCGGAACATCGTGTTCAAGAAGCTGTCGAGTTGATTCATGAAGGACGATTTGAAGATTTGGACAAAGCAGCAAATGGTTACCAGAACCATACCGAATTATTAACACAAACGATGGCCCGCGTTGAGGCAGAAAACCCTGAAGAAGCAATTAAATTACACTTGAAATTAGAAGAAAAGCTGAAAGAACAGGCACGTTTAATGGAAGCTTATGTTGAGGATGGAGAGGAAACAGGTCATCTTTATATACAAATTCAGGAAATGCTGGAGACTAATACAAAATTGAGCCAGCGCATTAATGAAAATCAGGAAGCCGCAGAAATAGAGATGGAAGGTTTAGGTGAGACCGAGGGTGCGCCTTCTACCGCAAGTAACGCGGGAGAAATGGATTCTGAAGAAACGCGTGGACAGAATGGGGGCGGCAATTCTTTGCTTGAAATAAATGAAGAAGGTACGCTGACAGTTGGCCTGGGTGGAAAAGGAGGGGATGGTGTATACGCGGAGATAAATGGTACACGATTTGACTGTGCGGTCGATGGAGATACTGCTGCGTGTAATATCAATGGCGCTCCAGAAAAAGGCAATGTCAATATCTATAATAAGAAAACGAATCAATGGCTCTATAGTTATGAATATGCGTTTGCGTACGCATGGGCTGGGGATAAGAATGATAACGGCAATGATGGTGAGAAAAACGAAGACAATAATAGCGGAAAAGAAACAAATAATAACAACAAAGATGAATGATTGTGGTCGTTTCTCGTGATCTTAGATCTGAAAAGAGAGTGGAGAAACCACTCTCTTTTCATTTATCTCATCTATTTGCGAGGTAAAAGTAATACAACAGATATGCCCATGATGATGAGCCCGATGATGCGGCGGGAATCTAATGGAATAGGATCAAAGCCACTCCAACACATCGTATCTATGATCACGCTAAGAACCATTTGCCCCAGGAAAACCGCTGCAACACCAGCAGTGACTCCTGCCAGATTGATAGAATAAGCTATTCCCGTGATAATGATGATCCCAGGTGCCCCCGATATGAGGATCAAACCAAGAGCGTTTTTAGTGAGAGAGTTATGGGCATCTTTACCTGGAAATTGCATAGCAAAGATAATAAGCCCTGCCAGCGCTCCACCGAGAAAATTCGTCCATAAACCGGTTTTAATTGGTCCAACCAGGTTTCCAGCTCTACCACTTAAAAACGCCTGGAGAGAAATGGCTATGCCAGTTGCGAATGCTCCTAAACCTCCGATAATGATGACGTTCTTCATAAAAATACCGACTTCCTTTACTGGTGATTATTATTATTTTTGAAAAGTAGAGCCCGGCAGAATTATTATCTGTCTGAATTGCAGAGAGAGATGTAATTAATAATTGCTGGTAGTATTAAAAACCAGTATTATTTGTGGGATCAGCAGGTTTCTCGATAAAATACCACAAAACTAATTTTATGTTTCAACGTAGAATTATTGAAAACCATATGAAAGGATCTTTAAATTAATTGTGGGAATTAAGGGTATTCTAAAAAAAATAATTCAGAAATACAAGAGCGGTATCCAAAGGGGGGTGTACCGCAATTTGGTGTTTAAGGGAGGTGGCGTTCGAGGAATTGCTTATATGGGTGCATTAGAAGTGCTGGAAGAGCTGGATGTGCTTAAGAATATTGAGCGTGTGGTAGGCACATCCTCGGGTGCTATCGCTGCCACAATTGTCAGTTTCCGAAAGAATATATCGGAGATGATTGAGATATTTCACACATTGAACTTGCAGAAAGTACCTCAGGGGGCAGTCGATGGGAAAAGAAAGAACATTATTCTTCTTAAAAATTCAGAGAATTACACACGCCTGTTTGAGAGATTCGGGTGGTATTCAAGCGCGTATTTCCATAGTTGGCTGCAATCTATCATTGCTGATCAGTGCCGCGGAAACGCAGATGCGACTTTCAGTGATTTTCGGAAGCTGGGATTTCGTGACCTGCATATAGTCGTATCGAATATCTCCCGCCATAGAGCGGAGATTTTTTCAGCCAGGACCACACCAGATGTGTCAGTAGCGGATGCGGTGCGCATGTCGATGTCAATCCCATTGTTTTTTGAGTCGCTGCGCTTTGATGGAAAAAGAATGGGTTTTGGGGATTATTACGTGGACGGCGGGCTGTTCAATAATTATCCGATCCATATTTTTGACCAGCCGGAGTTCGCAAAGGAGAGCAGATTGTATCGGGATGGGGTCAACTTAGAAACGCTGGGATTGTTCCTGTTTCCCAGTAAGTTATACGACACTGATAATGTGGATGACCCGAAGCATTTGTGGGAGTATTTAGACCTAATTGTTCGCAGCCTTAATGATTCACGGCAGATATCTGATTTAGCTGAAAATGTGGCGAATAAACAGCGAACGATCGAAATCAGTGACTGTGGCATTTCATCAACGCAATTTGATCTATCGCCAGATAGTAAGGAGTATCAGCAACTATTCACAGAAGGCAGGATAGCTGTGAAAAAATTCTTTGGGGTTGAAAAATAGAAATGTAAGTGGTAGGGGCGTTCTAGAGCCGAGAAAAACACGCAGGCGAAATGACCTTGTTTCTGCCTGCGTATTCTTTCAGCAGATTAACTTTTATAGCTGTCGCCGTAGCGTCTTCGCTGTGAGGCGCGGCGGATAGCTTTTTTCTTTTCCTGCCGTCTTTGTTCTGTTCGGGATACGAACCATCGGCGTTTTCGGACTTCGCTGAGTATTTTGCTGCGAATAACTTTCTTCCGGAAACGGCGGGATAAACCCTGCTGTGATTCTCCATTTCTTAATACAACTGAAGGCAATGTGAGCTCCTTTCTTTTTTTCATCTAATTAGTTGGCTTTTTCAATTCTTATAAAAGAAGAATTTGCCTCAATAGAGACAAATCCTAAGAAGCCAATCTAAAACTCTGTTTCTATTTTAATCTTTAGACCTGTTTTCTTTTGGCCGATCAATTTTTACTATTGTTCGCTTTCTGAATTGATGCTGGCCAAGTACTCCTCAGGACCGCGCTAAGAATCTACCGCGATTGCAAGAGTTATTTTATCATATAGATTTGGGTTATTCTCAAATTGTTTTATTTTTATCAATATCAGAAACTGAGAAAGGAGATATTTACTAAAATAATGAGTGTCTTCCATAGACTGACGTTTTCTCATAGAAAAGGTAACAATTAATATGTGGTTGGATGTAATAAAAAGGAGATTATCACTTCGTAAATTATGCTCCTTGTATGACAGAAATTTATTGAGAGGAATATCTTCACGTTGGCTTTGCGGAATCTTAGAGGAATAATCTAATAAGAAAAAACACCTTCATGATATGATTTAAGCAACACATAGCATATTATTGCGGTAATTTACGATTAGGTATATAGGAGAAGAAACTTATGGATCTTCACCAAAGAAAACCTTCAGGTATGCGATCAGCTTCTAAGATCATGATCTTTTTAGCATCCCTGGTGGTGGTTGTATTTGGCATGCGGGAGGCCGCGGAGATAATCACACCTATCATTATCGCTTTTATCTTGGCGATCTTGTTCTTTCCTTTGCACCGTTGGTTAATTGACAGGCACGTGCCCACCTGGTTGGCATTGGTGATCGTGATGCTGCTGATCTTGCTTGTGTTATCGGTGATGGTGAGTATCACGGTAATCTCGATTACGCAGTTCATCAATCGCATACCTGATTATTCGGACTCACTGCAGACATTAGTGAATGGTATGCTGACGTTGATTAAAACGCTGCCTGTTGATGTAGAAGACCTGCTCAATTTTGAGATCTTTGATGTCACACAAATACTAAACGTAAGTGGAAGTTTACTAAGTGGGATGCTGGACGCTTTCTCAAACTGGTTCGTCGTTTTCCTGCTGGTTGCGTTTATGCTGGCTGATTTTGCATTCCTGCCGGATAAATTTAAAGAGATGTTTAAAGATAACCACCAGATTATGGCATTAACCGACCTGATGTCATCTATTCGGCGTTATTTGTCGATTACAACTTCTACAGGTTTGATCATCGGCGTAGGGAATGCAGTGCTGTTGATGTTCATGGGAGTGGACTTTGCAGTACTATGGGGAATCGTGGGTTTCCTGATGAATTTCATTCCCAGTATAGGTATCATCATTTCTGTTATACCTCCGGTTGTCCTGGCGCTGCTTGAATTTAATTGGCAGATCGCACTGATTGTGGGAATGGGTGTTATTTCGATAAACTTTTTCATTGAAAATATAATTAAGCCGCGTGTCATGGAAGAAGATTTGAATATTTCTCCTTTGTTTGTTGTGATCTCGTTGGTGTTGTGGACATTTGTGTTGGGTCCGGTCGGGACTATCCTTGCAGTGCCGCTGACATTAATCGCGACGAAGCTTTTACTAGAAGTATCGGATGAAACACGTTGGTTGGCAATTCTTATGACAGCCAACCCTCGTTCAAGAAAGGGATCGCCAGGAAAGAAGTAGAAAAGAAAGAATAAAATCACTTATTTTGCCTTGCTTCGAGGGAACCCGATCCGTTTATCTGAAGAGCAGTTGAGAGAGACCTCGGGGATGTACACAGATAAATACGGCCAATCACCAAATGATAATGACTAACTTGATTGATCCTGTAGGGCAATGCTAAATGAGGTTGACAAATTTGATGCATTCATGAAATGTTGCCTGATTTTGTGGGGATTATTTATTCTCGGTTTTATTGACCAAAACCTCAATAAAAACTTTTCGTTTTGAAAAGGCTTCTTTATACGTATTATCCAAATAAATTGAATTGAATTTACAGCTCAGCTCACATTGCCCACATAATGCACAGCGGTCTCGGTAATGAATCAGCCGGAAGCTTTGTTTTGAATCTTTTTCCAGTATTAATGCAGCGGCTGGACAATCGCGAACGCATAAACCGCATCCTATGCAGTTTTCGGCCTTTATGCGAACACTTCCTCGATAACCTGCAGACGATTTGTGCGGAACTGCTGGATAGGCAATAGTTTCTGATTTAGAAAATAAAGCTTCCAAAATGTTAGGCAGTAAATAAAAAAAGGAACGTATTTTCAATAATAAATTTTTCATTTTATTAATATGTAAATATTATGCAGAAGGGTCAGGGGAATGAAAATGTACCAATTCAGATAAATTAATTGGTCAATTCGCAAGCGAGCATATATGGCGCTGATAGCAGAAAGCACACATTGTAAAATGACCAAGAGCAGTAAGAATATGAAGAATCCACTAATGGTGTTCATCTGCCATAACCCAGAAAAGAAGCAGTGGATTAGAAAGGACAATCCAACCACAGTTTGTAATTGAATTGTGAGGTACCAAAAGGCTAGCTTTTTTCCACTAAATTCTGTTAATGCACCTGCAATAACCTCTGATTTTGCCTTAGGAATATCAAATGGTTCTCTTTTAAGTTTACCTATCAAACCAGCCAAGGAAAGTAAAAAACCAATTATTTGCGGAAAAATATATGGGCCTTCTTTTATCTGTGTTAACCGAATGTCCGTAAGAGCCCAAGATCCACTCGCAATCGCTGTGCCACTCATTGCCAAAAGAAAGAGCACTTCATATGAAAAATACTGCAGTAAAGACCGGTTTCCGCCAATTACCGAATATACTCCTTGGGTTACCCAACCAGCTAGAAAATATATTAATGATGGCATGCTTAATAAAAACATCAGGACAATGAAATCGCCCTGGAAAGAGGGGACCGACTGTATGGCAATCGGAAGATAAAAACTTGCTGTGAGAACAGAAGCAAATGATATGAGAGGTAATAACGCTGCGAAATACAGATTTGTTCCAGTCGGTAGAATATCTTCTTTCACAAATAACTTCACCAAATCAGCCAAGGGTTGATACCAGGGAGGTCCAACTCTGCCTTGGAAACGGGCAATTAGCTTACGATCTAGCCAATGTAAAAAAAGGGCGAGAATCAACATAAAGAGAAAACCTGGGAAGATAAAGATTCTAAGAAATACATTAAACAAATTCATACTCTCAATTTCCTTCTTTTACCGATCTCCGCAGGCGATGCATAAATCAACTCCAGCAATCACAGCTGAAACATCTGCTAACTGCATATTTTTTAACTGTCCGGGCAAGGTTATTAAAGTAGTTAAAGTGGGCGTGCGCACTTTCAAACGGGCAGGGTTTTGACTGCCATCGCTACGTACATAATAAAAAACTTCTCCACGAGGGGCCTCAGCCCGACTTACGACTTCTCCTGCAGGCACTCTTCGGGGGGCAGCTATTGATACTGGTCCGTCTGGTAGATTGTTAATGATTTGTACGCACAATCGAATGGCTTGTAGAGTTTCAAGAATGCGTAATATAGAACGTGCCCATACATCACCTTCAGTCATCACTGGAACTTCAAAGTTGAGTTCATCATAGGCGGCGTAAGGCGCATCACGGCGAATGTCAATGTTTAAACCAGAAGCACGGGCGACAGGACCTACAACACAATAACGCTTAATATCTTCTAAAGAGAGGTACCCAATTTTTCGGGTTCTTGCTTGAAAACTGCGGTCATTTTCAATCGAACGCAATATTTCTTTGACACGCTTATTTAGTTCTTGTAAGTTTTGTTGTAAGAGGGAGAGATGGTTCTCGTTTAAATTTACACGGACACCGCCAATTACATTGACAGAATGAGAAACACGGCCTCCGGAAATCTCTTCCATAATATTCAGAACAATCTCCCTGTCACGCCAAGCATACATAAAAAGGGTGTTGAGTCCGATGTTCTTTGCGAGCACTCCTAGCCAAAGAAGATGGCTGTGGATTCTTTCCAATTCACACAAGAGCATGCGGATATACAATCCGCGTTTAGGGACTTCAAGTTTTAACAATGCTTCCACTGATTGACAGTAGATGGTTGAATGGATGTGAGAACAAATTCCGCAAATGCGTTCAATAAGATAGGTGTTTTGAATATATGTGCGCTGTTCAGCCAGCTTTTCGACACCTCGGTGCACATATCCTAAACGCAAAACACTGTCTATCACTTTTTCTCCTTCTAAAGAAACAAGGAAAGAAAGGGGTTCTTTAAGTAATGGGTGTTGGGGGCCAATTGGTACTGTAATCTTGCTCATGAGGGTTTTCCTTTTTGCTGGAGATCATCACTTTCTGATTTGTCGTGATTTGTCTGCTCTTTTTTTCTCATGGGGAATCCTCCTTGCCAATCATCAGGTAACAAGAGGGGAACGGGATTTGGCAAACCAAGAAATTCGATCCCAAACATTTCGCGAGCTTCACGTTCATAATATTCTGCACCGGGAATCAATGGACAGATGCTATCAATTTGTGGTTTTTTTTCATCCAATCTTATTTGCAAAGTAAGACCGCCGGATTTCCAGAAATGGTAGAGCAGAATAAAGTCATCTTCTAATTGCTGACAAGTGATAGCTGAGAGATGCCAGATACCAAATTTTAATATTGTCTTAACTGCTAATAATAACTGTTGTTTTGGTATAGTAATTTTCACCTCATTGAAAGGTATTTGTTTTGTAGTTGATTTGTCTAAATTCAATACATCCTGCAATTTAATAACTGCTTTTTCTGTGTTCATCTAATTTGCTCCAATAGCTTAACGATTCCATCAATGATGGCTTCTGGTCTGCATGGGCATCCAGCGATATACATATCAACTGGTAAAACCTTATCAATCCCGCCAAGAATGTTATGGGCACCAGAGAAAATTCCGCCAGAGCAACTACAACTTCCAACAGCAAGTACCCATTTGGGTTCAGGCATTTGATCGTAAATCCGTTGTAGACGGGGTTTTACTTGTTGGGTCACCGGTCCGGTGCAAATTAGAATGTCAGCATGGCGAGGTGATGATTCCTTAAGAATTCCGAATCTTTCGACATCATAACGAGGGGTGAGTAAACTGAGAATTTCGATATCGCATCCGTTGCATCCACCAGTATTAAAATGCAGTAGCCAGGGTGATTTTTGGCGGGCCCATTTTATAATATTTAAGGTTTTTGTTTTATTCATGTGCATCACGCTCCAAAAGAATTAGCATGCTCACTGCAGCGCCAAACACATAGGTAACAGATAGTATTTTTATATCCGCTTTTACCGGTATGGTTGAGATAGCTAATGCAACGATGTGAAATATTCCAAATAATAAGGCAAGGCGAAAGAAGGCGTGGTAATTCAGTTCCAAATGCGGTGTGTCTAAATCTTCACCGCAGGAATAGTGGATGAATTTCTCTGGATTGTCTGTGCCTTTAGCTGCTATCAGTTTGCCCACTCCTAACATCAATCCGCCAAGTGAAATAAAAATGGCAAAAAGAATCGGAGGTGAAAACCATGAAGAATAAATTTCCATATTTACCTCATCATACCTATTAAAAATTGAGCGGCTTCAATTGACATGTCCATCAAATATTGTGGAGCGATACTTATAAAAAGGATCGAGATGACCATTATTGCTATTGGCAAACTCATCCAAAATGATATTTTCTTTTGTGTTTTTTTTTCTTTCTCATCCGGCACTTTTTTCTGTGGTTTTGAAAATAAAGTAAGCAGCAAGGGGAAGTAATAACCAAATGCAATCAGACTACCGGCCAAGAAGACCAAAGCGCTCAAGGTTGTGATTTTATCTGACGATAGAAAAAAGCTGGATAAGGCAATCCATTTTCCAGTAAAACCCGGAAATGGAGGCAAAGCGGAAAGACTGATTATGGATATACCAAATGCCAAAGATGGAAATATGGGCAGGATTGATGCTCGCCGTAGATGTTTGATTTCGCTTGCGCCAACATAATAATGGAAGACTCCCTTGGTTAAGAATGCAAGACTTTTTGCGAGTGCATGGGCCATGATGATGAAGAAACCGGACTGCAGGGCAAGCGTAGAATTATTGCGCAACCCTACTGCCATGCAAAGAGCAATATAACCCATTTGGGCGATGGTTGAATACCCTAATAAACGTTTGGTGTGGTTTTGTACTAATCCCATTAGATTACCAACCACGATATTGAGCAGGGACAAGCATAGCAAGATTGTCCCCAATAGAACATGGTCAAAACCAAGTGACAAAGTGATCTTAAGCATTACATAGAATATGCCCTGCACTAAGATCCCAGATAACAAGGCGCTAATGCTGCTGGGGGCTCTGCCATGTGCGTCGGGCAGCCAAGTGTGCATAGGGACCAAAGCGCTTTTCAGGCAGAATCCCGCAAAGAAAAACAAGGTGCCTATTTGGGCTGGCCAACTTGCTGAACCCTGCATATCGGCAACGTGTATTGAGCCATAGGATATGAACAATAAAGTGATACCAAACAGAATCACAATTGAAGCTACACTGCCCATCATTAGATATTTAAATCCGGCTTCTATGGCTGTATCAGTGCGGCGCCTAAAAGCAACAAGCGCATAGGCGCAAATACTCATCAATTCACAAAATAGATATAAAACCATCAGGTTAGTAGAAAAAAGCATACCCGTTAAGCCGCATATCATAAGAATTAGTAAAGGATAAAAAGCATGTTGGCGGCGATCCAAATTAAGATATTCAGCACAATAGATAGAAATAAGGGTTGCTAAACCAAATGTAATCAGGCTGATAAAAGCTGCTCCGGGTTCGTATGAATAGAAAGCGGTTGATGAAAAAAGGTTGGCAAGGTTGTTGGAGAAACCCCTAAACGAGTGATTTACCATCCGAAGCAATTGTTTTTCAAATAACATATAGGAAAACACAACTAAAAACGAGAGGGCTGAAAGCAACGCCATTGAAACGTTGGACATTTTGAAAAAACGCGCTGCCAGAAAAACTACAACAGCCATACAACCGAGAAAGAGTAAAGGTATTTGAGGATATTGAAGTGAAAGAGTTACCATCCTCCTCCTAGAATTAATGGCAGTTCATTGACAACGTAATTAAAGAGGGGCTTGGGGAATATTCCTGCAATGACTGTCAGTATGGTGAGGGAAACTGTGACCAGCTTGACTGAAAAAGGAACCTTGTGAATTTGTGAGACTTCTCCGGGTACGAAAAACATTGTGCCAACCAGACGCAGGATATACGCTGAGGTTAAGATTGAGCCAAGTATTTCAAGAATGGCCAAACCTATGTAAGGAGTTTGGAAACCACTGCTGAAAATCAACCACTCGCTATTAAAAATTGCTAAAGCTGGTACTCCGGCGATAGAAAGTGCTCCCAGAATAGTACAGGTAGTGAGAAGCGGTAGTTTTTTACGCAATCCCCGAATATCTTTTATGTTGCGCTGGCCAACTGCTTTGATAATCCATCCAACACAACAAAATAAAAGAGCTTTGACAATCGCGTGATATATCACGTGCAGTGTGGCACCCACTACGCCAGAGAGTGTAAGGGTTCCTAAACCAAAAAGGATATATCCCATCTGACTGACACTGGAATAGGCGATGATTCGCTTTATATCTGTTTCAACCAATGCCATGATTGCTCCGTAGTATTCCGAAACTATTCCCATAATCATCATGGGTAGGGAAAACATGGCGAATTGGCTGGGGGTTAAAAAGCTCATAGGAAAACGCAGAATGCCATAAGTGCCCATACTTAACATGGCAGCTGCTAACATAATCGTAACTGGCATAGGAGCTTCTGAATGTGTGTCCGGCAGCCAAATGTGAAACGGCACAACTGCCATTTTTACACCAAACCCAAGCAGGAAAAGTGTGCCGATCAAAGGTATTGTTTCTGGCGCCATTTGAACCCCATCCCACAAGGCGGAGAAATGGTCTGTTCCGCTTTGGGAATAAACCATGATGAAAGCCACCAACACCAATAATGAGCCTAAATGAGTGATGATGAAATATTTGAGGGCAACTGCAGTTTTTTTGGCGCTTTCTCCCCAATTCACCACCAATAATGCGGATGCGATCAGCATTAATTCCCAGAAGAAATAAAAGAGAAAAATATCATTTGCGAGTGTAGTTCCGGACATGCCAACAGAAAAGAGCAGCAGCAAAGCGTAAAATATGTGGTTTCGGTCATCAGGTTTTATGTAACCTATCGCAAATATCATTGCGAAAATCGTGACAAATTCTTCAGTTAATAAAAAAGGAAAAGATAGCCAGTCAATTTTCAAACTTAATTGAATGCCCATTGAAGGAAGGTAATCCAAATTTAAAGGAGTGTTTAGTCCTTGCTGCAAAGTGGGAATATAAGCGATGAATAACCCAAGGGAAGCCAGCGATGCTGTGAGAGCAATCCATTTCGCATAGCGATGGACAGTTTTACCAATTATGAGCAACAGAAAAGCTGGTAGAAGTTTAACAAGCAGTACGGATAAGTTGATAAGTTCTTGTGTTTTCATTTCTTTTCCTCCGTATTTATCCTAATGAAAAAATTGATCCGATAATTGGGCTGACAGTGATTAAAATCAAAACAACGATGAATAACAACAACCAAACCATGTTTATGCGTAGATATCCAGGATGCATGCGTTGCACATTATGAGAAGAATCGATAACCGATCTTAATGTGTGCACCCAGAGGTCAGCGCTGGTGAATTTCTCGACTTTATTAAACAGAAAGTTAAAAACTTTTTTAATTCCTTTAACCAATTTCTCAATACTACCGTGTTCAATGTTTTCATAAATATAAGTAACAGTAGACATAAAATATTTAGAAATATAAGAAGTGCTACTATGTTCGATGGTTTTGTACAAAAAGGTGCCCATGGCCATGAAAATTGAGGAAATTGAAGTAGTGAAGTCCAATGGGTCAGGATTTAAATTGGGTTCTTTTTTCAAGGATGGATGTTTTCGTAAACGGAGTGAATATTCCAGAGTCTTTGCGAATTTTTTAAAATCTACGGTTTTGTCTGCCAGGAAAAATAATCCAAGCACCGCTAAAACAAGCGAACTCCAGAAATAAAATGATATTAAAGGGAAAAACCGAAAATATGTTCGGTTTGGAATTATCCAAATCCCATTTCCTTTGACCAACAGAGAGATTATAAAAACGATGACGAATAAAACCGCTGTGATAATTCCCGCAATTGATAAGCCTGCTAATGTTGACTGCAAGAGTTCTTTTATTGTTCTTTTTTTCGCTTTCCTTTCTGTAAGAAAGTTGAATTTTAGGATGCGAATTAAATGAATCCACCAGGTTGTCCAGAGCACCACAATAAGTGTGGGCGAAATTGAGGCTGGTAAGGCAGTTTGCCATAATGCGAACATGGAAAATCCTAGAAGCAAAAGTTGGGCAGCGAAATACTGTGAAAGATATTGTGTTTTCTGAGGCACAGGCCCCAGATTTTGCTTTAGAGACACTAACAAGAACACCAGTCTGGTGAACATCCAATAAACCATAAATGCCCAAAGGATTTTCTGATCTCCCATCGCAGCCAAAACAACCAAACAGACAGAGGAAAAAACCAATGGGCTCCGATTTAGACTCACATCCTGTTTATTTGTTGTTGTGAAAAATATTTTTGTTGATGCTGCAATGCATACAATGGACACAACCCATATAGAAATATTGCTATTTGAAAGTAATAGTGGTGAAGTACGATAGAGTAGGTAAGCGCCTAAGGAAGGCATCAGCAGATCAACAAGCCAGGTGCGTATTATTGGCGGCAAGGAAGAACAAAGATCTGCCCAAAAACCCAAAGGCCAGATTGCCATCTTGACCCAAACTGCTGATAATAGCCCAATGGTTAGTACAACGCGTATTTTAAGCGGCAATTCAGCAGCTAAATTGAAGTTTTGGCTGATGTTAAATGTGCTGCTGTAAGCATAAAAAAGGAGAATGGCTGCCAGTAAGCCAATGTCCCCCAAGCGAAAATTCAAGAAAGTCAGTTTTGTATTATCCCAAGCTCTTCTGCCTGAGGGGGATAGTGCCAAGGAGGCACTAACGACACATAAACCAGCTGCCTCAAGCGCTGCATAGCGCAGTAAAAAATGCTCAGTAAGGAAAGCGATGTTCGCCGCTGAAATTGAAATGAGAACCAGCCCTAATTGTGGAGAAGATATTTTTGGGATTTGGCGATGATAAATGGCGATCATCAATAACAGTGAAATACTTGTCAGCAAAACCAGCAATAAAGAGGATTTTTCAAACGACACACACATTTCACCGGCGGAAGGCTGCCATGTAAAACAAAAGCGAAGTGGCGATGTGGGAAAAGAAGCTGCTAATGCTGCCGTAATCATTAGGCCAATATTGAGAATAAATAAGTGGAGCGGTGTTGTGCTGTTTGACCGACGTGAAAAAAAAATAAATATTGCACCCAAACAAATTGGGAGAATGACCAATGCGAGGATCAATAATATAGCCATTACCCTCTAAGCTTTCTCAAGAGATCTATATCCCCATCAGGAATATTACGGAATATACTGATGATCATAGCCAAAGCCAGGGCAATTATGAGGGTTTCCACAATAAGCGCGGAGATGACCATGGTTTGGGCTAAATTTATGTTTTCTTGTAATTTTCCTGCCATAACCAACGCTAAAGTAACACCTTGAAGCATGATTTTTAAACCGATGACTTGTTTAAAAGCATTTCGCTGGCTGATCAGGCAGATCCAGCCCAGAATGAAAAGCGCACCACTAAAAAATGACAAGAATTCAATTTGCAGCATTAATTATTTCCGTTTTTTTATTCCTCGTCTGGTGAAGGAAGAAGCGCGGCTACCCCAAATGCGCCCGCGAGCAATAATCCTATTTGAATGATTAAATCTAAGGGATGTTCCAACCATAAGTATTCTTGAAAAGAAATCTCTTTGGCTGATTCATTCTGAACTTCATCTGATGGAGTGGGTATTTGTCCATACAGAGAACAAGCGGATGAGAACAGAACTAATATAAACAGGGCGAAGATGAACAAAACACAACGTTTCACAGCCACCATATTTATTGTTGTTTCCTATCCGTCAAACTTGCGGTCATAATGAATAGCAGGCTGATCAGACCAGCGCCGATGCTTAGCTCAAATCCACCTGCGAACGGAGCACCCAAATTAAAAAAGATGATAGCCAGGAAACAGCTGCTTAATCCCAAAGCAACAGCTGCATAAAGCAGGCGGCGTGAAAATACGGCATAGGTGGAAAACACGATCATCAATATCAATAAGATCAAATTACTGATCATCGATAATCTCGTTGATGGCAATTGAATGGCATCCATATGGCTGCGAAAATTTCGTAGTCTTATATTTTGTCATTATAAAAATGTCTCAACTCGAAAAGGGGGGAAAAATGAAGCGTCGAGTTCGGCGCCGAATAGTATTATATACGAAAAATGTTATATTAACGAGTCACTTTCTATTAGTCACATTATGAAAAAAGAGCAGGGATTTATCTCTGCTCTTTGTGCGATTCTTATACGCTTGAAATTATGCGGAAGGGCTGCGGATTTCCCTGATTAATAGAGCTCCGCATCCATAAAATCCCACATAAGTCAGGAAGATTGGCAATTTAAAAAAGGTGGAAAATGGTGTGGACCCAGAAAGAAGTTCCGCGATAATGGGTGTGGATAAAATCAGGAAATATTTTTGGTACCCAATTTTTTTCATAAATTTTACCTTGCAGTATCTCTGAGATAGTCTCACGAAGTGCATAAACGGCTTACTGTTTTGTAAATTATGACCATTTCAATATAGCCAATCTTTGAAATTTTCGCACCGATTTCCTGCGGTGCGTAGCCCAGATTGGTGCAAGTAGTGATTGAGTGACATCTCCGAGATTATGTAAAATTTCCCTTTCGCATTCTAGCTAAATGCCAATTGACCGGGACACTCGTTAGCCAACCAAACAACTTCAATATCCATTTTGGCGGCATTTCTCCTCTTTGAATTATCTCATCATACGATGCGAAAAGAGCCACATCTTCAACCTGCCACAGATTGAGCAATGTTAAACCAACTTCACCATCCCAGTCAATCGTGGGGGTAGTATGCCCCAAGAGGGGATCTTTCCTGAGCATCGCCTTGAACAATGGTTTATCAAATGTCGCGTCGCAAGCGATCCAGGTGTTTGAAAGATAACATTCACACCATACGTGTATAAATATTTTTGGAAGCTTTTCTAGAATCCAACTTGGATAAAGGTATTTGAGTGCTTCAGTTTTAACTCGTGCTGCATGGAGCCTTGCCGGTATGCCTACTGCACGCAATAGACACATCTGCGCGTTTGCTTTGATTTTACAGTTGCCAACACCGCCTATCAAGACTTGTGATGCCTTTCTGTATAAGTCGCTGCTGCCATAAATTATGTGATCTCGAGTAAAATAAAATATTTTTATGGCAGTATCTTTTTTACCGCTGGAACCAATGGTGATTTGCCTTGCTCTGCTCTTGAGGAAAAGATCATCAGAATCGGAAAAAGATGAAGGTGCCAAGTATTTGTCAAGCGTCTCACCAGTCATTATCCATTTTCCTTTGTATAAGTATTATATAGCGGGATGTTTTCCACGGGATGCATCTTCCCGTGGAAAAGGGAGCAGCTGAAGTCGAACAATTCTTTCCCCATCTTGCAGTTGGAAAAAACGCTGCGGTTTGCTCCATGGCAAAGCATAGTCGCCTGCAAACAATGTTGGGTGGCTATTTTGCAAATTCTTACTATTTCATTATTGCCAATCTTTAGCATTATACATGTCGTTATTTCCATGGAGAAGTCATTACATATTCCACGCGGGGTTGGGTGGTGTTTGTCATCGTGTAAAGGACGTTACGATTAATTCAAGCATTGGTAAAGCATTCTCGACAACTTTTATATCATTGGCATCATCGAATTTTCTGCTGCCATACATAAAATTCTTTCTAATCGTGTATAACAAATCGACAATTTGTCTGGCTAAAAAGTTTCTGTTTTCTTCGTTATTCGAGTTTTCCAAGTATTCTTTATAATGCTGGATGTCGATCGGACTCCAAACCGGGTATTGGCTGTCACCGGTGTGATCAACTTGAATAACTCCATTTACTCTTTGTCCGAAGGCATCATATTCTATCTGTTTGCCTTGCCAGGCGGGAATTCGACCAACAAAATATTCAGTACCTTCATGAAGAATTAAAGCATGTTTCAAATCATCAACAAATTCTTGGAAAGCAAGGAGAATCTGCTCTTTTTCACTTACTATGAGGTGCACCCCATTTTTAGTACCACTTAGCAAGATATATAGTGTGGTCTCCTGTGATGAAACAAAGCCTGCTCAAGGACTTCCATAGGTGTCTTATAACCGATACTTGAGTGCAACCTTAGGTAATTGTAATATTCG